>NZ_JBFAWH010000059.1:0-27659 GCF_040680235.1 Streptomyces sp. NPDC052101
ACGGTGCGGTTTGGCGGCGCCGTCTGGGCGGGGGGTGGTTGTTGCTGGATCGCGGCCGCCCCTGGGGGCGGGGGGTGGGCGCCGTGGGCCGCGCCCGGCAAGCCACCTCCGTGGTCGGCGCCGCGGACGCCCGCCTCGTCGCCGGTGTCCCGGGCCCGGACCGCCGACGGCGACTGCCGGGAAGGGTGCAGGGCCACCGCGCCGGAGTCGGAGTCGTGTCTTGGCGGCCGAGGCGCCGCAGTGCCGCGAGGGTCGGCAGAACGTCCGCGCTGTTCTCCCCGGCACACCGCGCCTGCGCGTCGTGCCCGGTGGCGTCCACGGGGTCGGCGAAGTGGTTGTCCGCGATCAGTCCGCGAGGCGACCTGCGGCGGCCGGGCGTGGGTGTGTCCGAGCCGGAGGAAGGCGGTGTCCTGGCCGCCGTCCGGGCACTCCCGTCGGCTGCTTCGATCCGTCCGGCACCGGTGTCCGTCCCGGTGAACCAGCCTCGGTCCAGGGCGACTTCGCCGTGGGCCCGGACGATCCGCCGCGGTCGGCCCCGGTCCGGGAGGCCGTCGTTGCCCCGCTGATGGTCCTCGCCCGGCACGGTGCGCGGGCCCGCCGGCGGGTGCTGGACGCCGCGGTCTCAAGTACTGGCAGTGCAGGTGCTGTTGATACTGCGGAGGTCCGGGCCGCCGTGCGAGTGCGGTCCCTCGGCACTCGCCGAGCTGCTGGGGCTGCCCCCGGGTACGCGGGTCCGGCTCAGCGTCGCCGGCCACACCGCCTGTGGCGTGCTGCTCTCAGTGCTGACCGAAGCAGGGCGGCGGACACCGGCAGTCCTGCGGCGGAAGCCGGTGCCGGCCGTCGAGGGCGGGCCCGGGGCAGCCGCCCCAGACTCGCCCGGGCCGAGAAGGTCCAGGTCAGCCGTGAGGTGACCTGGACCCTGGCGAATCTCCTTCCGGCGCCTGTCATGCCGGGGTGTGCCTACTCGTCCCAGGCCTGGATGATCAACTGGTCGGCGATCTTGCCGTCCCGCAACGTGACCATCGACTCGGCGAGGACACGTGTGCCGTCCCCGTACTGGCAGGACTCGGTGAACGCGGCGTGATCACCCTGCACGACGCACTGGTCCAGCTTGTGTGTCATGTCGCGGTTGTAGATGTCGTCCAGCAGCGCGGCGATCTCACCCCGGCCGCGCAGGACGGTGGGGTGGCTGGGCTGGTTGTTGTGGTCGACGATGCGGATCCGGGCGTCGTCGGCGTAGAGCGACAGAAGGGTGTTCCCGGTGTTCCCTTCTATGCCCCGGCGCAGTGTCTCGGTGTCGAAGCCGGAACCTGTCGCGGTGCCCATGGTGACCTCCTTCGGGCGCCCGCGGCCCGGCGGGGCGCGGACCACGCGGACCCCCACCCTTCGAGACTCCTCCGGCCCGGCCCCCTCGGCAAGCGCACACCGCGGTCCGAGCCGGGCCAGGTCAGCGGCGAAGGCGGCCCTCAGCGCTGCGCCGTCCCGGACCCGGCGCCCGGACCGGACCGACCCGACCGCAGTGCCGCCCAGTCACGGGAGAGCGCGTAAGCCGAGGCCGTGCCGCCGGGGAGGCAGTCCGGGAGCAGACGGGTCAGCAGGTCTTCGGACCCCAGCTCCAGCCAGGTGCGGACGCCCTCGCGATGCAGCAGGCCGACCGCCTCGGCGAAGCGCCCCGGTGCGCGCCGCACCCAGAACGCCGGCTCGGCGGTCTCGGCACCCACCGGACGGGCGGTGACATCGGAGACGAGGGGGAGACGCGGCACACACGGGTGGAGGGTGGCGAGGGTACGGCCGTAGGCGTCGAGGATGCCGCCAAGGCGCGGGTCGACGGTGCCGTCGAGGCGAGGGCTGGCGGTGCCGTCGAGGCCGGCGGAGCGCGGCTCGGCGGCCGGGAGGCCGCCCAGGAGGCGCGCCAGGGTGCCGACCGCGTGGCAGGCCTCCGCCAGGGAGAACACCCCCGCGGCATACGCGGCGGCCATCCGCCCGGCCGCCTGCCCGAACACCACGTCGGGCCGGATGCCCCAGCCGCGCAGCAGCCGGTACTGCGCCACCTGCAGCGCGAAGACCGCGGGCCCGGCGTACGACTCCCGGTCCAGCAGCGCGGCCGTACGCGTGCCGTCGTCCGCGAACATCACGCATTTCAACGGCAGTTCGAGATACGGATCGAGGCGCGCGCAGATGTCGTCCAGGGCGTCGGCGAACTCCGGGAACGCTTCCTGGAGTTCACGGCCTGTTCCCGGGCGCGGTCCGGCACCGCCCGAGAACAGGAATGCGGTACGTCCATTGCGGCCGTCGGTGAGCATGACCCCATTGAGGCACGCCCGGACCGACCCACACACCAGGCAAACTCATGCACCCAGCAAAAAGATTGCCATCATGGAATGACGTAATTCGGTCAAATTCTTACGCGATTCGAAGGCCTCTGAAGAACGGGACCGCAGGGCCTAGGTCTTGCGACCGAGGGGCCCTGGTCCCGCCCTCTGTGCGATCGATACCGGAGTCCGATGACAACGGTGCACCCGCGGGACGAAAGTGACGGAGACTCTTACCGAATAGAGTGTCATTTCTTACGAAGGAGCCCGCACATGTCCTATCCGCACCCGCGCCACCTCGGCGACAAGGGCGAGATCAGCGCAGTCTTCCGGTCCGCCGACACCCCGCCTGACGTCGTTTCCGGCACCACCGCAACGCACTATCTGGCCAGTCACGCCACCACCGGCGGTGAATTCGGCCTCTACAAGGTCGACATGGGCCCCAAGGCCCCCGGCGCCCGCACGCACTTCCACCGGACCATCTCCGAGTCCTTCTACGTCCTCTCCGGTGAGGTCAGGCTCTACGACGGCGGCACCTGGCTCACCGGACGGCAGGGCGACTTCCTGTACGTCCCCGCGGGCGGGCTGCACGCCTTCAAGAACGACACCGACGAACCCCTGTCGATGCTGATGCTGTTCTCGCCGGGCGCGCCCCGCGAGGAGTATTTCGAACGCGTCGCGGAGTTCGCGCGTCGCGGCCCCGAGGAACTGAAGGCCTTCCAGGTGAAACACGACAGCTACTTCGTCGACGCACCGGACGAGCCCGCCCCCGGGAGGCCTCGCTGATCCGGGCCCGGCCGTCCGGTCCGTCCGGTCCGTCCGGCGGCCGGTAAGATCCACGATCATCGTCGTGGTCCACCCCGCTACCGATCGATCGCGCGTAGGGTCGGCAGGGAAGGCAATCAAGGAAGGGGCCAGTCCATGGCGCAGGAAGTACGCGGCGTGATCGCACCGGGGAAGGACGAGCCCGTACGGGTCGAGACGATCGTGGTGCCGGACCCGGGGCCCGGCGAAGCCGTGGTACGCGTCCAGGCCTGCGGCGTCTGCCATACCGACCTGCACTACAAGCAGGGTGGCATCTCGGACGACTTCCCCTTCCTCCTCGGCCACGAGGCCGCCGGTGTCGTGGAGTCGGTCGGCGAGGGCGTGACCGACGTGGCACCCGGCGACTTCGTCATCCTCAACTGGCGTGCGGTGTGCGGGAATTGCCGGGCCTGCCTGCGCGGGCGCCCCTGGTACTGCTTCAACACGCACAACGCGCGGCAGAAGATGACACTCGCGGCCACCGGCCAGGAGCTGTCCCCGGCCCTCGGTATCGGCGCGTTCGCCGAGAAGACGCTCGTCGCCGCAGGCCAGTGCACCAAGGTCGACCCGGCGGTCTCCCCGGCGGTCGCCGGCCTGCTGGGCTGCGGGGTCATGGCCGGTATCGGCGCGGCGATCAACACGGGCGGCGTCGGCCGGGGCGACTCCGTCGCGGTCATCGGGTGCGGCGGTGTCGGCGACGCGGCCATCGCCGGGGCGGGCCTCGCGGGCGCGGCGAGGATCATCGCCGTAGACATCGACGACCGCAAGCTGGAGAAGGCCCGGGCTCTCGGCGCCACCCACACCGTCAACTCCAAGGAGACCGACCCGGTCGAGGCGATCCGTGAGCTGACCGGCGGCTTCGGTGCCGACGTCGTCATCGAGGCCGTAGGCCGCCCGGAGACGTACCGACAGGCCTTCTACGCCCGCGATCTCGCCGGCACCGTCGTCCTCGTCGGCGTCCCCACCCCCGAGATGAAGCTCGAACTGCCGCTGCTGGACGTCTTCGGCCGTGGCGGCGCCCTGAAGTCCAGCTGGTACGGCGACTGCCTGCCCTCGCGTGACTTCCCCATGCTGATCGACCTGCATCTGCAGGGCCGGCTGCCGCTCGACGCGTTCGTCACCGAGACCATCCAACTGGACGAGGTGGAGAAGGCGTTCGAGCGGATGCACCACGGCGACGTGCTGCGTTCGGTGGTGGTGCTCTGATGACCGTACGCATCGAACGCCTCGTCACCTCGGGGAAGTTCAGCCTCGACGGCGGCACCTGGGACGTCGAGAACAACGTGTGGATCGTCGGCGACGAGCGGGAGGTGATCGTCATCGACGCCGCCCACGACGCCGAGGCCATCGCCCGCGCCGTCAACGACCGGCGTCTGACCGCCATCGTGTGCACGCACGCCCACAACGACCACGTCAACGCCGCACCGCGCCTCGCCGACCTCACCGGCGCCACCATCTGGCTGCACCCCGACGACCTGCCGCTGTGGAGGATGACCCACCCGGACCGCGACCCCGACCGGCATCTCCTCGACGGCCAGGTCATCGAGACGGCCGGCGCCGACCTGACCGTGCTGCACACCCCCGGCCACGCCCCCGGCGCCGTCTGCCTCTACGAGCCCGGGCTCGGCACCGTCTTCACCGGGGACACCCTGTTCAAGGGCGGCCCGGGCGCCACCGGGCGCTCCTACTCCCACTTCCCGACGATCATCGGCTCCATCCGCGACAAGCTCCTCACCCTCCCGCCGGAGACCAAGATCCTCACCGGCCACGGCGACTCCACCACCATCGGCGACGAGGCACCTCACCTGGAGGAGTGGATCAGGCGCGGACACTGAGACCGTGCCGGTAAAAGCCGACAGGAGATGTCCGGCTTTCCCGCGACAGTGGACGACGACAGCAGTCGCACCACACGGGAGGCCGGACATGTCAGGACCGCTTGAGGACAAGGTGGCGCTGGTCGCGGGCGCGACCCGGGGTGCCGGACGCGGCATCGCCGTGGAACTCGGCGCGGCCGGTGCCACGGTCTACGTCACCGGCCGCAGCACCCGCCGGCGCCGCTCGGAGTACGACCGCCCCGAGACCATCGAGGACACCGCCGACCTCGTCACCGCGGCCGGCGGCCACGGCATCGCCGCCGCCGTCGACCACCTGGACAAATCCGCCGTACGGGCCCTGGTGGACCGCATCGCGGACGACCACGGCCGCCTCGACGTCCTCGTCAACGACATCTGGGGCGGCGAGAAGCTCTTCGCATGGGACACCCCGGTCTGGGAGCACGACCTCGACAACGGGCTCAGGCTCCTCCGGCTCGCGGTCGAGACCCACGCGATCACCAGCCACTTCGCGCTGCCCCTGCTGCTGCGCCGGCCGGGCGGCCTGGTCGTGGAGATGACCGACGGCACCGCCGAGTACAACCGCGACACCTACCGCGTGAACTTCTTCTACGACCTCGCCAAGTCCTCCGTGCTGCGGATGGCCTTCGCCCTCGGCCATGAACTCGGCCCGCGCGGCGCCACCGCGCTCGCCCTGACCCCGGGCTGGCTGCGCTCGGAGCTGATGCTCGACGCGTACGGCGTGCGCGAGGACAACTGGCGCGACGCCCTCGTCCGCGCACCGCACTTCGCCATCTCCGAGACCCCGCGCTATGTCGGCCGCGCCGTCGCCGCCCTGGCCGCCGACCCCGACGTGGCCCGCTTCAACGGACAGTCCCTCTCCAGCGGCGGCCTCGCCCAGCTGTACGGCTTCACCGACGTCGACGGCAGCCGCCCCGACGCCTGGCGCTACCTGGTCGAGGTACAGGACACGGGCAAGCCGGCCGACGTCACCGGATACCGGTGAAAGACGTCACCGGATACGGCGAGAAGGCGCCCGCCCTACCCGTGAAAGCGCGCCCCTCGGGCCGTACGGTCGGCCCATGACCGATCACACGCGCTTCGCAGGACACGGAGTTCTCGTCACGGGCGCCGCCCGCGGCATCGGCGCCGCCGTCGCCCGCAGGCTCGCCGAGGAGGGCGGCCGGGTCCTGGTCACCGACCGGGACCTGCCCGAGGCCGAGCGGACCGCCGCCGCGCTGCGCCGCGAGGGCCTCGCCGCCGAGGCGTTGGTGTGCGACACCGCCGACCGCTCCTCGGTGGAGGCGGCCGTCGCCCACGCCGTCGCCGCGTTCGGCTCGCTCGACGTGCTGGTCAACTGCGCCGCCCACTGCACCCCGGACGTGCCGCTCTTCGAGGACGGCACCGACGACGCGTGGGCACTCGACCTGGACGTCACCCTCACCGGCGTGTACCGCTGCTGCCGTGCCGCGCTGCCCCATCTCGCCGCCTCCGGACGCGGCGCGATCGTCGGTATCGGCTCCGTCAACGGCCTGCAGGACTTCGGCAACCACGCCTACAGCGCCGCCAAGGCCGGCCTGGGCTCGCTGACCCGCACCCTCGCCGGGCACGCGGCGGCCCGGGGTGTGCGGGTGAACCTGGTGGCGCCGGGCACGGTCCGCACCTCGGCGTGGGAAGGGCGCGACGGCGAACTGGACGCGCTCCGCCCGCTGTACCCGCTCGGCCGGGTCGGCGAGCCCGAGGACATCGCCGCCGCGGTCGCCTTCCTCGCCTCCCGCGACGCGTCCTGGATCACCGGCACCACCCTGGTGGTCGACGGCGGCCTCACCGCGGTGAACACCGGCTTTCACGCGGCAGTACGCCACCCCTGAGCCGACGGCACCGCAACCCCCTCGGGCACGGGGAACCGGGCCACGTCGAAGGCGTGCGCGAGCGTGCCGGGAATCAGACCGACGGCGACCCGGCCGCGCAGCAGACCCGCGTACTCCTCCACCCTCTGCCGCACCCCGTCGACCGCCGCGAGCACGGCCCGCGCGTACGGCAGTACGACCCCACCCGCCTCCGTCGGCCGTACCGAGCGGCCCGACCGGTCCAGCAGCGGCTGCCCCGACCACGGCGAAGGTGCTGCTGGAGCTGGTCAAGGCGCGCGGCAGCCCGCACCGCACGACCGACCGGCTCGCCGTCACCGTCGCCCTCGGCCTGGACCGCGAGGTGCCCGAGGACGGCCGTGACCAGGATCTTCTGCTGATCGCCTACGGCCGCAGACCCCCTTCCGGCGGGCCGCGCGGTGACGAGGTTCACCGTTTCGTCACAGCCTGACCGGAAACACAACCCCCACGCCCTCTTGGGGGTCTAGTAGTCCGATATCGCGGGAATCGCGCAGGGAGGCACCCGGGGCAGGCCCTGGGTGACAAGGGGAGAAGAGGTTGCACATGGGGGTCATAGCCAGACGGGGCGTCATCGCGCTGGGCGTCACGGGACTCGTGGCGCCGCTCACACTCGCCCTCACCGCGGCACCGGCCCAGGCCGCGAGCTGCACCACGCAGGCGGGGCCGTACCAGAAGCAGGTGGAGAAGTTCCTCGGCCGGCCGGTCGACGGCCGGCAGTCCGCCGCCGACTGCAAGGCCATCCAGGTCTTCCAGGACAGGAACGGCATCACGCCGGACATCGGCTACGCCGGCCCCGTCACCTGGGGCGTGATGGACCTCATGAACAAGCAGAAGGCCGTCGGGAACAACCCCAACAAGGACGGGTCGTGCCCGGTGAACAAGGGCCGGATCGCCTGTGTGAACCTCACGCTCCAGCTCAGCTGGATCCAGGACGGCAAGAAGCTCGTCTACGGACCGGTCCCCGTGCGCACCGGCCGCAAGGACTATGCCACCCGTACCGGCCTGAAGAGGATCTACTGGCGGGACATCAACCACGTCTCGACGGTCTACAACGTGCCAATGCCCTACAGCCAGTTCTTCGACGGCGGCCAGGCCTTCCACTCGGTCAATCTGAGCATGTGGAACCCGCCGGGCTCGCACGGCTGCGTCAACATGACGACCAAGGACGCCAAGGCGTACTGGTCGCTGCTGAGGACGGGCGACGACGTCTTCGTCTACGGCCGCAAGCCGGGCACCTGACCGGCACCGCCCGGCCCGTCACCCCTCCGGCGCGTCCCCGAAGTCCGGGATCGCCAGCCGGACGCCGCCCTGCCGCGCGGACTCGTGCGCGATGATCCCCGGCAGGGTGTACCGGGCGGCCACCCACGCGTTCACCGACGGCAGGGAGCGCGTGGTGACCGCGGTGACGAAGTCGTCCACCAGGAAGTGGTGGCTGCCCTCGTGGCCGTTGTGCAGGTGGTCGAACTCCCGCGGCAGCCGCGCCCGGTCGTGCACCGGCGCCGACCCCGAGGTGAAGGCGGCCCGCAGCTCCGGGGCGATGTGCGCCAGGGACGGATCGTCCGGGGCCAGTGTCGGCCCCGGTTCCAGCAGCTCGCTGATGTCCTTCACCCCGTTCTTGTCCTGCCACAGCGCCACCGTCGCCAGCTGCTCCATGCTGGCCTCCGTCCCGAAGAACCGGAACCGTGACTCGCGGATGTGCGAGGGATAGCCGACGCGCCGGAATTCGTTCGTACGGAACGATCCGCCGCCCGCGACCTCGAACAGCGCGGTCGCGTTGGACACGTCGTTGTCGAACTGACTGACCGAACGGTCGAAGACGCCGTCGTCGCGATCGTCTCGCACACCGATCGCCGACACGCTCACCGCGTGGGTCCGCCAGGCCCCGAGCACCCCGCCCACCGCATGGGTCGGGTAGAGCAGCGGGGGATAGCTGGCGGTCGCCTTCCAGTGCTCGCCGCCGCTGTACCGGTACGCCTCGTAGAAGCCGAGGTCCATGTCGTGGACGTAGTCGCCCTCGGCGTAGAAGAGCCGGCCGAAGGCGCCCTCGGCGATCTGGTTGCGGGCGTGCACGGTCGCCGGGTTGTACTGGCTGGTCTCGCCCATCATGTACGTCAGCCCGGTCGCCCGTACCGCGTCGATGATCTCGGAGATCTCGTCGGCGGTGATCGCCATGGGGACGGCGGAGTACACGTGCTTGCCCGCGCCGAGGCCCCGCAGGACCAGCGGGCCGTGCGTCCAGCGCTGGGTGAAGACCGCGACCGCGTCGACCCCCTTCGACTCCAGCATGGCCTCGTACGACGGGAAGGTGCCGGTGAGCCGCTGCGCGGCGGCGAGCCGCTCGGCCCGCTCGGGCAGCAGGTCGGTGACATACACGTCACGGACGCCGGGATGGGCCTGGAACAGCGTGGCGAACTGACCGGAGAACTGGCCGGCGCCGACGATGCCGAGAGAGAAAGTCATGCCGATTACTTTTGGTGCGAAATAATCTGGCCGTCAAGGGGCGGGCGGAAGCTTCTGTGGCATGCTCTCTGCACAGTAAGATGACCTGGTTATTTGTGAGGCGGAAGAAATGACCGGCTGGCTGCCGCTGAGCCCCGCGGAGCGCTCCGTGGCGATCGAGGTGCTCGTGCACGGTCCGCTGTCGCGCACCGAGCTGGCCCGGCGGCTCGGGCTCTCCCAGGGCAGCCTCACCCGGCTGACCAAGCCGCTGATCGAGTCCGGGCTGCTGGTCGAGGCCCCCGAGGCGGCCGGCGCGGCCCAGGCGCGTCAGGGCCGGCCGTCGCAGCCGCTCGGGGTCGTGGCCGACGCCGGCTCCTTCCTCGGCTTCAAGATCACCGGCGATATGGTCCACGGCGTCGTCACCACGCTGCGCAGCGAGGTCACCGGCCGGCTTGACCGGCCGCTCACCACGCACGCCCCGGACCCCGTCGCCGCGCTGCTCGCGGAGATGACCGCCGTACTGGCCGAGGGCCGTCCCGCTCCGGCCGGAATCGGCATCGGCGTGGGCGGTCCGGTGCGTGAGCGCGCGGTGGTCGCCGAGTCGCCGTTTCTCGGCTGGCGCGAGGTGCCGCTCGCCGCACTGGTGCGGGAGCGCACCGGGCTGCCGGTCGTCGTGGAGAACGACGTGGCCGCCCTGGTCGAGGCCGAGACCTGGTTCGGCGCGGGCCGTGGACTCGACCGCTTCGCCGTCCTGACCATCGGCGCCGGCATCGGCTACGGGCTGGTGCTCGGCGGCAGACGCGTGCCGTTCACCGAGGACGGCCGGGGCTTCGGCCGGCACTGGATCATCGACCCCAACGGCCCGCTCACCCCCACCGGAGAACGCGGCAGCGCTGTGTCGATGCTCACCATCCCCAGCATCGAGTACCAGATCCGCGCCGCCACCGGCCGCGACACCACCTACGAGGAGATCCTCGCCGCTGCCGCCGCCGGCGAACCCATGCCCGCCAGGGTCGTCGGCGAGGCCGCCCGCGCGCTCGGCATCCTGGTCGCGCAGATCGCCAACTTCGCGATGCCGCAGAAGATCCTGCTCGCCGGAGAAGGCGTCGGACTGATGGATGTGGCCGGGAACACGGTCCACGAGACCATCCGCGCGCACCGCCCTCCGCACGCCGATCCGGTCGGCCTGGAGACCAGGGTGTCCGACTTCCACGACTGGGCGCGAGGCGCCGCCGTGTTGGCGATCCAGGTGCTCGTGCTGGGTGAGGGCCCGGTGTGAACTGCCGCCTCCTACTTGACACATCGACGTGATGAGTAACACGGTCCGGAATGTCCGTATCGGGTGTGCTTGCTCACAGCGCCTTCACCTTGATCGGCATATGCTTCACAGCATGTCCACCACTGTTGAAGCCGCCTCCGAGCGATCGGCCGCGGAGGTCAACGAGGAGATCAGGGCCCTGTGGCGCCGGTCGGGCGGGACACTGACCACCGAGCAGCGCGCGCAGTATCAGCGCCTCGTGCTGGAGTGGGCCGCCGCGACCCCGCCGTCACAGCGGGCGGCCTGACCGGCCTCGCGCGGACCGCGCCGTACCGTCACCGTAATCGTCCAGGGCACCCGTGAGCGCACGGGTGCCCTTCTCGCAGGAGGTCCCGGGGACAGCAGGTCCCGGGGACGTCCCTCCCCGCCCCGTCCGCCGTCTTCTCGTCAGCCCCAGGTCGCCGAGTAGTACCGCTGATAGGCCTTGCGGTCCTGCTCGGCCCGGATGTAGCGGGTCGCGACGAGCGCGATCAGACTGCCCGCGATGACCAGCAGCCCCGGACCGACGTTCCGGGTGTCCGTCAGCCGTGCCAGCAGCGTCTGCCCCTGTGCGCCGGTCACCGGTGCCGAGGAACCCGGCGAGGCAGCGCTCGGCGCGACCGCGCCCTGTGCGGCCGGGGCCGACTGCGCGGGGGAGGGGGCGGCGTTCTGCGCGGCACCGCCGGTGCTCGGCGTCGACACGATGAGCTTGACGTTCAGCGCCGCCATCGCCTTCGTCACCGGCTGGAAGAACGTCGTCCCGCCCGCCGTGCAGTCACCGCTGC
Source organism: Streptomyces sp. NPDC052101 (assembly GCF_040680235.1). NCBI lineage: Bacteria > Bacillati > Actinomycetota > Actinomycetes > Kitasatosporales > Streptomycetaceae > Streptomyces > Streptomyces sp. NPDC052101. Next base: position 11,359 of record NZ_JBFAWH010000059.1, read on the forward strand.
CGCCCGAGGTCACCCCGAGCGCGATCCCGTCGGAGAACAGCGGCCCGCCGCTGTCGCCCGGTTCGGCGCACACATTGGTCTGGATGAGTCCGGTGACCGTCCCCTCCGGGTAGTTCACGGTCGCGTTCAACGCGGTGACCTGGCCGTCGTGCAGGCCGCTGGTGCTGCCGCTGCGGAACACCCGCTGCCCCACCGCCGCATCGGCGGACCCCGTGATCCGCACCCCGTTGCCGCCGCCGATCGCGACGATGTCGGCGCCGTCACCGGCCTTGCCGGTGGCGTACTGCACGAGCGAGAAGTCATTGCCGGGGAAGGTGCTGCTCACCGTCCGCCCCAGCTGCTGGTTGCCCTGGTTGTCGGCGAACCAGGTGGATCCCGCGGGACCGCAGTGACCTGCCGTGAGGATGAAGTCGCTCTGCCCGTTGCTCACGTTGAACCCCGCCGAGCAGCGGCCGCCGGTCGACAGGATCGGCTGGGCGCCGTTGAGCCGCGTGGTGAACGTGCCCTTCGTACGCTCCATGCGCACGAAGCCGCCGATCCTCGCGGCGACGTGGCTCATCCGGGACCAGTCACCGGCGGACACCGTGCTGTCCGCGCTCACCACGACCCGGTTGGTCCGGTAGTCCACCGCCCACGCGGTACCCGCCACCCGCGGCGCCGAACGCAGCGTGGCCGTCGCCGACTTCAGCTCGTTCATGCTGTGCGGCACGACCTTCGCCTCGGCCCCCGCGAGGCGTACCTCCCGCGCCGCCGCCTCGTCGGTCACCGCCACGACCGGCCGCCCGTCGGCGCCGATCCAGTCGCCCGCCGTCCGTGCCGTACCGAGCCGCGCCGCCAGCGCGGCGCCCGTGTCCCCGCCGCCGGCGGACGCGGAGAACGCTCTGGCCGCGACCCCAGGTGGCTCGCTCGCCATCGCCGCCTGGGCGACCATCGCGCCGCCCAGGAGGAGTCCGCCGACCGCCGCCAGGCGAGTCACCCGCCTGACGATCCGTCGTCGTGCGTGCCGCATGCAGGGCTCCCGAAACCGAACCGAACGCGCGCCGCCGGCCGTCGGCGGCGGCGCGAGACCCTCGGCTCGTCGAGGGCCCGCACCTCCATACGCGGCGCACCGCCCCGGCGTTCAGCGATCGCGGCGATCGCGCGCTGCCGGGCTCAGTTCTTGCGGGCCACACCGCCGAACATCGCGACCTCCTCCGGCTCGGCCCCGTGGCCGTGCTCCGGGCGCCAGCGCGAGCAGGACACCACACCCGGCTCCAGCAGCTCCAGACCGCCGAAGAACCGGGCCACGTCCTCAGGCGTGCGCTGGGTCAGCTTCGGGGTGCCGTGCTCGTTCCAGAACTTCACCGCCTCGTCCACGTCCGGCATCGACGGATGGGTGACGGTGTGCGACAGCACCAGATGGCTGCCCGCCGGCAGCCGGTCGGTCAACTGCCGCACCAGACGGTACGGGTCCTCGTCCTGGCCGATGAAGATGACCACGCCGAGCAGCATCAGCGCCACCGGCTCGCTGAAGTCGAGGGTCCGCGCCGCGTGTTCGAGGATCGCGTCGACGTTGCGCAGGTCCTCGTCCAGATAGTCGGTACGGCCCTCGGGCGTGCTCGTCAGCAGGGCACGCGCGTGCGCGAGGACCAGCGGGTCGTTGTCGACGTACACCACCCGTGCCTCGGGGGCGACGCGCTGGGCGACCTCGTGCGTGTTGTCGGCGGTGGGCAGCCCGGTGCCGATGTCGAGGAACTGCCGGATGCCCGCCTCGCCGACCAGATGGCGTACCGCGCGGCCGAGGAACAGCCGGTCGGCGCGCGCGTACTCCCCGATGCCGGGGTGCAGCCGGCGTATCTGGTCGCCGGCCGCGCGGTCGACCTCGTAGTTGTCCTTGCCGCCGAGCCAGTAGTTCCAGATCCGGGCGGTGTGCGGCTGACTGGTGTTGATCCGGGCGCGCAGCGACACGGCCACGTCGTCGGTGGCTGCCGGGTTGTCGGTCACGTGGGTCAGCTCCTGGGTACGGATGAGATGCCTGACGAGGGAAACAGCGTTCAAGACGCAATCTAGACGCCGGAGTTGATCTCCGCACCGTCCTCGCCGTGCCGTACCCGGCCACGGCTCCTAGACTGCCGGGCATGGACGACACGAGGCTGGACCGGCTCGGCTCCGGCAAGTACCTGCTGGTGACCAGCTACCGCAAGAACGGCACGCCGGTCGCCACCCCCGTGTGGGTGGTCCGCGACGGGGGCACCCTCGGGGTCTGGACGGCCGCCGACAGCTTCAAGGTCAAGCGGATCCGCCGCCGCCCCGACGTCCTCGTCGGCCCCTGCGACCTGCGCGGCAACCCCACCGGCGAGCAACTCCCGGCCACCGCGGAGATCGCCGACGCCGCCACCACCGCCCGCTACCGGAACCTCATCACCCGCAAGTACGGCATCCTCGGCCGCCTCACCCTGCTGGGCAGCCGGCTTCGCCGCGGCCTGGACGGCACGGTGGGGATCCGGGTGACCCTCGCAAAGTGAGGGCCACCCGGAACCGGCGCTACGACGCGTCCCGCAGCGAGGCTACGACGCGTCCCGCACCGAACCGGTCAGTACCAGCCCGTCGGGCCGCGGCGCACCGGTCTGCGGGTCGATCTGCTGGAACCGCACCGACTCCGCCGGCTCCTTCACGCCGTCGTCGACCGTGGGCAGGGTGATGTCCGCGCTCGTCCGCCCCGCCGGGATGTCGGTCCACAGATAGAGTCCGCCCACCTTGGACAGCGGACGCTCCGGGTCCGGGTTCGCCCCGGCGGTGTCCCGCAGCCAGCGCGCCGGCACGTCCTTGGTGGACAGCTCCGGCGCGGGAGCCGGCACCGCGACGAAGTCCGCGCTCATGCCGACGTCCACAGCCTCGGACAGCGACACCCGCCACTTCAGCGACTGCCCCTCGGTGACGCGGTCGGCGAGGGGCGTGACCGTCATCGTCGGAGCCGGATCGTCGTCGTGGACGGTGATCCCGCCCTGGTAGGAGCCGACGACCGCGCCGTGGACCGCCTTGACGAAGACATCGTGCGACACGTCCCGGCCGTAGCGCGTGTTGCCCTTCACCTCGACCGGTACGTCGATGTCGTGGCCGCCGGGCCGCACCGTCACCACCCGGTCCGCGGTCTTCCCGGTGGCCGGGTCGACGACGTACACCCGGACCTGCCCGCTGCCGCGGCCCGTCACCCGGACCGGAACGCGGTAGGTGCGCACGCCCGAGTCACCCTCGTCCACGGTCATACGGCCGAGGTCCACCCGGGGCATCGCCGCCGCCCGCACCGCGGGCGTCCCCGGCCGCCAGCCCCACGCGTCCATCAGCCAGGCCTGCCCGGCCGCCGAACGGGCCGTCAGCTCCATGGACTTGACGGAGCCGAGCGCGAACCCGGTACGGCCGGCCGCCGTGAGCGGCACCCGGAACTCGCGCGCCCAGTACGACGCGGTCACCTCGCTGCCGGGCAGCCCGTCCGCACGGACGCGGCCCAGCCTCACCTTCCGGCCGGAGGTGTCGGTGAGCGACACGTCCAGCTGTGTGCCCCGGGAGTTCGGCGGTACGAACAGACGCAGCGCCAGCGCCTCGGCACCGGACAGCGACACGGGCCGCCGGACGCTCACCCGTGCCGCGGTGCCGGCGCGCGTCCAGCTCAGCGCGATCGCGTGCCGATCGGACTCCCGGCCGGTCACCCACTGCGCGAAGTGCGGTGACACCCCCTTGGCCCGCTTGCCCAGGCAGCCCTTGGCCGGGCTGGGATCGACCGCGTCGCACAGCCGGGCACCGGTCACCGACACGCCGCCGTCCGGCAGGAACCCGGCACCCCGGTCCGCCCCCACCGCGTGGCCGAGCACCCGCGCCGGGTCCGCCGACGGCGCCCGCCTCCCGGAGCCGTCCAGCAGCGGCCGTACCCGGTCGTCCCCGGCCAGGAACAGCCGCGCGGCGGCCGCGATGTACGTCGAACCGGCCCGGTGCTGCTGGTCGGCGCTGAGCCGGGTCGCCGCATGCTTGTTGCAGACCGGGTCCGGGTGCTGCGGGTCGTCGGCGAAGTCGTCCTCGGAGGGCGCCGCGGACTGGCCCGGCGTCCACTCGGAGTTGAAGAAGTTGTGGTCGGCGCCGATGACATACACGGCACTGTGCAGCGCGCGGCCGTTGCTGACCGCGCGGGTCCCGTCGACGTACACCTCGCCCTGCAGATCGGAGACGTCACCGTCGCAGCCGGGCAGGATCGTCACCGACGGCACGTCGGGCACCGGGTTCTGGCCGAAGACTGTCGGTCCGATCAGCACCGTACCTCGGATCTTCCAGCGGACCGGCCCGTGATAGCCGTCCTGGTCGGCGGGCGGCGGATACAGGCTGTCCAGGGCCGCCCGGTCGACGCCCTCGCCGCCACGGGAGTGTCCGACGAGCAGTACCCGGGACAGGTCGGCGCGCGGGGAGCGGCGTACGACGTCCGGCGCGGTCTCGGGGTGCGCGGCCCAGCCGGCCCAGCGGGCCAGATGCAGCCGGACGAGCGAGGAGCGGGCCTGGGCACCGCCGTCCTCGGCCGCGGAGTCCTGGCCGTTGACGCCGTTGGCGGAGATCGAGACGGTCATATAGCCCTGCGAGGCGAGGAGTGTCTGGTCGCGCAGGTAACCGCGGTGGCTCGGTATGGGCTGCGTACCGGCCTTGCAGGGCCAGTCGCCGGTGCTGCTGTGGCCCTGGTAGCAGGTGAAGTGGCGGCCGTGCAGGAACAGCGCGAGCGGACGACTGCCGGACGTGCCGACCGGGGCGACGACCACCGCCCGCATCTCCACCGGCGCCGCGAAGCCGGGCAGTTTCACCGACTTCAGGCTGTACTCGCCCGTCCGGGTCCGGTACGAGCCCGGCTCGCCCGGATCGACCGCGTTCGGGGGCAGCGGGGCCGGCGGCCGGGGCGCGGACGCGGCCCCGGATCCGGTGGTGCCCGGCTCGTCCAACCGCCGCCCGCCGGACCACACTTGGAGCCCCCGCAGCTCGCCGGCCCGGTGTCCGTCCAGCGGCAGCCGGAACGTGTGCCCGTCCGGGCCGGGCCGCGGGGCTCCCAGCAGACGCCCGCCGGCCCGGAACTCGACCCGCGCGTCCCCCATCGGCACCGGCCGGTCCGACCGCCACACCAGCTGGGGCGCGGACCGCCCGCCGGCGATCCGCCAGCCCGGTGGCAGCGTCCCGTCGTCTGCTGCTGCCGACGTGCCTGCCGATGACGGTGGTTGAGCCTGTGCGACTGCCGCCCCTGGGGATGCGCCGGCCACCGCGAGCAGCGCGGCGGCGGTCACCCATATGCGCCGGGCACGGACCACTGTTCCTCCTCGACCCCCGACCTCGGGCGTCCCGGCCGTCCCGGGCGCCCCTCGCCCCGGAGGACGGAACGTGAAACCTGTGGGTTGCCCGTGAAGAACAAGTGGTCGATCAGATGGCCGGACTGCGTCAACGGTGGCTGGCAACAGCCCAGTTGCCCGGCGGGATGTCAGGTCCAGGCGCTCCGGAACGACTCGTCCAGCAGCTGGAAGACCGGCTCGCCGCGCACCGGATCCTGGGCGGTGGACAGCCGGACCCGGTCGCCGCTGTGGATGCCGACCGGCAGGCCCATGACCCGGCCGCGTACGACGAATCCCTCGGCCATCTCGATCAGCGAGACATTGCGCGCGGCGGGCGTGTTGCGGTGCACCACGGTGGAGTGCCGCACCGTCCCGACGCCCTCGCTGCGCTCGGTGCGCAGCTCGCTGCCCTGGCACACCGGACACAGCAGCCGGTGGTACATCGCGGTGCCGCACCAGGTGCACCGCTGGAAGACGATGGCGTCCCTCCAGTCCGCGGGGGCAGGATCGAGAACACCCGCCGCGGAGCCGGCCGCCGGGTGCGAGACGTTTGCTGAGTGGTGGTACACGCTGGTCAACTCCCTGCGCTCGGCCGGAATCCCGCGTACCCGGCGCGCACCGGACACACGAGTGCGCGGCAGCCGTGCCACCGTGCACGCCGACAGGGTATGGCACTCAGTGTCACTCGTAAAGGCACTCCGTACCCCCAATTTGCGACCCGAGGCCCTCATGCGCGGCCCAGTGCCGCCTCCAGCTCCTGCACCACCCGCCACAGCGGAGCGTCCCGCCGGGTGACGACCACCACCACGTCGTCGGGATGCCCTGCCGGTGCCGGGCTGATGCGGGCGGGTGGCGTCGAGGGCTCGGCGGCACGCCCGAACGTCTTCTGCACATACCCCAGTGCGTGGTCCACCGCCGCGCCCGCGTCGCCCAGGCCGTCCGAACGCAGCCAGGAACGCAGGGCGTTGTTGTGCGCGGCGACGACCGCGGCCGCGATGACGTCGGCCCGCAGCGTCCCGTCCGGCCGGCCCGCGAAGCGCCCGCGCAGATACTCGGCGAGCGCCCGCTCGTAGCGCCACACCACCGACAGCTCGTAGGCCCGCAGGCCCGGCACCTGCTTCGTGAGGCGGTAGCGCTGCACGGAGAACGATGGGTTCTCCGCGTACATCCCCAGCACCAGCCGGGCCGCGTCGCACACCCGCCGCACCGGTTCGTGCTCCGTGCCGCTCGCGGCGAGGAAGGCGGTCATGTCGGCCAGGCAGCGCTCGTGGTCGGGGAAGACCACGTCCTCCTTGGAGGGGAAGTAGCGGAAGAACGACCGCCGGCCGACCCCGGCCAGGGCGACGATGTCGTCCACGGTCGTCTGCTCGTACCCGCGTTCCAGGAAGAGCTGGAAGGCCGCCGCGACGAGGGCCTCCCGCATCGGCGGCTTCGCGGCCGGCGCCGCACTGGTGGAGCTCATGGAGGGGAACGTAGCACCCGGAAGACACCCATGACACTCAGTGCAGCAAGAGTGGGCTTGCGGGGGAACTGAGTGCTTTGGAGGTGCGCGACCGAACATCGGATCGATCGAATTGATCGGAATCGATCGATACGATTGCGGGCGTAGAGTAATCGACTCGGGATCACTGTTCCAGGGGGAACCCCCATGCGACTGCACGTCGACCAGCGCCACGAGCGGGTGCTCGAACTCGTCCGGGAGCGGGGCAGCCTGCGCGTGGCCGAACTGGCCGCCGAACTCGGCGTCTCCGCCGTCACCCTGCGGCGCGACGCGGAGACGCTCGCCGCCCAGGGCCGGGTGCGGCGGCTGCACGGCGCGGTGGTCTGGCCGGGCGACCGCACCGCCGCCCCCGCCTCAGCCCCCGCCGCCGGCGACGAAGCGCGGCAGGGGTCCTTGGACGGCGCCGTCATCGGAATGATCGTGCCGACCACGGTCAATCTCTTCGCCGACATCGTGCGCGGCGCCCGGGACGCCGTAGGCGCCCGGGGCGGCCGACTCGTCCTCGGGCTCTCCGGCTATGTCGGCACCGAGGACTCCGTGCAGGCGGAGCACCTGATCGCGGGCGGTGCGCAGGGGCTGCTGGTGGCACCGAGCTGGTTCGTCGGGGTGCCCCGGGACGGGCAGGAGAAGTGGCTGATGGAATGCGGGGTGCCCACCGTGCTGGTCGAGCGCTCCGCCCCGCCCGGCAACCCCGCCGCCGACCTCGACCGGGTCCGCACCGACCGTGCCCACGGCGCCGCCGTGGCCGTCGGCCACCTGGCCGCCCTCGGGCACCGCAGGATCACCGCCGTCCTCCAGGAGGGCCCGCACGCCGTCCAGATCAGCGCCGGGTTCCAGGCCGCCGTCCGGGCGCGCGGGATCGAGGTCGACGACAGCGCCCCGAGCGTGCGCGAACACGGCGACTACGAGGCCTGCGTGGACCATCTCGTCCGGGCGGTCCGCGAACGCGGCGTCACCGCGGCCCTGGTGCACAGCGACGAGGACGCCATCGTGCTCGTGCCGCGACTTCAGGCACACGGCATCCGGGTGCCCGCGGACCTCGCCCTCATCGCCTACGAGGACCAGGTCGCGGGCCTCGCCGACGTCCCCCTCACCGCCATCGCCCCGCCCACGCGCGCGGTGGGCGAACTCGCCGCGAACCTGCTGCTGCGCCGCCTCGGCGAGAAGCGCACCGGCCAGCGGCCCGGCCCCCGGCGGCACATCGATCTGCTCCCGGAGTTGCGCGTCCGCTCCTCCTGCGGCGGCCAGGCCCCCGCCGACGGTTCCTGAGCCCGCCACGCTGACCGATCCGATCGTTCGGGCGATCGTTTTGATTATTTTGGTCGAACGGTATCCATCTACGCTGGCTCGGCAACAGCGTCCTGTACTCCGTCGCCGGCTCAGCCGCCTCCAGTTTCATCTGTGTCGCCACCGGCTACGCCTTCGACAAGTACCACTTCAAGGCAAGGAGAAGCTGTTTCGCCCTCGTCCTCAGGGGTGTCCTGGTCCCCGGCACCGTCATCCAGCTGCCCATGTACCTGCTCGCCACCAAGGCCGGTGTGGTCGACACCTACTGGGCGCTGCTGCTGCCCGCCCTGGTCAACCCCTTCGGCGTCTATCTGGCCCGGGTCTTCTCAGCGTCACCCAGCAGCAGCCCGAGTACTACGCGCTCGTGATCACCGGCTCGCTCGTGGCCGTCCTCCCGCTGATCGCCGTCTTCGTCTGCCTGCAGCGCTTCTGGCGCTTCGGTCTGACCGCCGGCGCGGTGAAATGAAGGTGACCATGACCCCCGCCCCCGCCCGTCCCGCGCCCCGCCCGCGCACCGCCCTCGCCATGGGCGCGGACATCCACCGGACCCTGCTCACCGACGGCCTCCTGGACCGGCTCCCTACGATCGCCCGCGTCGACACGACCACCACGATCACAACGATCAGCGACGCAGACCCGGCCACGGCCCTGCGGCTCGCCCGCGCCGAAGTGCTCTCCACCCACTGGGGCGCACCGCCGCTGACCGAGGACGCGCTGCACCGTATGCCCGGCTGCGGGCCGTCGTCCATGCGGCCGGCTCGGTCAGGCACCACATCACCGACGCCGTCTGGAAACGCGGCATCACCGTGTCCTCCGCGGCCGCCGCCAACGCCGTCCCGGTCGCCGAATTCACCCTGGCCGCCGTCCTGTTCGCGGGCATACGGGTCCTCGGCATCGCCCGCGACCACGCCCGCGCCCGCACCTCGCCCGGCCTCCTGCCGTTCTACAGTGGCCACGGCAACTACCACCGCACCGTCGGGGTGGTCGGCGCCTCCCGCGTCGGCCGCCGGGTGATCGAGCTGCTCCGCCCCTTCGACCTGCACGTCCTCCTCCACGACCCCTACGGCGACCCCGCCGAGGCCCGGGCGCTCGGCGTGGAGCCGGCCGGACTGGACGAACTCGCCGCACGCAGCGACGTGGTGACCATCCACGCCCCCCAACTCCCCGGGACGCGGCACATGTTCGACGCCCGCCGCCTCGCCCTCCTCAAGGACGGCGCGACCCTGGTCAACACCGCCCGAGGCTCCCTGGTCGACACCGCCGCCCTCACCGAACACCTGCTCACCGGCCGCCTGAACGCAGTCCTCGACGTCACGGAGCCCGACGTACCCCCCGCCGCATCGCCCCTTACACCCTGCCGAACGTCCTGCTCACCCCGCACATCGCCGGTTCGCTCGGCAATGAACTGGGCCGCATGACCGACTGGGCCGCCGACGAACTCGCCCGTTATGCCCGCGGCCTGCCCTTCGCCCGCCCGGTCGGACCCGAGGAACTCACCCGCTCCGCATGAGGTGCCCTCACAGCGGCCGTTCCGGCTCACCTTGTACGAGGACCAGGGCCGCGGACGGGAGCCGTCGCCCCCCGACGTAACCTTTCTGCATTCCGCTGCCGCCATGGCCGTACCGCCCGAGGAGATCCCGTATGCCCGCCGCCCGCCCCCGCCTGCTCTACGTCACCGACCTGGCGTACGAGGCCCGCGGGCGCCGCTACTGCGACGAGGACGTCTTCCTCACCTCCCGGCTCCGCGCCCGCTTCGACCTCGCCCTGTGCCATCCGCTGGACACCGTGGCGCTGATGGACGGCTTCGACGCCGTGGTGGTCCGAAACAGCGGGCCCGTCCTCGGCCACCAGCACGCGTACGACGCCTTCCGCGCGCGTGCGCTCGCCACCGGCGCCCTCGTGTACAACCCGGTCACCGGCAAGGCGGACATGGCGGGCAAGCAGTATCTGCTCGACCTGAGCGCCGCGGGCTTCCCCGTCATACCGACGGTCGGCCGGGCCGAGGACCTGCACCTGCTGCCGGCCGTCGAGCGGTACGTGGTCAAGCCCATGCTCGGCGCGGACTCCCTCGGCCTGCGCATCGCCCCCGCCGAGCAGGTCGCCGCGCTCGCCGCCGGCGAGGTCCTGATCCAGCCCTGCGTCGACTTCGTGTACGAGGTGTCCTTCTACTTCGTCGACGACGACTTCCAGTACGCGCTGTACGCCCCGGACCCGGAGCGCCGCTGGGAGCTGAAGCCCTACCCGGCCACCGCCGCCGACCTGGAGTTCGCCCGCCGGTTCATCGACTGGAACGACCTCGGCCACGGCATCCAGCGGGTCGACGCCTGCCGGACCCGCGACGGCGGCCTCCTGCTGGTCGAACTGGAGGACCTGAACCCCTACCTGTCCCTGGAGGCCCTGCCGGAGCAGGCCAGGGACGACTTCGTCACCGCGTTCACGGCGTCCCTGAGCCGCTTTGTGCAGGGGGCGCTCAGCCCAGCCTGACGGTGACCCGCTGGGTGGCCCCCGCCGTGCCCGTGAGATCGCCGAAGGACAGCGTCAGCGCGGCGCCCGTGGTCGCCGAGGCCAGCGTGGCCGGCGCGGACGTCACCGCGGCGACCGCCCGCCGCCAGGTCACAGTGAGGCTCGTGCGTAAACGCATCGGATCGCTCACGGCGATCACGGCGGTGCCGTCGTCGTTCTCGCTGATCATCACGGAGCACGGATCGCTCGCGGCGAGCGTTCCTACCGTTCCGCCGAACCAGAAGTTCACCCCGGTGAAGCCGAGCGAGCGCACCAGGACGCCCTGCCGGCTGTCGGTGTTGGCGAGCACGGTCAGCCAGCCCGGATCGGCGGCCCGCGCCTGTGTGCCGGCCGCGGTGGCACCCGGCAGCAGCAGATAGGCGTACGAGGCGTTCACCGGGTCGGTGCCGTGATCGACGTACGGCGTCAGGTACTTGCGGTTCAGTACGGTGGCCGAGCCGGCCTTGTTGATCGCGCTCCAGCTGCCCTCGCGGGCCTAGCGCAGCGCCCGCACCGTCGCGCCGCCGGGGAAGACACAACCCCCGTGGCCGCCGATGTGCGCCCACGTCGCCCCGGTGAGCGTCGCCGATCACGGGTAGAAGGCGGGCTCGACCGTGCCGTCGAGCACATCCGGTTTCGAGGCACCCCAGTCACCGCCGGCCGCGTCCGCCAGCGTCTTGCGCGAGACGGTCGTGCCGGGCAGCCGGTAGGGGGCGATGGTGGGCCAGAAGGCGTCGCTGTACTGGCCGTTGGCGCAGGTGCCGCCCCACCAGTACAGCATCCCGGAACCGATGTGCCAGCCGCGCAGGTTCTCGCCGTTGCCGGTCTCGTAGTACGTGATCCGCTCGTCGGCCATGCTCAGCACGGCCGCCCAGCCGGGCCTGCGGTGCGTGGCCCGCGCCCTGGACGGGAACAGCCGGTGCCCGGTCGGCTCGGCGACCGCCGCCATGGATCCGTCGTCCTGAGCTCCCTTGAGCCGGGCCAGATGCGGCAGGCTCAGCACCGGGTCGGCGAGCGGCGGACTGTAGCGGTCGCGCTGCATCCAGCCCTTCACCAGCGCGCGCCAGCGGGCGTTCTCGGCCGTGCTCGCGCTCTGCCTGAGCAGCACGATCGAGGCGAGGATCGGATGGCCGCGCAGATGGTCGTCCTGCTGGATCTGCTTCGGGTCCGTCGCGGTGAGCCCCCGGCTGATCGCCCGGCCCGACACGCCGTCCATCACCAGACCGTTGTAGAGGAACGGCGCCCAGGCGTGCCCCACCGAGTCGAACACGATCTGCCGGTTCGGGTCCGTCACCTCCCAGCCGGAGCCCGCCAGCAGCGCGAACAGCAGCCCCAGCCCGCCGAGCACGACCGAGCCGTAGGAACCGGTGTAGGGCACCGCGGTGTGCTGGATGAACGATCCGTCGGCGTACAGGCCGTCGCCCGAGGTGACGTACGGGAACACGGGGGAGAGGGCGTCGCGGGCCAGCGCCACCTTGGCCGCGCTCGCCCCTACCGCGCCGCGCAGCGCCAGCACCCGGCACAGATCGACCCGGTTCGCGCCCGTGCTCGTGCCGCTGTAGCCCGCCACCACCGAGTCGGGCACGAAGTGGTCGACGGCCGCGAGGTAGCCGGCCGTCGGTCGGCCGGCAGGACATGTGGCCTGAACAGGGCTGCCGTCCGGGCCGTATCCCAGCGCGGGGAGCTGGGAAGTCCCGTCCGTACGGGACGGAAGGAGAGCCAGGTGCCGACACTGCCCGATCCCGAACGGCCGCACTCCGGACCGGTCCTGGAACCCGTCCGGGTGCTGCGGCCCCGCCGGTTCGACGCCCTCGCGGAGCTGATGCGCGAGATGGAGACCGTCCCGGCGCAGGCAGCACCGACAGCAGCACCGACCGACGAGGAGGAGACACGGGAACTGCCGCCCGTACCGCCCGCACCCCCCACTCGCCGCCCGCGCCGGGCGGCCGTCGCCGGGGCCGTGGTGGCAGCCGCCCTCCTCGGTTTCGGCTGCGCCCTGCTGCTCCCCGGCCACCAGGAGGCCACCGCCACCCCGCCCGCCATCACCCTGGCGCCCACCCCCACCCCCACTCCCACCGCACCCCTCGCGCCCACCGCCGCCACCGACCCCGACGGCCCCGGCACCCTCCGCCAGGGCGACACCGGCCCCGAGGTCGCCGAACTGCAGGAGCGCCTGCTGCGCGTCCCGGACGTCTACCGTGACGGCTCGACCGACGGCACCTACGACGCCACCCTGACCGCGGCCGTGGCCCGGTTCCAGCTCTGGTACGGCATCAGCGGCGACGAGACCGGCGTCTACGGCAACGACACGCGCCGCGCGCTGGAGTCACGGACCAGCCCCGGCAGCGGAACGTGATGACGGACGTGGACGGCGGCCGGTCACTCGTGGACTGACTGGATCACCTCGTGGACTGGCCGGATCACCCCGTCGAATGACTGGATTCGAACGCCGGGCAAGGCCTAGGGAAAGCCATGGGTGACAGCAGGGGCCCGGCCTCATCATGGGCAGCCCGCGGTCGACGGCCGCGTGCTCCGCCGCACCACAGAAAGCCAGGCCGATGACCGGCTCCCGCATTCCGGGCCTGCTCGTGCCCGCCGTGTTCCTGCTGGCCCTGGTCGTCGGCGCGTGCTGGTACTGGCGACATCGCGACGACGACTGACCCGCCCGGCGCCCCGCCCCGTCATCCCGCACCGGCGCCCTGCACGTCCTTATCCGCCGTGTCCCGCACCGGCATGCTGATGTCCAGCACGCACACGTCGTCCCGCCGCTCGTCCGCGAGCATCGTGGCCAGCAGTGCGTCCAGGGAGCCGGACCCGTCGTGGCCATGGCTGCGCACCGCCTCGGCCAGCCGGTCCAGGCCCGTGTCGAGGTCCTCGCCGAGGCGTTCGACCAGGCCGTCGGTGTAGAGCAGGAGCCGGTCGCCGGGTTCCAGGTGCAGTGTGGCCGACTCGTACACGGGGGCCGTGGCGGCGCCGAGCAGCATGCCGGCGGGCCGGTCGAGGCGGCGCACCTCACCGTGGCGCACCAGCAGCGGCGGCGGGTGCCCGGCCTGCGCCCAGGCGAGGACGTGCCGGTCGGGGTCGTAGCGGGCGAGCACCATGGTGGCGGTGGTCCGGCCGTCGCGGGAGTGCAGCAGCAGGTGGTTGAGGCACGCCAGCGCCCCGGTCAGCGAGGAGCCGGTGCTGACCATGCCCTTGGCGGTGAACCTGAGCTGGGCCATCGTGGCCACGGCGCCGATGCCGTGGCCCGCCACGTCACCGACCACGAACAGCGCGTCGTCGTCGGGCAGTTCGATGGCGCTGAACCAGTCGCCGCCGACATGGATGCCGGACTGCGCGGGCAGGTACGCGACCTCGACACGCAGCCCCGCCAGCCGCACCGGCCTGCTCGGCAGCGGCAGCAGGGCGTGCTGCAGCCGGGCGGCCAGGGCCCGTTCGGCCTGCAGGATCCCGCGCTGCAGCAGCATCGCGCGCTCGCTCCGCACCAGCGCCAGTTCCGCGCTGCGTTGCGGGGTGAGGTCCTGGACGAAGCCATGCACCTCCACGGTGCTGCCGTCCGGCGCGGTGACGGCCTCCGCGACCAGCCGCAGGTGCCGGACACCCCCGGCTGTCCCGATACGGAACGGCACGTCGAACGGCCGGGCGCGGCGGACCAGTTCAGTGATCGCGTGGGTGAGCGGGCCCGCGTCCTCGGGCACAGCCAGGTCCGGCAGGCGTTCGAGGCCGAGCGGCGGCTGACCGCGGGGCCGGCCGAGCACGGCGTACGTCTGCTCGGACCAGGAGATCTCCCCGCGGGTCAGGTTCCAGCTGGCCCAGCCGAGGTTGCCGAGCCGCTGTACGTCCGCCAGGCGCTGCTCCTGCCGGTCCGCGGGGTCGTGCCGCCGCCAGGTGACCAGCAGGCCCCCGCCCAGTGGGGCGGCCCGCACCGAGTAGGTGGCGGTCAGGGGCACCTCGCCGACCACGTCCTGGCGGACGAACGGCTCGGCCTCGAACGGCACCCCTTTCTCCAGGGCGTGCAGACAGCCGTCCCACAGCGGCTCGCTCGCGAGGGACGGACAACTCTCCAGGACCCGCCTGCCGACCATTTCCCGGCCGGTACGGCCGAACACATCGACCGCCTCCGAGGTGGCGGCCTCGATGCGGTAGTCCTCCACCTCGCCGGAGGCCGCGCGCAGCGGAGTCAGCAGGATCGCCGCGCCCTGCAGTGCGTCGAACACCGTCTGCACGGCCTGGGCGACGCCGTCGCCGGCGCGTTCCCGCAAGGCGTCGAAGGCGCGGAGCCGGCCCGCGCACAGCCGGGCCACGGATCTCAGCAGCTCCCGCTCGCGCGGCGCGAACGCACTGGCGTGCCGGCGCAGCACACCGAGCGCGACACGCGCGCTGTCCCCGGCCGGCACGGGCAGCCAGACACGGCTGGGCCAGCACTGCGAGGGCTCCCCGATCAGCAGGTACCGGTCGCGGTCCGCGGCGGGATCCTCCAGCCACTGCGGCTCCCCGGACCGCAGGGCGTCGAGCGCGACCACTCCGGCCACCGGGGGCACGTAACGCCACTGCGCGGCGAGCGTCGCGTCGACGCCGGCGTGTCCGATCAGTTCGAGTCCGCCCTCGGGCAGCCGCTCGTACAGCATCACGGCGTCGGCGTACGTCTGCGGCGCGAGATGGTCCAGCAGGCACCTGGCCAGGTCGTGCGGGTTGCCGACGCGCACGAGGTCCTGGCCGATGCGCCCGAGTGTCTTCGCGGGTTCCACCGTGCCGGTGGGCGCGGCCTGCCAGGATCCGGTCGCCGACGGTGCGGCGGGGCCCGGCGGTGTGTCGGGCGGCTGCTCCTTCGGCAGTGGCAGGGTGCCGAGAGTGAGCCAGCACTGTTCGAGGAGGGTGCGGTTGCCGTCCGCCGCCCGCCGCAGCAGTTCCGCGTGCGCGGCTTCTGGCGTGCAGTCGGTGACGGTCATCAGCACGCCCTTGGCCTGCTCCAGGACCGCCGAGGTCGCGGCGAGGTCCCGCAGCCGTTCCAGCTCCGCGCGCTGCCGGGCGACCACCTGGGCCAACGCCGCCGGATCGGCGCCGGCGGGGTCCACCGGGTGCGCGGACTCGCCCGTCACGCGATGAGCATGGCACATGGGGGCCTGCTCGATCACCCCTCGGGCGGAGTCTGTGCAGGAGGGGCGATCAGCGGATGGGGCCGCGTCCGGCCAGGGCCTCGCTGACCGCACGGACACTGCGGGCGATGTGCTGCAGCTGCATGACCTCGGCGGCGTACAGCTTGATGGTGTGCTCGATGACCGACTCGGGCAGCCCGAGCATCGGCAGCTCCGCCCGCGCGGTCTGCAGCGCGGTCCTGGCCACCCTGACCTCCTGCTGGACCTGCAGCTGTGCGTGCCGGGCGAGCAGTACGGGGTGCCGGATGAGGGCCGGATAGCTGGCGTAACGCGCGGGGATCAGCTCGCGCAGCCACTTGGCGGCCGAGCGCTCCCAGTCGTAGGAGCCCGGAGTCTTGACCTGACAGGGCCAGTCGGGGCTGATGCGCGTGGTGGTCAGAGTCATGATCATCGCTTCCGGTGTGCGGCGTCGTGAGGGTGGTCCGACGGGGTGCGGGGCGGCCCCGGCCTAGGCCACGACCGTGCCGTCCGTGGCGATCCCGTCGGCGAACTCTCCGAGGACCCGCCGACGGTGGTTGGGCTTGT
>NZ_JBFAWH010000060.1:0-27356 GCF_040680235.1 Streptomyces sp. NPDC052101
CTGGATCTGGGGCAGACCCGCACCACCCACCAGACACTTACGCCGCCGCTATGTGTACTTCCTTTGAGGAATCCAGCACTACCGGTAGTTCGTTAAATCCGGCGGTAGAGGTCAATGCCGTGTCCGTTGGTGACCGCGTCGATCAGGGCCTGGAGTTCGGAGGGTGGGTCGGTGTCCGTCCAGGCTCGCCACCATCGGTTGAGGGTGATGGCGGGGGTGAGCCAGGAGCGGATGGCCCGTAAGGCCCTGGGCCAGCAAGGCTGTTGGGGCTGGTGGGGTAAGACTGGGCCCCCTCTCTGGCCCCTCGTCGGGGCACGGGTCGGGCGCGGTGGCATCGAGGGGTCCGGGTGGGGCGAACCATTGGTCCCAGCAGAAGGAGAAGGCGCAGTTGACCAGGGTCTGGTGGCGGCGGATGGCGCGGTCGGAGCGGACTTGGAAGTCGGCCCAGCCGAGTTCGTCCTTGATCTGTTTGTAGCTCTGCTCGATCCATGGCCGCAGGCCGTAGAGGCGGACGATCTCGGCGAGGTCGGCCGGCGGGTGCGGGCTGGTGGTGGCGTGGGGTGCGTCGGGGTGGGGCAGGTTGGTGGCCAGGTACCAGGTGGCCTTCTCCGGCAGGCCGGCTGGGTCGGTGGTGGCCACGACCAGCCGGCAGGGCGAGTCGGGTCCGTAGCCGCCCAGACGGGCATCGGCGGCCCACCAGGTCTCGGTGTGCCCGTCGCGGAAGTGACGCTCCACGCGCGTCCAGTCACCGGGATGATTCGCGTCGTGCCAGGTCAGGGCCTGGGCGGCTTCGATGGGGGTGTGCGGCTGGTCGGCCCGGGCCCAGGTACCGCGGTGCGGTTTGAGGGCGACCACGTAGGCCAGGCCGGCCTCGCGCAGTGCGAGGTACCAGTCGTCGCTGACGGAGTAGGCGCAGTCGGCGACCACCGCCCTGCAGCCGAAGCCCGCCTCCTTCCCCCGGGCCGCGAGGGCGGCGGCCAGCTGCGGTTTCGTACGGAAGGCCGGATCGGAGCGGCCTCGGGTGAAGTGATGGGCGGGGGTGTAGGGAGTCGCGTGCAGCGGGTAGTACACGCGGCCGTCGGTCCACACCGTGGTCACCGTGACGATGCCGTTGTCCGTCTTGCCCAACCGGCCCAGCCACTGCCGGCCCACGTGCGCGGTCGCCGTGCCGTCCTTGCGGTCCCCGGAATCGTCGATCACGATGACCCCGCCGTCGTGCGGAGCCGTCGCCTGCTGCTCGCGCAGCAGCTCAAGCCGCCGGTCGTTGACCAACTCGGCCTCCCAGGGCGACTCGGACAGGAAGAACTGCAGCCGCTGCACCCCCGGCATCCCCGCACCTGCCACCGGCTCCGCCCCCGCCAGGCAGGTGATCGTCTTGTTCCGCTCCCGCGGCGCCAGCAGCCCGGTCAGGTACTCACGCAATCCCCGCCGCTGCGCCAGGCTGAACAAGATGTCGTCGAAGCGGGCCGCGTACTCCTCCAACGGCCCCGGCGCAGGCGGACACGGACGGCGAGCGGTCATCTTCAGCCTCCAGCAAGGCAGTTGATCCCTATCACCGGCCTACGACCAACCCGACCTGCCGTCAACCCACACCCACCACCGGATCTAACGAACTACCGGTAACCAGTGCCATGAGGCAAGGAGCAGCGTGTCCACCTCGCTCGACGACATCGCGGTCAAACGGCTCATACTCGCCCGCCACCTGGTACGCGAGGGCACCAAGCTGTGCGGCAGACCCCGCCCCTTCAACGTGGGGGCCCTGCTCAACTTCCAGGACGCTGTCGAACTTCTCCTGGTCGTCGCCTACCAGCACCTCGATCAGACGGCCGACAAGATGCCCACCGCCTTCGACCAGCTGGTCGGGGACGTGGCGAAGATGCTCAACGACCGGGATGACTCAGTTCTCCCCGGCCGCGCCCACATGAAGCACCTGAACAAGATGCGCGTCGACCTCAAGCACCATGGGGTGACCCCGGCACCGGAAGCCCTGGAAGAGGCCCGTAGGCAGGTCACGGCGTTCATGGACACGACCGCGTCCCTCGTCTTCGGTATCGACCTCGACACGCTCGACCTCGTCGGCCAGCTCCCCCAGGCGGAGACCGCCAGCCAGATACGCGAAGCGGACGCCATTGCCGAGACCGGCGACCTGTTGGCGGCGGCGATCAAGCTCCGCAAAGCCTTCGACGAGATGGTGGCCGACTACTCTGACCGCAAGCAGACAGGCTGGTCGACCGGCCCCTACAGCTTCGGCGAGACCGTCTACCCGGGCACGAGGACCAACATCCGCCCGAGCCGCAATCCCGCGCCGCCCGAGGTCTACGACGCGCTCATTGCGATCGACGGCAAGCTGCAGAAGATTTCGCACACGACCAAGGCCATGCAGCAGGGAATGCGCGTGCTGGCCACCGGCATCGACTACCGCGCCTACGCCCGGTTCTCCATGCTCGCCCCGGAGCCCCACGCCGACCGGCCCGGTCTCGAACTCACAGAAGATGACTTCCAATTCTGCCGCGAGTTCGTCGTCGAGTCCGCGTTGCACCTCGCCAACCAGGATTTCGACCTCAACCTTCCCGCTCTCGCCAGGGAGTACCGGGCGGCGCAAGCCCCCACGCAGCCGCAGGGAACCGACTCGGAGTGACGGTGGTTGTGACGGACCTCGCAAGGCTGATCTGCGCCGGTGATGGCGCGAACGTGGTCTGTCGCAGGCCAGGTTGGGATCTTTAGTCTCTGCTCATGTCGAAGCAGAAGCGGGGCAGGAAGCACCGGACACCGCAGCAGCGGGCCCCACGTGACCCCTCGGTACCGCGCCCGCGCGCAGCGGCCCCGGTGTTGTCGGGCGGCGCACTGCCGCTGCGCGGCAGCCTGGGCCAGGCGGCGACGCTGCTGCAGCACGTGAAGCCGGACCAGCTGGTGGAACTGGTGCTGCCGCACCTGTGGGCGGCCCTTGCTGACGGGCGGGTCCCGGCGAACGTGTGCGTGGACGCGTGCATGACGCTGAGGCACGCCTACGGCCAGCTCGGGGTACGGGCTGAACTGCTGCCGGTCGATCTGGCGGTCCAAGGCGAGGACGGAGGCGGGACCCGCTACGGCTCACTCACGCCGAGCTGGACCGGGACCTCGTGGAACGGCCACTGCGTGCTCGTGCTGCCCGACTCCGAGCGGTTCGTGGATGCCACTGTGGAACAGTTCGACGAGGTCCGCGAGATCGGCGACGGGCCGCTGGTCGGCAAAGTGGTGCTGTCGACCGACGGCAACGGCTCCCTGATGGAACCGGGGGCACAGGTGATGCTCCAGCGAAAGGACCTGGTGCTGACCTACACGGTCGCCGGGCCGGAGGCACTGGCCTCCATCGTGGAGCACCCGGAGGCGGTGGCCCACGCCGACGACCACCGCCGCACCGGCGTGAACGTCGCGTCCTTCACCCTGGATGCCTTGCGTAGCGAGGTCGTGCGCGGCCGGGCGATGCAGGCCCCCCATCCGAGGCTGCGAGCACTGCTGAGGGCCGTCGGAGACGCCCCATACGAGGCCGACGAGGCCGGCGATGTGAGGTTCCGCCTGCCCGACCAGACCGGTCGCGAGCAGTGGCTGCGGTTGGACGAGATCCCGCTGCCACCTTCCGTCCCGGCCGCCTGGCCCCGCTCGTAGGAGGGTCCTTGGGGCTCAGCCGTCGGTGGGCCGCGGGTCCTTCCTGGCCGGCAGGGAAGCAGAGGCGTTGGCTGCGGTGAGCTGTTCGGCGAGGGCAATGCCGAGGAACAGCGTCGGCGGGGGGACGTCGTCCCGGGCGAGAGCCCGTATGTGGGCGATGAACTGGTCGGGGGACGCCGTGACGTAGGCGCCGAGGGCGTCGAAGTCCACGCCGTCCTGCCACTGGTGCACAAAGTCCAAGTAGATGTCCGGCTCTGCGACGGCGGCCTCGACGGGGTTGGACCAGGCAAGTGCGGTGGTGACGGCGGTGACCATCCACCTGGCCTGGCTCTCGTTGACGACGGTGTCGGGCTCCAGCAGGGCGCCGGTGTCGGTGTAGTCGACGTACAGGCCGCGGAACTTCACGTTGTTGGTCTGGCGGGCGGACGCGATCGCATCGTCCATGAGCTGCTGCAGACTGGCCGGCACCTCGTCGGCAAACATCCCCAAGACCAGGTGGGCGAACTCCGCTTTGGCCTGGTGGTTGGTGAACGCCTTGTCGAAGCCGGAGCGGAATTCCTCGGGCACGGTGGGGGGCATGGCGAGCATCATCATGCACATCGCGGCCTTGCCGACCTCTTCAAGAGCCAGGGCGCCGAAAGAGAAAGACGCCGGCCACTGGTGCGCGTCCAGGACAGCCTGGGCGCTGGTGAGCAGGGCGCGCGCGTTCTTGAAGGCCGCGGCCGCGACATCGACGACCATGCGCTCCATCAGGCGCGGGTCGGTGGGAAGCTTCGCCATCGGGCAACTGTGGCAGGCGGAAGCGGTTGCCAGCACTGCGTTTTGCCTCGGGCGAGCAACTACATAGCGAGTGTCAGGTGAGAGAGAACCGGCTGAGCGCGGTGGTCCAGTCGATGGCGATCGCCTGCTGCACCGCGGCGAGTGTGACGGCGGCCGCGACCGCGCGGCGCTGCACACGGCGGCCGTCCTGCGAGTCATCGCACCGGGGCAGTTCCGGCCGGAGTCGAGCAGCACGGGCTGGGCCCCTTGGGCTCGTGCCCTCGATCTGGTGGCCAGGATTCCTCTCGTGCGGGATGCTGTTCCGCCAGGTTCTGTCGGGTGCTGTTCCGCCAGGTTCTGCCACCAAGCCGGCATCCGTGGCATCCGGCATGCCGTTCGCATGCGTTCGCTCGCGGTGTGCTAGGGCCGGGGGAGGCGTTCAAAGCTTTCAGCCGCGGCATATCCGGCAGCGTTTTGGAGACGCAGCAGCTGATCGAGTTTGAACGTTTTGTTGGGCTCGGCGGCGTCCAGTACCTGCGCGGCCTTGAGCTGTACGGAGTAGGCACCCGGAGGGACAGTGCCGCCGTGCTCACGGGCGATGATGGCCACAGCAAGCGAGCGTGCGAGGTGTGTGTCCACCTCGAGGACCAGGCCGACCACGTCCAACAGTTCAGCGTCGGTGGAGCATCGCTCGGCTGAGTCGGAGACAGCGGCGCAGAACTTCTGGGCGAGTTCGGCCAGCGGCGATCGGTATACGGGGGCGTCGGACATCGGGTTCCAATCGGGCAGCGGAGGTGTAGGTTCGCATTCGGAGTGTCCCATTCCGGCGTTCTGGCCTGGGAGATCGTGACTGTCTCATCTGCGGGCCATGGCACATTCGTCTCGCGGTCTTGTCCCTTGCCGACCAGCGCCTCGACGCCTCCCGCATCTCCCAGCTAGAAGGCAAGGACGAATCGAGTGGCGAGGGTGTCGGGGTGGGCGGGACCCAGCAGCCGTTCTTGGTCAGTCAGCAACTGTCCTGAGACCGCGGCCGCCCGTCGGCGGTCGGTCGGCTGGCGAGAGGACACCCACCGGCAGGTGCGAACAGTCGTGTAGGCCAGCCCCATGTCCTCGGCGAACTTCCGGATGGGCTCTCAGGTTGTGTCCTGTCTGGTGGTGTAGTCACTGGCCGAGGGCAGCGGAGTGAAAAATCCGGGTCCCGCGAATGAGGTGGGGCCGCGCGCGGCTAGAGCTTTGGACAACGCGGTCGTTGCGTGTGTCGTCGCGACAGCCCGATCGGATTGGACCAGCCGCGCGGCTGTCGGTGGCCCCACGCCGTGCCGATGCCGCCATGCCGTGATCTTGGAGGTCCCCGTGTCGCCAGCCGATCCTGCCATCGATCGACTAGTGGAGGCCGCGCGCCATGCGCCTGCCGACCTGATTGCTCGGCTTGTGCAAAGCGGCGACTTTCGCGAGACGCGACTTGGGCAGGCAATCCGGGACGTTCAGAGAGCCCACTCGCACCCGGACACGGCTGATGCGGGGACTGTCATCGACCCGGTGACCCACGACCCCGGTTGGTGAAGCGCCCGCGTACTCCGGCACAAGGGCAGATTTCACGCTGCTGGAGTTGGCCGGGACCTGAAGGGAGCCCCTGTGGGCAGGAAGACCGGTTCGGCCAAGGTGCTCGTGAGCGACCTGGACGGCACGCTGCTGGGAGGCGACGGACGCGATCGGCGGCGTCTGCGCGACGTCCTGAACCGGCACCCGGACATCACAGTGGTCTTCGCGACCGGGCGCAGTCTTGCTTCCGTACAGGCGCTCCTGCGAGACGATCCCCTGGTGCCGTCCCCGCGCTGGATCATCGCCGACGTCGGGGCCAGCGTCGTCGACGCCGTCCGGATGGTCCACCTCGAAGACATACAGGGGCAGCTGCGCACTGGATGGCCGGGCGCCGACCGGGTTCGAGCGGCGCTGCGGCATTTCCCGCAGCTCGTGTACCAGGAAGGCGTGCCCCAGGAGGGCCGCTGCTCCTTCTATCTGAGCCCCGAAGGTCTCTCGGACGGCCTCAAGGCCACAGTGAAAGCGCTGGGATGCTCCTGGTCGTATGCCTCGGGCCGGTACTTTGACGTCCTGCCGGCCAGGGCGAGTAAGGGACGTGCACTGCGGCTGCTTGGCCGCAGGCTGGGGTGGCCCCGGCACGCGATGCTCGTGGCCGGGGACTCCCTCAACGACCTTTCGCTGTTCTCCCAGGGCACGCATGCGGTCGTGGTCGCCAATGCGGAGCCCGCTCTGGCTGCCGGCGTCCCCGCGAGCGAGCAGGTCCACCACTCCGCCTTGAACGGAGCTGCCGCCGTCCTGGAGGGGATGGAACGCCTCGGCTGGCTGGTCCGCCGATCGGTGGTCGTCGGCTATCACCGCCCGCCCGTGTGCTGGCTCGACGGCGGCTGGCGGCCGCCGTCCAGCCCCAACGGCATCCTGCCGACTTTGCAGGCCGCTCTCACCGACGAGCGCCTGGACGCTGTGTGGGCAGCCGCCCACATCGGCGAGGCACCGCCGCCCCCTGGCGAGCCTGTGACGGTCATCGACGGCCTGCCGCTAGCCCTGCTGCAGCTGCGAGCCGAACGGTGGGCGGGTTACTTTCACCGCGTCTGCAAGGAGATGCTCTGGCCGGCCCTGATGTCCCAGCCCAGACTCATCCAGGACCGGCCTGCCCACTGGGCCGACTATGAGGAGGTCAACGCCGCATTCGCCCGGCATATCGGCTCTCTCGCCGCGCAGGGAGGCACGGTCTGGTTGCACGACTACAATCTGTGGCTCGTGCCAGCCGTCCTCAGGGCCCAGCGGCCCGACCTGGCCATCGGGCTGTTCCACCACACGCCGTTCCCCCAGCCGGACGTCTTCCGCCGTATTCCTACAGCCGGGCAGCTGCTCAACTCGCTTGCATGCCTGGACTGGGCGGGCTTCCACACCGCCGACTGTGCCGACCACTTCCGTCGGCTCCTGGCCGGCAGCGCAGGCCCCACGCCGCGCGTCGGCGTGCACCCCCTCGGCATCGACCGCCATGCCGTCGCAGACCTCGCCAGGACGCGCTCCCAGCCGCGGCACCGGACCGACGGCAGCCAGCTGGTGCTGTCGGTGGAACGACTCGACTATGCCAAGGCGCCCGTCCACAAGATCCGCGCACTGGACGCCCTCCTGGCCCAGACACCACGACTGCGGGGACAGGTGCGCTACCGGCTGGTCTGCCCACCACCGGAGGCCGGCATCCGCGCCTACGACTCCACCCGCTCGGAACTCGAGAACGCGATCAGCCGAATCAACCGCCGCTGGAGCACGCACGGGTGGGAGCCCGTCGACTACATCCCCCGCAATCTGGACTTCCCGCAGGTCGTCGACCACTACCTGGCGGCCGACGTGTTCTGGGTGACCTCACTCGCCGACGGGATGAACCTCACAGCCCAGGAATACATCACCGCGTGCCACGCCACCAACCGTCCTGGTGTCCTGATCCTGTCCCGTCACGCGGGAGTCGCGCAGCACCTCGGGACCGCGGCCCTGCTCACCGATCCACTGCGGCCACGGGACCTGGTCGACACCCTGCACGCCGCACTGGCCATGACGGTGCACGAACGCTCCGCGCACATCACACGCCTGGAGGGCCTACTCGACACCCCGCCCCCAGCCGAGTGGGCCCACACAGTCATCGCCGCCATCCGTGGCGCCGGGGCATCGCTGCGTAGACCGAGGCACGGATCAGCACTGCGACGAGACAACGATCAGACGTGCGTTCGTCTCACTGCGCTGTCCCTTGGGCCGGACAAAGGCCAC
This sequence comes from Streptomyces sp. NPDC052101, assembly GCF_040680235.1. NCBI lineage: Bacteria > Bacillati > Actinomycetota > Actinomycetes > Kitasatosporales > Streptomycetaceae > Streptomyces > Streptomyces sp. NPDC052101. The sequence continues at coordinate 8,215 of NZ_JBFAWH010000060.1, forward strand.
CGTCAATGAGAAAGGGGCAGACGAAATGGGAACCTACAAAATCTGTAGGCCCGCAATTGGAATGTCCCGTTCCGTCGCGGCGGCCTCGGCTTTCATGGCTGTCTCATTCTGGGGACACGGCATTTCTGTCTCACGATCTTGTCCCTTTGAGGGGCGCCACTGTCCGTCGGGGCATCGGCGCTTGCTGAGAAGTCGGGTCGCCCGGGGGACTCTCACCCCCGGGCTCCCACAGAACCGTGCGTAACAATCTCTCGTTACACGGCTCTTGCCATCCTGATCACCAGAACAACGGCGTCAGTGCCCATTGAGCGAAGAGCCTCGGGTACTGGCGGTTGATCCGTTGCCAGCACGCGTGGGCCTTCTTGAACGGCCGAAACCGTCTGTACTTCTTGCGGATCCAGCGCATCAGGTAGGCGTTGATGCGCCGTGCCAGAGGGAACAGCGCGGTGCGATAGAACGCGCCGTAGTACTGCACCCACCCCCGCACGATCGGGTTGATCCACCGTGCGAGCTCGACGAACGTGAGGTGCATCCGCATGTGAAGCCGCCAGGAGCGAACTTCTCTGCCGATCCTCTTCAGGGCATCCTTGCTGGCCGCGGGCAGGAAGTTGGTGAAGCACACCCGGTTCCTGCTGCGCGCCTTGCGGGCTTGGAACGTGAACCCAAGGAAGGTGAACTGCGTGTGCTCGTACGAGCCGCGCCGTTTTCCGTCCTTGCAGTACACGATCTTGGTTTTGTCGGGGTGCAGCCGCAGCCCGACCTCCCCCATCCTGTTCTTGAGCGCCCCCAGGACCTCTCGGGCCTGGCGCTCGGAGACGCAGTGCACGACCGCGTCGTCCGCATACCGTTCGAACTGGACGCCCGGGTATGTCCGAGCGAGCCACGTGTCGAACGCGTAGTGAATGAACAGGTTCGCCAGCACGGGCGAGACCGCAGACCCCTGCGGGGTGCCTCGGTCTCGCTCCTGCAAGGTGCCGTCGGGCAGTTGAAGCGGCGCTTGAAGCCAGCGCTGGACATACAACTTCACCCAGACGGCGTCGGTGTGAGCCTCCACGGCCTTGACCATGAGGTCCCAGGGGACGCTGTCGAAGAACTTCTGGATGTCGAGATCGATCACCCAGTTGCGTCTCCAACACCGTTTCCGGCAACGCTCCACTGCGTCCAAGGCCGACCTGTTCGGCCGGTATCCGTAGGAGTCCTCGTGGAATACCGGATCCACTCGGACGCCCAGATGCCGGGCTACTACGGTCTGCGCAACGCGGTCAGCAACTGTGGGAATGCCAAGCATTCTGGTGCCGCCGCCGTGTTGCTTCGGGATCTCCACCGCTCGCACCGGAGGAGGGAAGTAACTCCCCGACGACATACGGTTCCAGACCTTATAGAGGTTCCTCTTCAGATCCTTCTCGAAGTCCTCGATGGACTGCTTGTCCACCCCCGGAGCTCCCTGATTCTTCCTGACCTCCCGATACGCCTCCAGCACCTCCAACTTCGAAATCTCAAACGGCTTGTTCGATGACTTCAGCTTGTCCATCGGCTCCTCCCGGGACTCGCCCGGTTGACCAGACACACACAGCCACGGATGACCCGGCCCCTTCACTCCACCCCCGTTACAGAGGCTTCCGCACTACTACGAGCCGGTCCGCCGGCACCCCTCGCGACGGTACTCAGCACCTCGCGGGACCTCCGCTTGGTACGCTCCCTCTCGCTTCTTCCAATACGGGCATGCGGTTTCAAGGGGGCGCCTTCCCACGTTCCACGCAAGAGCAGCAGACCAGGATCACGCCACCTTCGTGCCGGACACCACCTGGCCAATCAGCGGGCACCCGCCAGGCTCATCCCGGGATCGATGGGAAGCACCCGGTTTCGATGTCACCTAATCAATAACGACACTTCGTCAGTGGTTCGCTCGCGCTCGTCTTCCTGATCCCTACCTGACGCCTCTCGGGCGCCTTTTTCCACATCGCTCACCACAGTCGCGTTACCACTCCTGCAGCATGTGGCGGTTTGAAGCCTCCCCCCGCAGGGCGGCTCCGAAGGGCCATACCTTCATCTCCTGCGCAGCATCGATTTCACGAGCTCTTCCTACATAGAGCTCCCTTCTTCGTTCGTGGCACACCCCGTCTTTGAACCTCTGGATTGCAGGGCCCAAGACCGATGGCTGTCCTGGGAGTCGACGGCAACCGGGCCAAAAACATGATGTACGTCTTGCCTCTCGTCCCTCGCATCGCAGACACCTCAACCTCGGTGCCGCTGAGCAGCGAATCCGAGGATCAAAGACGGGTTCTGACGCAATACCGGGAGCGCACGGGCTCCTTGGGGACCGTCAGCCGCTCCCACATCGAAACTCTGCCGGACGGGAGTGAGGTCAAGCTGGGGGTGTTCCTGTCGAACACCAAGACCCGGCGGGCGAAGCTGAGCAACGAGCAGTTGGAGCGGCTGGCCGGCCTCGGACTCGACTGGGCAGCACAGGCGGTGGATGCGGTGTAGGACAAGGGCCGTGCCCAGCAGCGGGCGCCCGCGGCGACCGCTGACAGTCCGAAGTTCCGGGCTGGCGCGGAGTCTGAGGTAGTGGTCACGTGACTCGGCTGCGTCAGCGGCTGCCGATCAGCTCCTCCAGCGGCTTGTAGAACGTCTCCGGCCAGACATCCTGGCTGGAAATCCGCACGCCCCGCAGCAGGCACCACATCCTCAGCCCATAGCCCGGACCGCGGAGCAGCCGGCGAAGGTCGGGTTCCACCCAGTAATGCACGCGGGCCCGGCGGGCCAAACGCCGGGCCAGTGCCGGTCCCCAGTCGTTCTGGACGGACGTGAAACACAGCGAGACGACGAGGAGGTCGATGTCGTCGTCGCTCCAGGTGCTGGCAACGGTGCGCAGAATGCCGCGGACCGCCCGAAGATCACCGTCGGCAGCCTCAAGCTGCGCGATCACCTCGTCCTCACGAGCCGTGCGGGCGAGCCGGCCGGGGTCGGGGTGCTGCTGGTGCAGCTGGGCCTGGGCCTGTTCGACCGTGGCGATGGCCTCACCGATCACCGCGTCGTCGGCCTCACGGTCGGCCTGGTCCAGTTCCAGGGCGGCCAGCCGCCCGCGCACGGCCGCCAGCTCCTCTAGGTACCCGGCCAGTTGCCTGTCGCGCTCCGCGAGGGCCTGCTCATGGACCCCGGCAGCCGTGGTGAGGGCGTGGCGCAGTTCGGCGACAAGCAGCCGGGCCTGGGCAAGTTCTTTCTGAGCGGCGGCATGCACTGCCGCCTCCCACTGCCTGCGCCCCGCCTCAGCCGTCCTCCTGCGACGCTCCCGCCGCAGGCGACGCTGGTCCTGGCGGTGGCGGGCCCGCAACGTCTCCATCCGCTGTTCCACCGCATGGCACCGTTCGGCCGCGGTGCGGCGCTCGTCGGCGAGTTCAGCCAGCAGCCCGTCCCGGTCCGCACACACCCCGGCTGCCGCACGGCTCAAATCGTCGTACCGGGCGCGTTCCTTCTTAAGCCGCTGTGTCGGCGTGTTCTGCAGGTGGAGGCCGGCCAGCACAGCCAGCATCCGGTCCCGTTCGTCATCCGGGATGGGCGCATACCCGGCAAGCCCCTCCACCGCTTTGTTGTAGCGCTCGCAGAACAGGCGGAGCTTGTCCTCTTCAGGCAGGGTCTCGTCGCGCATCCAGCGTTGCACCGTGGTCTTGTTCACCCCCAGCCGTGGCTCCGACTGCCCGCGCACGCCGGTCTGGGCCTCCTTGCAGGCTTCATACAGCGACCTCCACGGGCCGCGCTCGGCCAGCACCTCGTAAAGCCACTCCAGCAGCTCCCTCTTGGCCCCCGTCACCTCCGCAGGCACCACCGGCCACTTCGCCTCACTCACCAGCCCGCCCCCTGCTCCTAGCCCCCATGCCGCGGTGCACACCCGGCTGCACCGCCTGTGACCTGCGGTGCATCGCCTCATGCGACGTCGCATCCGCGGCTGTCACCTGGTCTTGAGACAGCATGGGCTCTTTGATGAGAGCCACGGGCCCAAACGCTCCAACCGGTCCCGAACGGTTCCGGACGGGCGCGGCATCCTGACCGTTCCCGGTTGCTGCCGACTCCCCCGCCCGGGGGCGGGCCGGCCTCCCACAGCAGAACCGGAACGCTTCAACGAACCGCGACAGAAAGCCCAACGGCCTTCAGACCTGGTCTCCAGGCCACCCGTACGTCCATCTCCTTCTGTCCGGCAGGCGCCGCCGGACAGAAGGGGCTCGCGGGGCTAACACCCCCGCAATCCACAGTCCGACCACCCATCCACGCGTGAGACCGTCACGCCCGAAACAAGGAACTGCCATGTCTACTGCACAGCCCAACAGGCGCCGCCCCGCACGTAGGGCCTGGAACCCCGACCTTCGTGCGATCTGGGCACTGCTGATCCTGGTCCTGGTGCTCGTGGTCCTGTCCTTCGGGGCCGGCCTCGTCTATGTGACGTGGCGCCACCCGTCCCTGGGAACACCGCTGACGGTGGCGCTCGCAGGCGTCACCCTCCTGGCAACAATCGCCATCGCCCTCACCCGCCGGTGACCACCAGCAGCCGCCCCAAAGGGAACCCCGGCGCACGCCCCAGCGTCACCACCCCGCCCCCATCCGGCGGGGCGGGGCGGGTGGACCAGACACAGCGACGCCCCGGACCCCGGCCATCCCGAGACCCTGCCGGACGGGACCGAGATCAAACTCGGGGTGTTCCTGACGAACACCAAAACCAGGCGGGCGAAGCTGAGCGCAGGGCAGTTGGAACGGCTGGCCGGCCCCGGGCTGGAGTGGGCGGTACAAGCGATGGATGCGGTGTAGCCGGGCAGGAACAGCACGGCGGCGGGCTCCCGGGGAGATGATCCGGGCGCCCGCCGTCGGTTGAGAGTCAGGGCCCTGCGATGAGCCAAAGGATCAGGACCGCGTCCAGATCCTGGCTGTAGCGGTAGACCACGGAGATCCCACGACCGCCGGTCTCCTCGGGCAGCAGCTCGATCACATAGCTCTCCGAACCGGGGTCGGCGTCCGGCAGTCCGCGGGCCCGGTCGGAATCGGGATCGTCTGCCAGGTGGCGGCGGACAGATTCGACGGCAGCCTGCTCGCTCGGGTTGAGGTCGGTCCGGAAGAGCTTCTCAGCAGCGTCGCTGAGGAAGGCGTGGGTCACGGCCTGCCTCAGTCATCTTGCGCCGCAGTTCCTCGGTTACGTCCTCGGTGGGGCGCGCGAGCGCAGCCATCCCCTGCGGGTCGCACCGCAGCAGCACACGGTGCCGGTACGCCTGCACAATCTCACGGACCCGGGTGAGGTCGTCCAGGTCCGTGTCCGCCAACTCCCGCTCGAAGGCGTCAGCATCACCCTGGAATCCCCACGCCTTCAAGGCGACGCGCAGCTCTGCAAGCGTGCGCATCTGCGGTACGACGCCGAAGTGCTCGGGTTGTGCTGTCACTGTCGCGCCTCTCCCTCAGCCAGTGGTTCCAAGTGTCCCACCCGCCAGCGGTGCCCGGGGGACGAACCCGGTCGGTGAATTGCGTGCGGACCGGTCGGTGTCCCGTCTCAGCGGAGTTTGACCAGTCTCACCGAAGTTTGATCGCCTCGTGGGAGGCCGTTCCGAGGATCAGTGTTCGGCGAAGCCTCAGGGGCGACGCTCCCCGGCCCGCGCGGCGGCCGCCGCCTCCAGCAGGGTCCAGCCGTCGACCTCCACCAGCCGCCGCTCCCCCGGTTGCCACCCACGGGCCAGCGCCACGTCGAGCAGGGCCCGGACAGCGCCCGGCTCGTGCAAGTTCAGGTCCGCGCCCTGGGTGAAGCCCACGTCCCCGGAGCCGAAGGGGGCGCCGCCCGGAACGTACCGGCCAGGCCCGCCGGCAAAGACAACGCGCAGCGGGCCGCCGCTTCCTGCTGGCTGCGGGGACAGGGTGAGAATTTGGCAGCAGTCCACGGCACGGCCATCGTGGTCCCTTCGGTGACTGTGTCGCATAGTCCACATGTACACGCGCCCGTCGACGACCAGTCGGCGGGGCTTCTTCGAATGGCGAGGCACCCAGCCGAGAGTACCCGGCCTGATCCACAAGACACTCCGAGCGGTGATCACGCTTGATGAGACGAACCGGACGCTCGTCAAACTTCGGTGAGACCGGTCAGGGTCCGATGAGACGGGACAGTCGGCCGCACGATGTCGTTCGTCAGCGGATTGTCCGTTGCCAATTAACCCAGCCCGTTTGTCACCGAACCCAGCCGCCCGCCAGACGTCGGGTTTCAGCGGGCCGGCCCCCGGCGTGCGGCGCGATGGCGGCGGTAGTAGGAGAAGGTGACGGCTGCTGTCAGCGGGCCCCATAGGACCAACGGCTGGTAGAGAATGCCGACGACCAGGTTTCCGGTGGGCGTCATGTCCTCGTGCGGATACGTCCACCACCAGGGGATATTGGCCCAGATCACGGTCAGAGCCGCTGCGCCGAGGGCAGCAGAGACGACGACGGCCATGGGACGAACCCTTCGCCCTCCGATCAGCGGCATCCAATGCGGGACAACCTCGCCCCACGGCCGCACCAGGCCGATCGTCAGGAAGGCGACCAGTTCGCTGAGTACGCTGAGCGTCAGCATCCACGTCTTGGCCCCGAACGTCTCGAAGGGCCCAAAACCCGTCTCTGTGTAACCGCCGGGGTATCCGAGCACCATGGCGATGCGCCAGAGCCCGCTCGGCAGGACCACCAGCGTGGTCAGGTGCGCGGCCCAGACCGCCCAACGGGGCGGCGCCGCTGCGGATATGGCGGAAGAGGAGGACGGGTGAAGGCTCATGTGACTCATCCTCAGGCACCCCCCGACGCTCTTCGTCAGCCTGCAAGGCGCACTTGTACGAGCCGCCGGTACGAGACCTGGGCAGCGTGACCAGCCAGGCGGCGGAAGCACGGTCATCCTCCGAGACGATGTGCCTGGCCGGCCGTTCGCCTCCGCCGCAACGACTGGGTTCGGTGACAAACGGGCTGGGTTCATTGGCAACGGACACGGATCTGGGAGTAACCCCAGCGTGACGGATAGGCGTCACGCGGTGACGCATACCGCAACGGCCGTTCGGATGCGTCACGCGCCGCTAGCGGCCTCGCGACGGAGCCGCCACGCCCGCGTACGGCACTTCGGCGAGCAGTACACCGAATCCGTCCGCTTACGGACCGAGAACGCGCGAAGCTCGCGGGCCTGGCCGGCGAGGAGTACGACGCGCAGTGGCGTAGCTGGCGCGCAGCGTCCGAGGCCGTACAGGCAGCCATCACCGCGCACGCCGAAACCACCCAGGCCAGCCGGTACGAGGTGGAACACGCCGTGAAGAAGACGGTCCGGCACGCCACGGAGAATCCAGCCGAGTAACCCAGTGGCGCCAGCTACCGGTCCTCGGGCCAGTCGCCGAGCACGTCTCCGGTGTCCTCATCGGTCAGGGTGACGCGGGCGCCGGGCATGCTGCCGCCGTACTGGCCGACCAAGTCCCGGAACTTGTCGCGGGCCACGGCTTCGCGTCCCCACCAGCCGTGCTGTACCGGCCGGCCACCGGTCGTGAGCAGCAGGTGGTAGCGGCCCGGAGCGGTCATGCGAGCCGGATCCCTCTCGCCCGGCCCGGCTCACGAACAATCGCCTGCTTCGTCTCCAGCTCGACCAGCTGGTAGTGCACGCTGGCGCTGCCCATCCCGACCGCGTCCCCGATCTCCCGCACCGTCGGCGCCTCGCCGCGATCGACGATCGCCTGCCGGATACAGCGCAGGACGCGTTCCTGAGTGTCGGTGAGGTGCTCTACGCGGTGCATACTGAGATTGGAGCACTTGTTCGAATTCTTCGGCAAGCGGACACACGGCACAGCAAAGAGGAGCGGGCAGGTGAACCAGCCGACCTCCCGTCCGGACATGCCGCGGTTCGCCCGCCGCGTCGTCGAGCAGCAGACCGCACGGCAGCTGGCCCTGATCGACCGGTGGATCGCCGACGAGGAACGCCGGGAGGCCGAGCGGCGCCGGGGCGAGGAACGCCGGCCGACGGAGCCGGAGTGGCTGATCCAGTACGGGCTCAACCGCAACAACATCGACGCCATACACGTAGGCGGCTGCCGGGCGCCCGCCAAGAGCGGACGGTGCAGCCCGGCAACCCGGCAGCAGGCACTTGACTCACTGCGGCGCCGAGTACCGGCATGCCCCCACTGCCGGCCAGACACCGCACTGGGCATCCTCGACTAGGGCCTGTCCGACGGGTCGCTGTGTCTCGGTTCCATGTCCCGGAACGAGGGCTACCCGCGCCGGTGTGCCGATATCCGACCTCATCACGGGTGCACCAACATCACCTTTGTACTCCCACGGATGACCAGGTACTGTGCAATGCATGGAACCTGACATCGCAGGGAAGCCTGCCGCGAGCAAGGCGGAGAGCCAGCTCCGCAAGGGCGTGCTGGAGTACTGCGTGCTTGCGATCCTGCGGGACGGCCCGCGCTACGGCGTGGAGCTGCTCGAAACCCTCGCGGTGAACGTCATGACCACGAGCCAAGGAACCATCTACCCCCTGCTGTCGCGGCTGCGTCGAGACGGACTGGTGGAGACCCACTGGCAGGAATCCCCCAGCGGGCCCCCGCGGCGCTACTACGAGCTGACGCCGTCAGGGCATGCGGCGCTGGAGGAGTTCACCGTCATCTGGCCGCACTTCCGTGACGCGGTCGACCACTTCATCACCGACTGACAGGAGACCACCATGACGATCATCGAGCACCCACTGGTGGAGAAGTACCTGGCCGCCGTAGCGCGGGAGACGGCCGGACTCAGCCCGGAACGCCGCAACGAGCTGCTGGCCGACCTGGAGGAGCACATCGCCGTAGCCCTCGCCGAAGAGTCCGCCTCCGGCGACGACGAGATCCGCGCCGTACTCGCACGCCTCGGCGACCCGCGCACCATCGCGGCGACCGCACTCGGCGACGAGCCCCCCGCGCCGCAGAGTCCGGGGCTGGCTGTGGTGCGCGCTGTGGTGCGCGCCCTCGCCGTGCTGATGCTGCTGGGGATGGCCAGCCTCCTGGCGTTCTCCGCCATCCCCGCTCTGGGCGGCATCCCTCTGATCGGCGCTCTCTGGTGCCTGTGGGCCGGGCAGCAGTGGTGCAAGCGGGACAAGGTGATCGGAACGGCGACCGCCCTCATGCCGCTGCTGTTCGTGGTGACACAGTCCGTGATCGCCGCAAACGGGCTGCACCTCGGCCTCGGAGATGCATTCATCCCGGTCAGCCTGGCCGCGCTGGCGCTCCCGACCGCCGCCGGCGCCTATCTGCTGTGGTCCGCGGTGCGCCCGCTGCTGGGCTCCACAGTGCGCGAGGCGTGACAGGGCTTACCTGCTGTCGATCGGTACGGCCGCGGCCCTCATGGCGGGGGCCTGACCAGGACACCATCGGCATCCCGGAACAGCCGGACCGCCATCAACCGAGGCCGCCCGACCGGGTGCTGCCAGAATCCCCCCACCAGCAAGAGGAATGAACGATGCAGGCACAGCTCGCACACCAGATGGCCCTTGCTCCTACCGGCACGATCGTGATCGCCTGCGCTGGAGCTGCTGTGGTCGCCGCCGCTCTCGCCTTGTACTTCGGCGCCCTGCTCGGCATCGTCAGGTCCGACCTCACCACAGGGATGAAGCTGGTCTGGGTCGCCTTCACCCTCATGACCCCGTTCCTCGGGAGCCTGCTCTGGTTCCTCATCGGTCGCCGCGACGCCCAGCCCCGGCCGGGCATCGCCTGAGTCCAAAAGCGCGCCATCGCCGTCTTCGCGATCAGGTTGTCACTGAGCTGATGCGGTGGCATGGCCCGGTTCGAGGGTCTGATCACGCCGCCCGCCACACAGTTCGTGTGCGAGACGGGCGCACCACTACGGCGGTTCATAGAAAGGGTGGAGGCATGGCCAAACCTGTTCGCGCGGCTCTCGGAGGCGTGTGGATCAAGTGCAACTTCTGTCAGGGCGACCTGTTCAGGGACCGTGAGGTAAAGCTCAACAGCTCCGGCATGGAGTTCATGAACTTCGGCTGGGCGAACGAGTCGGCAACCGGCCTGATCTGCTGGAACTGCGGCTATGTGCACCTGTTCGTAAACAGGGATCTCGAACTGTACAAACAGAAGAAGGGCTGAGTGCCCTCTGGCAGATCATGCGCGCAGCCAGAGGCGAAGGGACGCGACGGCCACGGTGCCGTGAAAGACGTACGCCCGCTTGCCGAAGCGCGTGGACACCGCACGATTGATCTTCAACCGGTTGATCAGCCGCTCGACTTCGTTCCTGCGGGCATAGCGCGCCGGGTCAAAGCTGGTCGGCCTGCCACCGTTGCTGCCACGGCGTCGGCGGCGTTTGCTGCGCCGGTGCTGCCATTGCGGCTCCGTTCGGCGGCTCCGTCGAGGCCCGCCGCAAAACGCCCCACCGTGATCACCGCGGACGCGATCAGATGCTATGCCCGTGGCCTTGCCCCATACGCCGCCAGGGCAGCGGACGTCACTATAGCGGCCGCGCCAACCACCCAGAGAAGCGGCAGCCAGACCTGGATCCACTCGATGGTCAGGTGCAGCCGGAAGACGGCCAGCATGACCAGCGCGAGCGGCATGGTGGTGCCCAGGACGCTGATGCGGGCGTACCCGAACCGGATCAGCAACGGGAACTGGATCGCGATGTTGACGGCGAACAGCACCCAGGACAGCGTCAGCATCGTCACCAGGGCGCTACCGCCGAACGGCACGCCTTCGGCCCGCGCGAGGAGAACGGCCAGCGTCGTACCTGCGGTGACGGTGGCGAGAAAGCTTGCCAGGGCCCAGGCGTAGTGTCCGAGCAGCACCGTGCGGCGAGGCAGGGGCAGGACGGCGTACAGCGTCTCCAGGCCCGCCTTGTCGGCGACCACGAACGGGTGTACGGCGATCAACGGGGCGAGTAGCAGCGCGAGCGCCGGTACGAGACCAACGGGGCTGCGGGCGAGCACCAGGACCATCAGGCCGAACACCAGCAGGCCTTGGGTCCGGTACGGCGCGACGGTACGCAGGTGCAGCACGGCCACGCGGGCAACAGCGGTCATATGATCGCCCCGCGCCGGCCGTTCCGCTTTGCTGCCGGCTTCATCGGCGGCGATCCGATGTGGATGGCGATCTGCTCGAGGGTGGGCGCCTCGACGAGCACGCCCTGGCCGAGAAGCTCGGCCTCCTCGGTGCGTACGAGGGCTTCCGCCCCGGTCGACGTGCGCCTGACGCCGATCAGCTCGACGCCGACGAGGCCACTCAGATCGTCCGGCCCACTTCGCACGACCCGGTAGGCCTCCAGTATCTCGTCCTTGGGGCCGGTCCGGACGATGCGGCCGCCATGAATGAGCGTCACGAAGTCGCCGATGCGGTCCAGATCAGAGGTGATGTGCGTGGAGAACAGGACGCTGTGCCCCTCGTCGAGCAGGAAGTCCCCGATGATGCCGACGAGTTCGTCCCGGGCGACGGGGTCCAAGCCACTGGTCGGCTCGTCGAAGACGAGCAGCCGCGCCCGGTGCGACAGAGCCACGGCGATCATGAGCTTCATCGCCATGCCGCGGGACAGGTCCTTGACCTTCACCCGCAGATCCAGGCTGAACTCCTCGAGCAACTGCCGATAACGTACGCCGTCCCAGCGGTCGTAGAAGGGGCGCAGCGTCCGTTCGACCTTGGCCAGCCGCCAGTCGCCCACCAGGTAGGTGTGGTCGAGCACCACCCCGACGTCCTGGCGCAGCGCGACCGGGCCGGGTACCCGGTGGCCGAGCAGCTCCATCTCGCCGGTCTCGATCCCGCGCATGCCCAGCAGACACCGGATCGTCGTCGTCTTGCCGGCGCCGTTCGCGCCGATGAGGCCCATGGCGTAGCCGGTCGGAAGTTCGAAGCTCACATCGCGCAACGCGAAGCCGTTTCCCACCGCGGAGCTCACGCCCCGCAGGGCGAATGCGAGATCACTGTGCACTGACGGATCCTCCTGATCTCAGGCGTGCTCGTTCTCGGCCTGCATCAGCCCGTCCAGGATCTGGATGAGCTCCTCGCGGTCGAGGCCGGCCCGCCGGGCGGCGTCCAGGGCAGCCTGCAGGCCTTCCTCCACCTGTCGCAGCAGTTGCTCGCGCACGAGCGCCGAGTCCAGCGGCAGGACGTAGGCGCCCTTGCCGGGGACGGTGGCGATGAACCCCTCGGCGGCCAGCTCGGTGTAAGCGCGGTTGGTGGTGATGATGCTGATCCGCAGATCACGAGCGAGGGCACGGACGGAGGGCAGGGTGCTGCCCTCGGCAAGTTCCCCCGACAGGATGGCTGTGCCGACCTGCTCTTTGATCTGCTGATAGAGCGGCACGCCGGCACTGTTGGACAACACCACCCGCACGACAGTCCTCCGTTCCCCAACTGTATATGGACACTATATACAGTTGGAACGGTAGTTACACCACAAGGCCGTCGTTGCGGGCCGCGTCCGATGTCGGGTGTCGGGAGAGAGGAGGGTTCGCTGCGCGATCGGTTGGAGCGGCAGCGCGGTCCGCACTGATCATCGATGCAGGCCTGCCGTGCGCCGAATACGACACCTCCAAGATGAGGAGCGGGAAGCGGCCCTGGTGCTGGCCACGCAGGCCAGCAACGTGACATGGGCGGCGGACGGCACGCCCTGGGAGCGGTTCCTACGGGCGATCAGCGGCGGCAGATGGGGCCGACAGCCCACTAGCTGGACCGTGATCCGGCTGGATGCGCCCTGGCAGGACACCCCCCTCCTCAGAGCGCCCCGGCTGGAGGGAGCGCGCCGCCAACCTCGCCGACGACCCTGCCTTCGCCGTCGACTACATCGTCTGCCCCCGCTGCGGGCTCGGGTGGGTCGAACAGCCCTACACCATCGAGAAGTACCAGCGGTGCGGACTGGCCACCGCGGGCCTGGAAGCGCTGCGCCTCGAGCACCCCGGCCTGTCCTGGCACACCCAGGGCGGCCACTTCCAGGACTCCCGGGCCTTCTGGACAGCCGTAGGCACGGGTGTGCCGGGCAGCTACCAACAGCGCGACACCTGCCCGCACGTGCCCGAGGGGTGAGCTGGCCAGGTCCGCACCGGCAAGACAGCTGGCCGTTGCCAGAGGAGTACGGCCCGATGGTGCAGCCACCCCTCGTCGGAGCGCCACGCCTGGATCGGCGACAGGCATTGAACCGGGTGCTCGCCGCGCGGCCGGCAGCGGTGCCGTGGTTTGACAGGGCTTCGAACGGAGCACGACGCTTGCGATCGTCGGAGAGGTGAGAGGGCTCCGAGCATGTGGCTGCAGCCGAGTGCAATTCGCAGTGCCTGGTTTGTCGGCGACGGCCGAAAAGTGGTTCTGGATCACTTTCAGTGCCGGAACCACGGAGGGTCACCACAACCGCGATCATGAACAGCCTCGCGCGGTGAGGAGGACTCGCTTGCGCAGGAGGTCGAAGTTGGCACGGCCGAACATCTGTCGCTTTAGCATTTTGATCTTGTTGTTCTGTCCCTCGACGGCCCCGGAGCTGTAGCGGAGGCTGAGGCCGGCGACGACGGCGTCGAGGTCCTGGCCCAGGCCGGAGACGAAGGTGTGCAGAGTAGGCAGGTCGTCGGCCTGTACCTGGGCGATCCACTGGTCGAGGTGTTTGCCCTGGCGGTCGTTCATCAACTCGGCGAACACGCGGACGTGGTGGGCAGTGCGGTCGAGGGCGGGGCAGCGGGCGAGAATCGCCTTGAGCTGCTGGGCCTGGTCGTCGGTGAGGCGGTCGGGATGGCGGGTGAGCCAGCTGGTCACATCCCGCACGGACGGAGCCTTGCGGGGCGGGGTGGGCGGGAAGCCCGCACGCAGCTTGGCCACGTAGACCTTCACGACGTTCTCGCCACCGGGGTAGCCGCGCTCGCGAACCTCCTCGAACAGACGGCGGGCGACGGTGCAGCCCTCAGCCCACCGCTGGTGAATGTGGGGCTTGTAGGGGTCGAGGATGCTGTTGCGACCGGTCCACCGTCCGACCAGCAGCTCGTCCGCACTGTCCACATGCGCATAGCGACGCACGGTGTTGCGGGCCAGCCCCAGTCGTCGGCCGATCTCTCGCAATGCAACGCCCTGGTCGAGCAGAGCGTGAACGGCCTCGTGCTGCTCACGAACCCGGTCGGACAGGCGGCCGGCGGTTCGCGGGCCCGCAGGAGCCGAGTCGAGGTCCAGTCCCTCCAGGGCCGCGGGGTCCGCGGCAGTGGCGGTGTCCTGGGGCTCGCGCAGGAGGGCACGGTGCTGGACGACGGTCTTCTCGACGGCCTCGGCGAGGTTCGACCATATGTGCCACCGATCTGCAACATGCACCGCGTCCGGGGCACCAAGACGTCCGGCCTCGGCGTAAGCGGTGGAACGGTCCCTGCAGATCACCTCGCCGCCGGGATGCTCGGCGAGCCACCGGGCCACCGTCGCCGTGGTGCGGTCCGGCAGCAGGTCGACGGGCTGGTGTGTCTCGATGTCGAGCAGGATGGTGCCGTAGTTGTGCCCCTTGCGCAGCGCGAAGTCGTCGATCCCGAGCACCCGCGGTGTCGAGGTCTCGGGGTCCTGTAGGCGGCGGATCAGCCGTAACAGGGTCGAGCGGCTCACCTTGGCCGCCAGCGCGTGGGCCAGGCGGGAAGCGGCCCGGCCGGCCAGCATCACCGCCACCCGTTCCAGCACCGTCTGCAGCCCGGCGCTGCGTCTGCCGTGCCGGAACGTCAGTCCGTCGACCTGCTCGGCGAACGTCGCCTGCGGACAGTCCTGTTGAGAGCAGCGGAACCGCCGGACGCGTAGCTCGATCAGCGCCGGACGGCCGCCGACCGCACTGTCGGCTAGCCGGCGTACGTACCGGCTGTGCACCCGGACCGACGCCGTTCCACACGCCGGACACGCAGCCCGCTCCGCAGCCGTCCGGGCCCGCACGACCACCAACTCGCCGTCGGACACGACACCTTCGATCACGACACCGTCGACCGGGTGGAACCACAGGCCCTGGAGGAGTACATCAGCCACGGCCGTTCATGATCGCGGTTGTGGTGACCCTCCGTGGTTCCGGCACTGAAAGTGATCCAGAACCACAATTCAGCCGTCGCCGACACCGCTGGAAGCAGTGTGGGCGGCAGCCCGCCCCTTCGTCGTGGCGCAGCGGGTCGAGGTCGTCGCAGCTGCTGTGGTGCCGGACCCCCCGACCGCGAACTGAAGGCGGCCCGGCCTGGAGGCCCCGCTGCACTCCCCACGACGCCGCCATGGCGGCTTGTCCGTCCGGCCTCGCGCGCGGCCCCGCCGTCGCGCGCGAGCAACACCAACGGCGCCGGATCTCCTCGCCCGCCGCCCGGGCCTGTCCCACCCACCCACTTCTCTTTTCTTCCTGCTGTGGGGCGTGGACTCGGGGGCGTAGAGGGATGTCGGCCTCCCTACCACGGCAGGGTCAGCGTGGTGACCTGCGGATTCGCGAGCAGGTGCGGCAGAGGGCACGGGCGGTTGTCGGCCGGGTTGTCGGCGGGGATGTGGGCCTGGTCCACGGAGGTGTTGTCCGCTTCGTGACCGTGGTCGGGCCTTCGTGGTCGGTGGTCTGGTCGGGGCCGACTGCTGCTGTGGCCGGGACACGCGGTGCCGGGCAGGACGGCGTCGCACCGGCAGGGAAGCGGGCGGATCCGTGATGATCGGCGTGGACGTGGGCAGCGGGGACCGACTGGCATTGGGCGTGCTGGCGCAGTACCGGATGGCCACCACCGAGCAGATGCACCGGGTGATCGCCCCCTCGGTGCGCATCGAGCAGACCAGACGCAGGCTGGCCAGGCTGCGCGTGGAGGGGCTGGTCGACCGCATCACCCTGCCGCAGGCCGGACGGACCCGGGTGTGGTTCCCCACCCCGTACGGTGCGCAACTGGCCTCCGAGTGGCCAGAGATGCGCGGACGCCGTCCGTCCAGGACGGTGTCCGATCCGACCGCTGTCCGGCTGAAGGCCAGCCACACGCTGACCGTGACCGAGATTGCACTCGCCTTCCTCGAGGACGCCCGCCGCCGCAGCGATCCGTGCCGGCCGCTGGACTGGATCCCCGAGGTCCACCACCCGCTCGGGAACGGCGAAGCCGTCATCCCCGACGCACTCCTGTACTACCGGCGCGGCCCCGCCGACGGCGACAACGGGTCGATGCTGCGGGCGTTCGTGGAAGTCGACCGGGTCACCATGGGCCCCGAACGCCTCGCCGCCAAGCTCACCTCCTACGAGCGTGAAGTGACCGGTGACCGCCGCCCACGGTGAGGCGGCGGTCACCGCCGGTCCTAACAGGGCCTGACGGACCATACGTAGTACCAGTCCCCGTTGGAGTCCGAGCTGTAGGCGCCCGGGGTGGTGTAGAGCAGGTCGCCGTACTTGCCGTACATGCGTGCCTGGCGGCCCTGGGTCTGGTTGTTGATCCATGACCCACCCCGGCCGAAGTTCATGGCGTAGCTCTGGCAGTAGTACATCTGCTGCTCGGAGCCCTGGTAGTCGGCCTGACTGTAGGCGCAGAAGTACCCGTTGTAGAGGCTCCCTTGGAGGCAGGGGTCGTAGGCGGGGCGCATGCCGGCGCCGGAGGCGAAGTCCCGTGGGTGGGCTTCTCCGGGGATGGCGACGAGCACCTTCCCCTTGCCGCCCAGGTCGATCTCGTTGAGGGCGACCTGTCTTCCGCCGGTCGCCTTCAGATAGCGGTCGACTTCCGACCGCAGCGACTTGTTCTGAGTCTGCGTCAGGTGTGCGGCTCTGGCCTGCTGCGCGAAGGCCTCACCGGTGGGAGTGGCGTGAGCCGTTCCCATGCCGGCCCCGAGCGTGAGCAGCCCGCCGGCCATGACCGTGGCCAGCCCGGCCTTCGCCTTGCTGAGCATCTGCTTTCTCAATGTTCCCCCTCGTGTGTCGTCCCGTTCCAGCGGAAGGTCCGCCGAACTGGTCCCGGGATGGTGTGGACTGCTCGGCCGCCCGGCACCCCCCGGTGTCGTGTGCCCGGCGACCGATCCAACCGCGGCAGCCCTGGTCGGCGAGTGGCTGATCCAGCCCTGCCTCCCCGACCCGCCGCGGCAGATACTGATGGGTGCGCCTCACATCGTCCAAGCCGTCAGGGGGGACACGCGATGCATTCAGCTGTGGCTGAAGTGTGGGAACGGATACGGAGGAGCGCGTGCTGAGGGTGCGCTTCACGGCGGAAGACCTCTTACGCGTCCGTGTCGCCACGCATCCGGCACCGTTGATGGAGCTGTCACTGGCCCTGATGACGCTCAAGCGCCGCGATGCCGACGCCGTGTTCGGCCGATGGCGGCACCGTCTGCGGCAGACCCTTCCGGCGCAGGCCCGGCCGATGCTGCAACTGGTCTCCCCCACCGGCGTCGGCCCGCTCTTCCTGGACCCTGTCAGTACGGGCCTCGCCGACGGCCTGAACAAGGTCCGCTCCACCTCACCTGCCTTCGCCCTGGCGGAGTTTCAGAGAGTCTGCGGGGCGGGCGTGGCGAGAACCGAATGGATCCGCCGACTCGCCAGCCACGACCAGCAGGCCTGGCAGAGCCTCGAAGAGTCGATCACCGCGGCCTACCACCATGTCCTCGCCGACGCCTGGCCCCGGATCCTAAGCGGGTTCCACGCCGAAGTCGCCTTGCGCACCCGCTCCATGGCCCAACACGGGCTGCTGGCCACCTTGACCAGCCTGTCCCCCGGCATCCGGTGGAACGGCATGACCCTTGAGATCCCCCACGCGCAGGACCGCGAGATAGCGCTGGGCGGAGTCGGGTTGGTGCTACTGCCCTCACTGCTGTGGACCGCTCCTCCTCTGGTCGCCGTCCAACGCGACGGTCCGGCACTGCTGGTCTACCCGGCCGTCACCCCGCTGCCGCTCCAGGACTCCCCTACCACCGCCGACCCGCTCACCGCACTGCTGGGAACCACCCGCGCCCTGATGCTCCGCCTGCTCACCCGGGAACACACAACCACCGGCCTGGCCCGGGCACTTGACATCACCGCACCTGCCGCCTCCATGCAGACCAGGACCCTGCGTGAAGCCAGACTGATCACCACCCATCGGGAGGGCAAAACGGTCTGGCACTGGTGCACCCCCCTCGGCCTCGACATACTCACCGCGACCCAGCCACCCCTCACGTGACGCGTTCGGCCAGGAGTGCGGGCCGGTGCCCGTTGAGGTCGCCGAAGGCGAGCCGAGGATGCCGGACCGGCAGGCCTTGTGCGGGATCCTGTTCGTGCTGCACACCGGCATCCAGCGGGAGTACCTGCCCCAGGAGCTGGGCTTCGGTTCCGGCATGACCTGCTGGCGGCGGCTGGCCGCAGGGAACCAGGCCGGGGTATCGGAGCAGCCGCAAGTGCCGCTTTGAAGAAGCTGCGGCCGGCGAAGAAGCCGGACCGGTCCCGGGCGGTGATCGATTCCTCCCACGTACGGGCGGCCCCCAGGAGCCCAAAAGTGTTCCCAGCCCGGTCGATCGCGCACGGCCGGGCAGCAAGCACCGCGTCATCACCGACGCCCAGGGCATCCCGCTCGCGGTGTCGCCGACCGGCGGCAACCGCAACGACGTCACCCAACTCCTGCCCCGCTCCACAAGATCCCCCCCCCGGTCGCCGGGGTCGCCGGCCGGCCCCGGCGGCCGGCCCGACGCGCTGTTCGCCGACCGCGGCTACGACCACGACACGTATCGACGCCTGCCGTGGCGGCGCGGCATCCGTCCCGTGGTCGCGAGGCGAGGCGAGCCGCACGGCTCCGGCCCGGGCATCTTCCGGTATGTCGTCGAACGGACGATCGCCTGGCTGCACGGCTCCCGTCGTCTGCGCATCCGGCGGGAGCGACGGGACGACATCCATGAAGCCTTCCTCGGGCTCGCCACATGCCTCATCGCCTACCGACACGTCCGACGCCTTTGCCAGAACCCCTTAAATCCGGCGGAGATCGCGGGCGGAGCCAGAGTCGGATCGAGGCGACGGTGACGGTGCCGTGGAAGATGTAGCCGTGGCACACGAAGATCACCTGCGGTCGGGCAGGAACGCTGTCAGCCCGCGGCATGCGCTGGTGGCTACCGTGCCGGTTCGGCCGCGGGTTGCCGGATCAGACCGTGCAGGGCCGAGATGACTTCTTGGCCCGTCGGGGTGGTGAAGTCGCGTACGAGGTCGGTGGCGAAGCTGGCGACGCTGGTGATCTGGCCTCCGGCCGCCTCGATCTGGCGGAA
>NZ_JBFAWH010000061.1:0-21676 GCF_040680235.1 Streptomyces sp. NPDC052101
CAGCGGGTCGACGAGCCAGCGGCGGTGGGCGTCGGCGGCGCCGGAGCGTCCGCTCTCCTCGCCGGTCACGGCGTCGTCGGGGCGGGCGGCACGCAGCACGTCCAGAATGGCCCGCTCGGCGGCGAGGTCCGCCTCGGTCGCGAAGTCGCCGGCGGACTTGTCGTACCGTGCGAGCCGGCTGCCGTAGAGGTCACGGACCACGGCGGCGCCCGCCCGGGCCGCCGTCACGGCCACCTGTGCATCGGAATCCCCGTTGTTGATCGACATGGTCGCAGGGTAGTCGGACGCAAGTCCCGTCCCGCCGGACGGGGTTGGGCCCGCGCGGCCGGGGAGCGCCCGCGCGGGCCCGGCTCGGCCGGCTAGTGGCCGGCCTGGCCCTTCCCGGTGTGTGGGGCACCGGTCGGGGTGAGGGACAGGGTCTGCTCGGCGGCGGAGCGTCCGGCGCCGACGGAGGTCCCGCTACGGTCCGTCCAGTTGCGCACCGGCGTGGTCTCGGCGAGCCGCCCGGAGCTGCCGGAGAGGCCGAGCACGAGTCCGCTGTAGCGGTTGACCAGACGGTAGGTGCCGCCGGCGGCGTCCGGGAGCACGAACCACTGCTGTCCGGCCGTCGGCCCGCCGGCCCCTGCCGCGGTGACGGTGGGCCTGGCGCCCCAGGCGCGTCCGGCACGGGAGGTGGAGTCCACGCCGAGCAGCCGGCCGCTCGCCGCGTTGGCGATGGTGAAGGCGCCGTCGCCGGTCGGGGTGAAGACCCAGGTGTCGCGGCCGGATCCGGAGGGCCGGCCGAGCGAGGTGGTGGCGCTGCCGGTGGCGGTCTGGGCGAGGATCCGGCCCGCGCCGCTCGCGATGCGGTAGCCGCGGCGCGTGTCCATGGGTGCGGGTGCGGGCGCGGTGGAGTCGATGGTGAGGTCGACGTACTCGCCGGAGGCGTCGTGCGAGCAGCCGAAGGCGCAGTAGGAGCGGAAGGACTTGCCGACGATCGTGGAGCTGGTGCGGTTGGCGCTGTCGAGGAACCAGCGGTACCAGGAGGCGTTGGTGTAGCTGCCGGTGTCCCCGATGAGGTGCCACTTCTGGCTCGTCAGGTCGGTCGTGGCGTAGAGGTACTGCGGTGAGTTCCCGCTCTGGTCGACGGCCTGCGGTTCGCCGATGTACAGCCCGAGGTAGGCGTCGTAGGCGATGTTCATGACGAACAGCGGCGAGGTCGGCGGCATCTTGCCGGCCGCGATCTGCTGGGCGGCGGTGCCGGTGTTGGCCGGGTCGTACTCGGCGGAGGCGGGGGTGTAGCCGGTGGGGTGGTCGGCGTCGACGGGGACGACGTTGCTCTCCTTGCCGCCGGTGCCGGGCTGCGACCAGGCGCCGTCGTACCACTTGCGCCAGGAGCCGGGGGCCATCTTGGCGGAGATCGGGGCACGGGCCACATGCTCGTAGAACGCCTTCCAGCCACCGCTCTTGTCGATGATCCGGGAGCCGTAATAGACGTAGAAGTAGCCGGAGGCGGTGTCGACGAAGAGGCGCTGGTCGCCGTCGCCGTAGGAGTACGTCTGGTTCGGGAAGGCGGCCGTGTCCCCGCGCCTGGTGCTGTACGGGGAGGTGATCACGTGGTCCTTGATGGTCCAGGTGCGGCCCCGGTCGGTGGAGACGGCGTAGTCGATGGCGTCGTAGTGCAGTCCGTCGCCGAAGGGCTGCGGGGTGAACTCGTTGTGCACCAGGCCGTACCAGTCGCCGGTGTCGGGGTCGACCCAGAGCCCGGACAGGTCGCAGTAGTTCTTCTGGGCGTAGCCGGAGCCGCTCGGGGCGTACGTCGCTCCCCGGCCGGTGGGGCTGTTGTTGCAGCGCCAGGTGGTGTCGTCGTTGCGGTCGGCGGAGTTGGCGGGGTTCACCGCCTTGCTCAGGGTCTTGTCGAAGCGCGCGGAGTCGAAGTCCCTGCCGGTGTAGAAGTCCCAGGTGCGCGGGTCCTTGGCGCCGTACAGGGCGGCGGACTGCTGGTAGTGGAAGGTGCCGTCCCGGTCGAGATAGGGATCGGCGGGGGTGTCCGTGGGGTGGGTGAAGGGTACCGGGGTCCCCACGGTCACGGTGTAGGTGGCATCGGCGGACGGCGCGGCCGGTGCCGGGGATGCGGTGCCGCCGCCCAGGACCAGGGCGGTGGCCGTCGAAAGCACGGCCACGGCGCCGCCTGCTCTGCTCAAGAGCCGCAACTGTGCTCCTTGTTGCCGAAGGGCCGGTTGCACGGAACGATCCGGCTCCGGTGGTTTCCCCGGCAATGGACTCCAGTGTTCCGCCTCTTGCACTTTCGCGCGCGTACCTCCGCCCGGAGGGGCCGGTCAGGGTTGCTCGGGCGGGGCGGCGGACAGTGGGCTGTCCCAGGCCAGTTGGCGGATCAGCGCCTCGTCGGGTGCCGCGGTACGGGCCGCGACCGGGCCGGGGCGGGACGGGGTGCGGCTGCCGCGGGAGATACCGCCGCTGACGGTGATGTTGTGTTCCGCGCGGGGACGGCGGTGCCGTTCGTAGGCGGTGAACGCGGCCGGCGCGTCGGGCAGGTCGCGCAGCGCCTTGGCGAGGACGACGGCGTCCTCCAGTGCCATGGAGGCGCCCTGGCCGGTCGCCGGGGACGCGGCGTGGGCCGCGTCGCCGATGAGCAGGACGCGCCCCTTCTGCCACACCGCCCCGAGCGGCATCTCGGTGGCGTTGACGACCATGACGGGGCCCTCGGAGGCGGCCACGATGTCCGCGGCGGGTGCGGCGTCCTTGCGCAGCAGCGGCAGGAGTTCCTGGCGATACGGGGCGCGGTGCGCGGAGCGGCGCGAAGGCAGGGGTTCCGTGGTCACGCGGGCGAACCAGTACGTCTGCCCGGCCGGTGACACGGCGTATCCGAACGCGGTCTCGCTGCCCCGGACCATGGTGATGACGCCGGTGCGGTCCGCGCCGGGCGGGGTGCCGGCATAGCCGTAGAAGACCCGCTGACCGGCGTACCCGGGCCGCATGCCCGGGGTGAGGATGCGGCGCACGGTGGAGTTCAGCCCGTCGGCGCCGACGACGAGGTCCGCGTGGGTCGCGCTGCCGTCGGCGAACCCGGCGGTGACGCCGTGGGGGCCGTCCGCGAGGGAGACCAGCCGGGCGCCGTGGCGCAGGCGGATGCCGCGCCGGGCGGTCTCGCCCTGCAGGGCCGCGTTCAGCTCGCCGCGGCGCAGGCAGCGGTAGCGCAGTGCGGGCTCGGCCACCTCGCCGAGCGGTGCGTGGGTCAGCTCGGTGCCCTCCTGGTCGAGCAGCCGCAGTGAAGTCAGCGGAAAACCGACCGCTGTGACGGCGTCCGTGGCGTCGAGCTGGGCCAGGGCGCGCATGCCGTTGCTCGCCAGGGTCAGGAACGCCCCGATGTCCTCGGCCGAATCGGGGTGTTCCTCGTACACGGTGACGCCGAACCCCGCCTTGTGCAGCCCGAGGGCGGCCGCGGTCCCCGCGATGCCGCCCCCGATGACCAGTACCCTCGTCGCATCCGTCCCGCTCAAGTGCCGCTCCCAGCGCCGACCGTGGTGGTGACCGTCCAGGCGACCATCTAAGGGCAGCGGACGGGGATGCGGGTGGCTTGGGGGCCGGGATCCGGACAGCGAGTGAACCGGGGTCCGGGCGGCACGCCGGGCCGTGCTGTGCGCGGAAGCGACGCTTGTATGACGGGTTTTCAGCGGAGAAGTGGGTAGTTCCCGGCCATGCGGGTGAGTGTGGTGGACGCGGGATCGAACACGGTTCGGTTGGTGATCGCGGATGTGGAGGACGGTGTTCCGCTGCCGGTGCGCACGGCCAAGTGGAAGCTGCGCCTGTCCGAACAGGTCGGTCCGGACGGCACCCTGGCCGACGAGGCGGTGGAGCGGCTGGTGAGGGCGGTGGCCGCGGCCGGGGCGACGGCCCGGATGTGGCATGCGCCGGGGCCGCTGGCCTTCGCGACCGCGGTGGTGCGCGGTGCCCCGAACCGGCAGGAGGTGCTCCGCCGAGTGGCGGCCGGGACCGGGATCCGCATGTGCACCCTGCCGGGTGAGACCGAGGCGGAGCTGACCTTTCTGGCGGCCCGGCGCTGGCTGGGCTGGCGGGCCGGCCCGCTCGCGGTGCTCGACATCGGGGGCGGCTCGCTGGACGTGGCCTTCGGCCGGGGCCGACTGCCCGACTTCGCGGCCGCCCTGCCGCTCGGCGCGAACCGGCTCACCCGGGAGTACCTCGACCTCCAGGACCCGCCGGGGCCGGAGGAACTGAGGGAACTGCGCCGCCGGATCCGCCATGAGCTGCGGGACGTCGCCTCGCGGATCCGCTGGGAGCGGCCGCGCACCGCCGCGGTCAGCTCCCGTACGTTCCAGCAGCTGGCCCGGCTGTGCGGAGCGGCGCCGGGGCGGCAGGGGCCCTTCGTACGGCGGGAGTTGCACTGCCGGGATCTGCAGGAGGCGGTCGGTACCCTCGCCGCGCTGCCCGCCGCCGAGCGGGCCCGGCTGCCCGGGATCTCCGCGCCGCGCGCCGCGCAGAGCCTGGCCGGAGCCGTCGTCGGGCACACGGCGCTGAAGCTCATGGGGCTGCGCGGGGCCGTGGTCTGCCCATGGGCGATCCGCGAGGGCGTGCTGCTGCGCTACATCGAGGACGGCGCGGACTGGTGGACGGAGGTCACCGGCGCGGCCGAGGCCGTACCACCGTCCCCCGCGCCGCCCCTGCGCATCGCGGGCCCACCGGCCTGAGGCGGCCCGGGCCCTGCCGGGAATCGTGCGTATTTCTCCAAAGGGCCCGGAATCCAGCCCCGATCTGTAGCGATCATGACAAAGGGAGGGTAGTCATGCCGGTATGGCATTACGTCGATCACGTTCGGGAACGAAACGGCCCGCCGCGCTCGTGGCCGCGGCCGCCCTGGTCCTCGTGGGCTGCGGCAGCGGCGGCACCTCGCACTCCGGCGACGGGCGGCAGCAGCTGACCGTCGCGGCGCTGCCCCTCACCGACTCGGCCGCCCTCTATCTCGCCCGGGACCGCGGACTGTTCGCCAAGGAGGGCCTGGACGTCCGCATCCAGCCCGTGCAGCAGAGCATCCAGGCGCTGCCCGCGCTGCTCAAGGGCCAGGTGAACGTGATCGCGAGCGCGAACTACGTCACCTACCTCCAGGCATATGAGAAGGGCACCCTGGACCTGCGCATCCTCGCCGAGGGCGTCCGGATCGCCCCGCACATGATGGACGTCCTCGTGCCCAAGGACTCGGCGCTGAGGAAACCCGCCGACCTTGCGGGCAGGAAGGTCGCCGTCGCCGTCCTCAACAACATCCAGTCCCTGACCCTGAACGCGATCCTCGACGCCCAGGGCGCCGGCCGGCCCGTCTACCGGCAGATCCTGTTCCCGCAGATGGGCCCCGCCCTGGAGAAGGGCCAGGTGGACGCCGCCCACGCGGTCGAGCCCTTCGACACCGCAGTCCAGGCCGAGTTGGGCGCACGGGTGCTGCTGGACGGCGGGTCGGGACCGGCGCTCGGCCTGCCGGCCAGCGGGTACATCACCACGGCCGACTTCGTGAAGAAGAACCCGAAGGCCGCAGCCGGCTTCCGGCGTGCCATCGAGACGGCGTCCAAACTCGCCGCCGGCGATCCGGGGACGGTCCGCACGGAGCTGCCGACGTACACCAAGGTCAGCGCGGACCAGGCCAAGTCGATCCATCTGCCCACCTATCCGGTGACCGCCGACCCGGCCGCGCTGCGCCGGCTCATCGCGCTCATGCGCACCCAGCGGCTGCTGAAGAAGGACTTCGATCCAGCACCCCTGCTGGTGAAATGACACGACGTCAGGACTTTCTGCTCGGCCTGCTCGGCGCGGCGACGGCCTTCGGGGTCTGCGAGGCGGTCTCCCGGGCCGGGATCGTGCGGCGCAGCTATCTGCCGCCCGCCTCCGAAGTCCTCGCCCGCGCCGCCCGGCTGGCGGGCGACACGTCCTTTCTCGACGGGATCGGGGTGACGCTGCGGGCCTGGGCACTGGGGCTCGGGCTCGCCTGCGCGATCGCCGTGCCGCTGGGGCTGCTGCTCGGCGCGGTGCCGGTCGCGGAGACCGCCGTACGCGCGGTGATCGAGTTTCTGCGGCCCCTGCCGTCCGTCGCGCTGATCCCGCTGGTGTCGCTGCTGCTCGGATCGGGCACCGAGACGGAGGTGACGCTGATCGCCTACGCCTCGCTCTGGCCGGTGCTGTTCAACACCGTGTACGGCCTCGGCGAGACGGACCCGCTGGCCAAGGAGACCCTGCGCGCCTTCGGGTTCGGGCGGCTCGCGGTGCTGCTGCGGGTGGAGTTGCCGGCCACCGCCCCGTTCATCGCCGCCGGAGTGCGGATCTCGGCCGCGGTCGCCCTGATCCTCGCCGTCGCGACCGAGATCCTCTCCGGCTTCGGCCAGGGCCTCGGCATCTTCATCGCCCAGGCGGAGACGGCGACGGACGGTACCCGTGATGTGCTCGCGGGGGTGGTGTGGGCGGGGGCGCTGGGGCTGGTGATCAACGGCGTACTGGTCGGCGCGGAGCGGCGGTTGTTCGCGTGGGCCGAGGAACCCCGGGAAACGTCGGGGCAGTTGCGGCCGGGGACGCGCCCATGAGCCGTACCGCTCTGCCCCTGCTGTTGCGCTGGTCGGTGCTCCTCGTCGCCGTGGCCTGCTGGGAGCTGGCGGCGCGGGCGCAGGGCAGCGTCTACTTCCCGCCGCCGCTGCGCATCGCCCGGCACGCCCGCGACCTGTGGTTCTCCGGGCCCGCCGGTCATCTGTTCCTCACCTCGGCCGCCGTCGACACCATCCTGCCGAGCGTCGGCCGGATGGCGGCCGGATTCGCGCTCGCCGCCGCCGGCGGGATCACCCTGGGGATCGCGGTGGGCCGCTCGCGCCGGGCGTACGCGCTGTGCAACCCGGTGCTGCAGTTCGCGCGGGCCGTGCCGCCGCCCGCGCTGGTGCCGGTGTTCGTCGTCGTCCTCGACTTCGGTACGCCCATGCAGGTGGCGTCGATCGCGTTCAGCGCCGTATGGCCGGTGCTGGTCAACTCGGCCGAGGGCGCCCGGGCCACCGATCCGCTGCGGCTCCAGGTGGCCGCCGTGCTGCGGCTGACGGCGCCCGAACGGCTGTGGTTCCTGATCCTGCCCTCGGCGCTGCCCCGGATCTTCGCGGGGCTCCGGCTCAGCCTGTCGCTGTGCCTGATCCTGATGGTGTTCTCGGAGCTGCTGCCGGGCAGCGACAACGGCATCGGCTTCACGCTCACCGACGCCCAGACCCGCTCCGACCTGCTCACCGTGTGGTCGGCGCTGCTGCTGCTCGGCGCGCTCGGGTATCTGCTCAACACCGGTCTGCTGGCGGTCGAGAAGCGGCTCGTCGGCCCGAGGACGTCCACGGGGAGGACGGCATGACGACGACCACGGTCCGGGACGCGGTCGTAGGGCTGCTGCGGGACACCGGCATGACCACGGTCTTCGGCAATCCGGGCTCCACGGAGCTGCGGATGTTCCGGGACTGGCCGGACGACTTCACCTATGTGCTGGGTCTTCAGGAGTCCGCCGTCGTCGGGATGGCGGCCGGGCACGCCCTCGGCACCCGGCGGGCGGCCTTCGTCAGCCTGCACTCGGCGGGCGGGACGGGGCACGCGCTCGGCGCGGTGTTCAACGCCTTCCGCGACCGGGTGCCGCTGGTGATCGTGGCGGGACAGCAGGCGCGCTCGCTGATCCAGCTGCGGCCCTTCCTCGGCGCCGACGAACCGGCCGCCTTCCCGCGCCCGTACGTGAAGTCCGCCCGCCAGCCGGAGCGGGCCGAGGATGTGCCGGCTGTGCTCGCCGAGGCGTACCGGATCGCGATGACGCAGCCACGCGGCCCGGTGTTCGTGTCCGTGCCCGAGGACGACTGGGACCGGCCCGCCGAGCCTGTCGCGCCCCGCACGGTGCACTCGGCGTTCACGGCCGACCCGGACGCCCTCGCATCGCTCGCCGACCGGCTGGCCGCCTGTGCGCGCCCGGCGCTGGTGGTGGGCCCGGGCGTGGACGACGAGGACGCGCTGGACCTGGTGCGGGCGCTGGCCGAGCGGATCCGGGCCGGGGTGTGGATCAGCCCGCTCTCCGGCCGCTCCGGCTTCCCGGAGTCCCACCCGCTGTTCCAGGGCTTCCTGCCGCCGGTCGCCCGTCAACTGGCCGCGCGCCTCGCCCCGTACGACATGGTGGTCGCCCTCGGCGCACCGGTGTTCACCTATCACGTGGCGGACGACGGCCCGCCGCTCGCGCCCGGCACCGAGCTGTTCCATCTGGACTGCGACCCCGGCCAGGCCGCCTGGCTGCCCACCGGCACCAGCCTCGTCACCACGCTGCGCCCCGCCCTGGCCCGGCTCACCTCGCTGCTGAAGGAATCCGACCGCGATCCGCCGCCTCCCCGGCCGGCTCCGGTCCCGGCCCGCGCCGACGGGCCCATCACCCCGGAGCTGTTCTTCGATCTGCTGCACGCCCGGCTGCCGCACGACCGGGTCCTCGTCGAGGAGGCGCCGAGCCATCGCGACACGCTGCACGCGCGCGTGCCCATCGAGCTGAGCGGCGGTTTCCTGACCACGGGCAGCGGGGCGCTCGGCTGGGGCCTGCCGCTCGCGGTCGGCCGGGCGCTCGCCGACCGGCGCCGGGTGGTGTGCGTGGTCGGCGACGGTTCGGCGCTGTACTCGGTGCAGGCGCTGTGGAGCGCGGCCCGGCACGCGGCGCCGGTCACCTACGCCCTGTTGGACAACGGCGGTTACGGCGCCGTCCGCGCCCTGGGCCGCCGGATCGGCATCGCGCCCGTCCCCGGTACGGAGATCACCGGTATCGACTTCGCCGCGCTCGCGGAGTCCTTCGGCTGCCCGGCGGCCCGCGCCGAGCACGCCGAGGAGCTGCCGGCCGCGCTGGACCACGCCCTCGGCCGCGGCGACGACGCGGGCCCCTTCCTGCTGCATCTGCGGGTCACCGGCGGTGCGGGCACCCTGTACGAGCCCTGGGCCGGGTGAGGGATGCTGCGCCTCGACTCCGTCAGCCGGCACTTCGGCGACACCCGCGTCCTGGACGGCATCAGCCTCACGGTGCCCGACGGCCAGCTGCTCAGCGTGGTCGGGCCCTCGGGCTGCGGCAAGTCCACGCTGCTGCGGACCATCGCCGGGCTGCTGCCCGCGCACGAGGGCACGATCACGGTCGACGGGACACCGGTGACCGGCGTGCCGGAGCATCTCGCGGTCGTCTTCCAGGAGTACGGCCGCTCGCTGCTGCCCTGGCTCACCGTCCGCGACAACGTGGCTCTGCCGCTGCGCCGCCGGGGCCTGGGTCGCGCCACCCGCCGGGCCGAGGCCGAGTCGATCCTCGAACGCGTCGGACTGCACGGGGTCGGCCGGCGCCGTCCCCGCGAGCTGTCCGGCGGTATGCAGCAGCGCGTCGCCCTCGCCCGCGCCCTGGTCTGCCGGCCCTCCCTGATGCTCATGGACGAGCCGTTCGGCTCGCTGGACGCCGGGACCCGGGAGGATCTGGAGGACCTGCTGCTGGAGGTCCATCGCACCGACGGCACCACCATCGTGTTCGTCACCCACGACATCGACGAGAGCGTGTACGTCGGTGACCGCGTCGTCGTCCTCTCCCCCGGCCCCGGCTCCCGCGTCGTCCTGGACCTGCCGGTCGACCTGCCCGGTGAGCGCGACCAGATCAGCACGCGGAGCCTGCCGGGGTTCGTGGCGCTGCGCACGGAGGTGGGGCGGGCGGTACGCGGCAAGTAGTACGGGGAGGGGTGGCCCCCGTCGCTCTGGGGCCACCCCTTTGGTGCGCTCCGGCGGTCAGCGCAGGTCGCACACCTTCAGCGTGTAGATGCCCCGGCCGTGTGTGGCGGCGTACAGCGTGCCGCCGTCGGGGCTGGTCCTGAGCTGGAGGACCGCCACGGCCGGCAGGCTGCCGATCCGCTGCCAGGTGGTGCGGCCCGGCGCGCGGTAGACAACGCCGAGGTCGGTGGCGACGGCGAGGCCGCCGTCCGCCGTCACCAGCGCGGAGTCGGTGGGCACGTCGGGCAGGTTGGCCGAGATGTCCTTCCAGGTGGTGCCGCCGTCGGTGGACTCGAAGACATGCCCGACGCCCGCGCCGGGGCCCTCGGTCCAGTGCCGGGAGAAGCCGTTGACAGCGAGGAAGACGTGGTCGGCGTTGTTCGGGTCGACGGCGAAGCCGCTCAGGTAGCGGTTGGGCACGGTCCCGTCCACGGGCAGGCTGATGTCGTGCCAGCCGGTGCCGTCCGCGTTGCCGACGGCGATGCCGCGGGCGAAGCCCTGGTTGTTGCAGGGGCCGCACCAGGCGGCGTAGATCTTCCCGCCGGACGCGGTGACGGCGGTCGCGACCCGGCCGGCGCCGAAGTCGTGCACGCTGGTCCACTCGGAGCCGCTGCGGATGGCGTAGCCGTGGGTCTGCACCCAGATGTGGCGGCCGCCGGCCACCCAGGTGTTGCCGTCCTTCAGGTCCGCCGCGAGCGGGGCGATGAAGCGGGCCTCGCTGGTGGCGTTGTCGGCCGGGGCGACGGAGTACGAGGTCGCCTTGCTCGCGTCCTTGGTCCAACTGCCGTCGTTGACCGCGCAGTTGTTGGTGACCTGGACGGCGAGGTAGACGTACTCCTGGGCGATGTCGCAGCCGTTGGCCGGGTCGGTGAGGGTGTCGCCGCCGTCGCCGCCGAAGTTGGAGCCCATCACCTTGTCGTCGCCGCGCAGGACGGACTGGCCGTTGTCCTGCAGGCCGCCGGTGACGGACAGGCCGCCGTGGTCGAGGTCCTTGCCGATGCCGACGGAGTAGTACTGGAGGGTGTCGATGGTGCCGTCGTTGAGGGACGTCCAGTCGGTGGCGTGGCCGGAGGCGTCCTGGGAGCCGTTCACCGGGCGCTTGTAGACACCGCCGTCGTTGCCGATGTACACGAAGCTCTTGCCGTGGTACCGGCCGATCGCCACGCCGTGCTGGTCGGAGTGGGTGGTCGGGTTGCAGTCGCCGGTCCGCTTGGCCGGGTCGATGCTCCAGCAGGGGAAGGTGAAGTTCCAGTACGGGCCCACGGTCGACCAGTCGCCGCCGCCGTCCTTGGTCTCGTAGACCTCTTCCAGACCGGCGTACACGTGCTGGGCGTCGCTCGGGTCGACGGTGAGGAACTGGTTGTACCAGGCCTGTACGCCGGGCATGTAACCGGCCGTGGTCAGCGCGGAGTTGTCGGCGGCCAGGCCCTTGTAGTCGGCGATCTTCGTCCAGGGGCCGGTCGGCGAGCCGGACTTGGCGACGTAGATGCCCTCCAGGCCGCTGTCCGGGTTGGTGCTCAGCTGCTTCGGGGACTGGTCGATGGCGTAGTAGCGGGAGCCGTCGGCGGAGCGGGCGAAGGTGACGTTGCCGATGTCGTCGGCGTCGGCCGGGAGGTCACCGAGGCCGCCGGCGATCCGGGTCCAGGCGCCGTTCACCTGGGTGTAGAAGCCGTTGTAGTCGTCGCCGCCGCGCCAGCCGACGGCCAGGACCACCTTGGCGGGATCCTTGGGGTCGATGGCGATGTCGTTGGCGATGTTCTTGTACGGGGCGCTCGGGTCGTCGGCCTTCGAACCGCCCGGCAGGAAGTCGGGGTTGGGCGCGAACTCCAGCTTCCAGGGGCCGCCGAGCCGCTCGGTGGAGTGGCTCCACACACCCCTGCTGGTGGCCGCCCACACCTTGCCGCCGCCGAAGCGCAGCTCGTGGATGGTGGTGCTCTCCAGCTCGTCGCCGCCGACCCGGCCGCGCGTGGCGAAGGAGCCGTGGTGCGGGTGGGTGAGGACATAGACGCCGCTGCCGGGATACGCGTCGGAGTTGGTGGTGGCCTCGCCGGTGCCGAGCCACAGCCGGCCCGCGCCGTCGAGGGCGAGGGCGCCGGTGGACTGGGCGGGCAGCCGGTCGCTGATGGGCTGCCAGTGGCCGCCGCCGGTGCGCGAGCGCCATACTCCGCCGCCGGCGCTGCCCGCGTAGACGTAACCGTCGTCGTCGGCGGCGAGCGCCGCCGTCCGGCCGGTGACGTCGCCGCTTCCGCCGCTGGAGTTGGAGTCGATGTCGCGGTAGCGGGGGTCGTCGGAGTCGTACGGCAGATCGGTGATGTTGCGCCAGCTGCCGCCCGTGCTCGGCAGCGCGGTGAGGTCGCGCCAGGCGGCGCCGTACGCGCCCGGTGCGACCACACCCGGAGAGGTGCGGGCCTCGGCGTACTGGTCCGCGCCCTCGGCGATCTCGTCGGCCTCGTTGCCGTCATCGCCGCCCGTCGCCGTATGCGGGGACATGACGCCCACCGACTGCTCGCGTTCCTTGGCGAGTTGGCCGAGGGCCCGGACGCCGAAGGGGCTCGGTGAGCGCCCGGAGGCGGCGGACGGGGGGATCGCGACGAGAGCGGCGGAAGCGGTGAGCGCACAGAGCGTGAACCACTGTCTTCTGCGGGTTGGTCGGGACACCAGGGACCTCCGGGATGCATCGACACTGCCGACGCAGGAGACCCGACCACTCCGGCGCGAAAACATCCGCCGCTTGGCGAAGTTTTGACGAGAACCTGTCAGTAACTACCGTTCCGGAACGCGGTTCCTCCCGGCGTCCGAGGAAGCGGCCGCCACGCCCTGGGTGCGGAACCGGCCCACCGACTTCAGCAGGTGGTCGGCCGGATCACGCAGCCCCGGGTGGGCCAGCACCGTGTTGCGCAGCCCGCGGACCGGCCGGCGCCACAGCCGCTGGGCCAGCGCCACCGGATGGGCGCGGGCGGCGAAGCCCTCGGCGACCCGCAGTTCGCGGGTCTTGAGCCAGTCCTTGTACTCCTTGTCACCGCGGCCCAGGTCGACCAGGGTCACCCCGGCCCGGGCGGCTGCCTCGGCGGTGCGCAGGTGCATCATCAACCCCGGTGAATAGTAGTGCAGTTCGGGGTCGTAGGCGGTGAACCAGGCCGCCAGCACGGTGCTCGACGGGGGGCCGAAGTGCGCTGCGACCGGCCGGTCGCCCGCGTACAGCACGGACAGCACTCCGGTGCAGTGCTCCTCGCGGACACGGAAGAGATGGTCGACCAGACCGACGATCCACGGCCGGGCGAACCGGTCCATGCGGCCGGTCCTGCGGTACTGCGCGGACTTCCACCGCATGAGCGTGCGCAGCACCTCCGGGTCGCGCTCGTCGAACACGAACCGCACCCCGCCGATGTCCCGGCCGAGCCGCCGTTCCTTCTTCAGCGTCGTCTTGGCCAGCCCCGGATAGGTGGCGCGCAGCCACTCCGGGTAGCCGCCGTCGCCGGGTTTCACATCGATCACCGGGGAGGCGAAGGTGCCGGTGACGTGCGGTGCGAACGGCCCCTGCTCCTGCACGAGATGGTCGAACTCGAAGATGCTGAGCCCGCAGGCCCGCAGCAGTTCCCCGGCGTTCCAGGTGACTCCGGGCCGGTGCACGAGGGCCTGGCAGTCGGACAGCCCGAGCCCTATGGCCCGTCCGGTGCCGAACGGCCCGCGCTCGTAGGGAAAGAACCCCGCGGGTTCCCCGCCCTCGCGCAGGACCGCCACCCGCGCCCCGGCCCGGAACCGGCCGACGCCGATCGCGAACTCCGGTGCGAGGAAGGGGTTGGCGTACTCGGGTGACTCGTCCATCGCGCGGTGCCAGGCCCCGCGCAGCTCGGGCGTCAGCTCGCCGGGTCTGTGGATGGTGATCTCCACCTCAGTTCGACCGCCCTTCCGCAGGCTCCGCGAGCGGTGTGCCGGCTGCGGCACAGGCCGGTGAGGCGTGTGGATCATGGCTCATGGATCGCATGGGCGACCGCTCCCCCCATGACGCGCCGGGCGCGTCCTGCCACTGGTTCCGATGTGCGCAGTAGTCCCCTCCGTGCGCGACCGCTCAAACGTCGCGAAACGTACGCACTCCGTCAAGGGTGCCTCAGGCAGCCGACGGTCCGCCACGGGTCTGCGGACATCGGTGACAAGTCCCCGGCGCTTCAGTGGTGCCGGGGCCCCGGTTCGTCCGCCGGGGCGGCCAGGTCCTGTGTGCCGATGACCGACAGCAGTTCGAGCTGGGCGGCTCCCTCGGTGCCGGGCGCGGCGCTGAACCACAGCAGCCGCTGGCGGCCGTCCTCGCTGAACAGGTTGTGGCAGTCCAGCTCGATGACGCCGAGCGAGGGGTGCACGATCCGCTTGTGGTCGGTGCGGCGCAGGGCCACCTCCCGCCGCTCCCACAGCTCGGCGAACTCCGCGCTGCGCCTTCGCAACGTGGCCACCAGCCGGGTGACGTCGGCGTCCTTGGCGCGCCGGGCCGCGACCGCCTGCAGGTCGGCGGTGAACACGCGGGAGTGGTGCGGATGGTCCTCGGCCGGGTACAGGCCGCGGGCGGCGGGGTCGGTGAACCACCGGTACACGAAGCTCCGGTGGGGACCGCGCCCGGACGGCATCGGGCCGAGCAGCGCCCTGGCGAGGGGGTTCTGCACAAGGGGCTCGTGCAGGTCGGTGATGACCTGGGCGGGGGTCGTGGTGAGCCGGTCCAGCAGGCCGAGCAGGGCGGGCTGGACGAGCGCGGCGGGCCCGTGCGCGGCGGGCGGCAGCGGGCGGTCCGCCAGGTGGAAGAGGTGGTCGCGTTCGTCGCCGCCGAGCCGCAGGGCGCGGGCGAGGGCGGCCAGCACCTGGGCGGAGGGCTGGGCGCCACGGCCCCGCTCCAGCTCGGTGTAGTAGTCGGCGGACAGCCCGGCCAGCTGGGCCACCTCCTCGCGGCGCAGGCCCGGCACCCGGCGGCGGGGGCCGGTGGGCAGGCCGACGTCGGCGGGGCGGACCCGGTCGCGCCGGGACTTCAGGAAGGCGGCCAGCTCGGCATGGTTCACGCCGTCCATCGTCGCGCCTCGGGGCGCCGGTAGCCAGGGGTCGCCGACCCCAGGGTGAGCGCAGCCGTGGCTGGCTCCGGTACGGCGGCCCAGGGTGGACTCACCCACCGGGCGCCACGCCGCCCCCAGCGACGGGAGATCTCATGTCCACCGAAGCAACCACCCCCTCGGCACCCCGTGTCGCCGTCGTCACCGGAGGCTCGCGCGGCATCGGCCGGGCGACGGTGAGCCGGCTCGCCGCCGACGGCTACGCCGTCGTGATCGGGTACGCGGGCAACCGCGACCTGGCCGAGGCCGCCGTCGAGGAGGTCACCGCGGCCGGCGGCCGCGCGGTCGCCGTACGCGCCGATGTGGCCGACGAACGGCAGGTCGCCGCGTTGTTCGCGACGGCCGCAGCGGAGTTCGGCGGAGTGGACGTCGTGGTCCACGCGGCGGGCCGGATGTATCTCGCGCCCATCGCCGAGCTGGACCTCGCGGAGCTGGACACGATGCACCGCACCAACATCCGCGGCACCTTCGTGGTCGCCCGGGAGGCGGCGCGCACCCTGCGGCGGGGCGGCTCGTTCGTCGCCTTCTCCACCTCCGTGGTGGGCCTGGCGTTCCCCGAGTACGGCGCCTACTCCGCGAGCAAGGGCGCGGTCGAGGCACTGACCCTGGTACTGGCCCGCGAGCTGCGCGGCCGGGACGTCACCGTGAACACCGTGGCCCCCGGGCCCACGGCCACCGATCTCTTCCTCGACGGCAAGGACGAGGAGACCATCGCGCACCTCGCGGCACAGCCCCCGCTGGAGCGCCTCGGCACGCCCGCGGACATCGCCGAGGTGGTGGCGTTCCTCGCCTCCCCGGCCGGCCACTGGGTCAACGGCCAGGTCGTACGTGCCAACGGCGGCATCGTCTGACGCCTGCGGCCCCTCGCGCACACCGCCATCCACGACACCCCCGTGCCACGGCCCACTCCCAGTGAGGAATCATGAATACCGACATTCATCGAACGATCCTGGTCACCGGCGCCTCCAGCGGCTTCGGCGCGCTGACCGTGCGCGCTCTCGCCGACGCCGGACACACCGTCTACGCGGGCATCCGGCAGACGAGCGGCCGCAACGCGCCCGCCGTGGCCGCCCTGGACCGGTACGCGGCCGGACACGGCGTCGCCCTGCACGCCGTCGAGCTGGACGTCACCGCCCAGGACTCCGCGGATGCGGCCGTGGCCCGGGTGCTGGCCGCCGAGGGCCGGCTGGACGTGGTGGTCCACAACGCGGGCCACATGGTCTCCGGGCCCGCCGAGGCCTTCACCCCCGGACAGCTGGCGGAGCTGTACGACGTCAACATACTGGGCGCCCAGCGGGTGAACCGGGCCGCGCTGCCCCGTCTGCGCGAGCGCGGGGAAGGCCTGCTGGTGTGGATCGGCAGCTCCAGCACGCGTGGCGGCTGCCCGCCGTTCCTGGGGCCGTACTTCGCGGCGAAGGCGGCGCTGGACGCGCTCGCGGTCAGTTACGCCGGCGAGCTGGTCCGGTTCGGGATCGACACCGCGATCGTCGTGCCTGGCGCCTTCACCTCCGGCACCAACCACTTCCTGCACGCCGGCACGCCCGCCGACACCGGGCGCGCGGGCGCCTACGACGAGCGCTACGGCGCCCTGCTGGCGGAGCTGGACCAGCGGCTCGCGGCGCTGGTCCCGCCGGACGCGGACGCGGCGGAGGTGGCCCGGGCCGTCGTACGGCTGGTGGAGCTTCCCGCCGGCCGCCGCCCGCTGCGCACCCATGTCGATCCCGCGCGTGACGGCAGCGAGGTCGTCTCCGCGGTGGCCGACCGGATCCGCGCCGACTTCTTCCGCCGCGCCGGCCTCGACGACCTGCTCACCACGGGCAGTTCCCTCTGACGCACCGTCAACCAAGGAGAATCATCATGCCGTTCGCGAACTTCAAGGTCCCTGCCGGAAGTCTGGACGAGGAGCAGAAGGAGCTGATCGTCACCCGTACCACCGAGCTGTACGTCGAGATCTACGGCGAGCGGGCTCGTGCCGCCACCATGGTCCTGGTGGAGGAGGTGACGGACGGCGGCTGGGGCATCGGGGGCGGCGTACTGACCCTGGCCATGCTCCGGGAGGACCAGTGACGTCATGAGCCGCCCGGTCACGGGGTGGCGCGGCGGGGCGGTGGGGACTCGATGATGATGGCGATGCCGTCCAGGAGCGGCTTGAGGCCGAACTCGAACAGGGTGTCCAGGTCGAGGTCGTAACCGCCCTTGACACTGCTGGTGACCCTGGTGAACACGGGGTGTCCGGTGGCCGCGGTGATCGCCGCGAAGGCGGGGGCCTGGTGGTCCATCCACTGGTCCTCGGACAGGCCGGTGGCAGCCTCGGCCTGGGCTTCCCGCTCCATGTGCACGGCGATCCCGTGGATGTAGCTGTAGAGCAGGACGTGCAGGTCGAGCATGGTCTGCGGATCGAGGCCGCGGCCGTCGAGGGCGGCGAGCGCCCATTCCGCGTGGGTCATCAGGGCCGGCAGCATCAGGGGGCGGGTGAGGGAGCCGACCTGTGCGAGCCAGGGGTGCCTGCGGTGGATCCGCCACAATGTGCGCGCGCCGAGTTCCAGTCGGGCCCGCCATCCCTCCGGTGGCTCGGCCGGATAGGTCTCCTCACCGAACGCCGCGTCCGCCATCAGGAGAACGAGGTCGTCCTTGCCGGCGACATGTCGATAGGGGGACATGGCGGCGACACCGAGTCGGGCGGCGACGCTGCGCATGGACACCGCGGTCAGCCCTTCGCTGTCCGCGATGTCCGTCGCGGCACGGACGATCCGTGCGCGGCTCAGTTCCTGATCGGAGTGGGCCGTGGACGGAGTCCGGCGTTCGGGCGGGACGCGATGCCTCGCCGGCGCCGGACGGTCCTTGGCCGCCACCACCGTACCGACCCGGGGTCTGGCCTCGACCAGCCCTTCCAGGCGGAGGACGGTGAGGGCCTTGGTGGCTGTGGCGAGCGCGACTCCCCATTCACGGGCGATCTGACGCGTCGACGGTACACGCTCGCCCGGGGCCAGGCTGCCTTCGGCGATGCGCCGGGCGATCTCGTCGGCGATGCGCCGGAACGGCGGATCGGATGGTGGGGCCATGCCGTCGGTTCCTCGGAAATTCTTTTCGTGCTCGCCGCATCTGTACTAGCTCAGACCTTACCAGCACGGGATGCCCTGACGACCCCAACTGTCCTAGGAAAGAAGGGATAAGTGGGCAGTTGGAGGCACTGCGCGTACGCCGTACATTCAGGCGCGTACAGCGTACGAAGGAGCTTGAATGAAGACTGTGCTCATCTCCGGCGCCGGTGTCGCGGGGTCCGCGCTCGCCCACTGGCTGCACCGCGACGGCATCGCCGTGACCGTGGTGGAACACGCGCCGGGGCCGCGCGCCGGCGGCCAGGCGATCGACATCCGCGGCACCGCCCTCGACGTCGTCGAGCGGATGGGGCTGCTGGACCGGGCCCGAGCCCTGCGCACCCGGATGCGCGGCATGTCGGTGCTGGACGGCGACGGCAGGGAGATCCACCGCTCGACCGAGACGACCTTCAGCAGCGGTCGGCTCGCGAACGACGACATCGAGCTGCTGCGCGAGGACCTGGTCCGCCTCCTGCACGAACAGGCCGGTGCCGATGTCGAGTTCGTCTTCGGGGACGGCGTCACCGCGCTGGACCAGGACAGGGACGGGGTACGGGTCGCCTTCGAGCACGGCCGCCCCCGGACGTTCGACCTGGTCGTGGGCGCCGACGGCCTGCACTCTGCCGTACGGCGGCTGGGGTTCGGACCGGAGGAGCGGTTCAGCCGCCATCTGGGCATGCACCTGGCGATCTTCGGTGCGGACAACTTCCTGGCCCTGGAGGACTGGCAGCTGTGGCTCAGGGACGGCGAGGCCGGATATGGCATCTATCCGGTGCGGGACAACGCCGAGTTGAGGATCTCGTTCGGTTTCGGAGCCTGGCCGCTGCCCGCCGGCCAGCTCGACACCGAGCAGCACAAGCGATTCGTGGCCGACCGGATGGCCGCGCTCCGCTGGGAGACCCCGCGGCTGCTGAAGGCCCTGTGGGAAGCGCCCGACTTCTACTGCGACGCGATGACGCAGATCCACATGGACCGCTGGTCGAACGGCAGGACCGTCCTGCTCGGCGACGCGGGCTACTGCGCCTCTCCGCTGTCGGGCCAGGGCACCAGTCTCGCTCTCGTGGGGGCCTGGGTGCTGGCCGACGCCCTGCGACGGGCGGACCGCGACCATCGAACGGCCTTCGCCCGCTACGAGGAGCGGATGCGCCCGTTCGTCGAGGTCAACCAGGCGCTCGCCACCGAGAATCCCGGCGGACCGGCCTGCGAGGCCTCCGTCGAGCGGGCCAAGACCGCGATCACCCTCGACACCTGACGTCCCCTCGGCCGACGGCGCGGCGATGCCCCGGAAAGGCGCGGCCGCCCGCCACAGCCCGCCGGGCCCGCGCTCTTGACATGAACCTGCGCCAACCCCGAGTCTTCGTGCGTGAAGTTGCTCGATTGACGCTTGTTTCGAGCGTATCCGAGCAGCAACCCGCAAGAACAGTCAGTCCGCAGTAGTGCGTGAGGGGAGCTGTTCCGCCGTGCGAAGACTCCGACATCGTGTGCCGTGGCCGGCCTGGATACCGCTGGGGCTGGCGAGCGCCCTCGCGGCGACCATGCTCGCCGCCCCGGCACCCGCCGAGGCCGCCGCCACCGCCTCCGGCGCCGTACTCGACCCCGCACACAGCAGCGTCGGCTGGCAGAGCCCGGTCTACGCCAAGGGCACCGGCGGCGGCACCGAGAGCTGTCCCGACGCGGCGGCCGACCCCGACAGCAAGGTCTGCGACCGCTTCGACCTGACCGTCTCGGTGCCGGACGGCTACTGGGACGACAACCCCGAGGGCGGCGTCCCGCTGTCGGTCAAGTGGGACAAGCCCACCGACGACTTCGACCTCTACGTGTACGACGACCACGGCAAGCAGGTGGCGTCCAGCGCGGGCACCGCCGACCCCGAGGCCACGGTGATCCCGCGGGCGTCGGGGACGTACCACGTGCTGGTCGTGCCGTACGACGTGCACGACAACTCCTTCACGGGCACCGCGTACCTGCCCGCCACCACCGACGCCGGGGATCTCACGTCCTTCTCGGGCAGCGAGGGCAGTTACACCATCGGAGCGGGGCAGCTGAAAGCCCGGGCCGACTTCCTGACCGGCGGCCAACTCCGGCTCCAGGCCGATCCGTCCGGCTCGCTCAGCGATCCCGCGGGGACCGCGATCGTACGCGAGGAGCCCGCCCTCCAGCGGCACACCTCGTCCTTCGACGCGGGCGACTACTACGGCATCCGTTCACCGGAGGCCGTCCTGCGGGTGTACAAGAGCCCCCTGCGCTTCGGGCTGTACAGACCCGACAACCGCACCCGGATCTGGCAGGAGGACAAGCCGCTGCGCTGGTCGACCGGCGGGATGCGGCAGAGCCTGGCGCGAGGCGCGGACGAGCAGTTCTTCGGCGGCGGCGAGCAGAACGGCAGCTTCTCGCACCGCGGACAGACCATGTATGTGTCCAACAGCTTCGACTGGGACGAGGGCGGCTACAACAACTCCCAGCCGTTCTACCTCTCCAGCGCGGGCTACGGCGTCCTCCGCAACACCTTCGCGCCGGGCGTGTACACCTTCGGCTCGCCGGTGACCACCGGCCAGCAGGAACGGCGCCTGGACGCCTACTACTTCCTCGGTGACGCCAAGCAGGTCATCGGCAGGTACACGCGGTTGGTGGGCAAGCCCTTCATGCCTCCGGTGTACGGCCTCGAACCCGGCGACTCGGACTGCTACCTGCACAACGCCAACCGGGGCGAGCGGCACACCCTGGACGCACTGAAGATCGCCGACGGGTACACCGGGCACCAGATGCCGCTCGGCTGGATGCTGGTCAACGACGGCTACGGCTGCGGATACGAGAACCTGGAGCAGACCGCCCAGGGCCTGCAGGACCACCACGCCCAGCTGGGTCTGTGGACCCAGGACGGCATCGGCAAGCTCGCCGACCAGGTCAAGGCGGGCCAGCGGGTGGCCAAGCTGGACGTGGCCTGGGTCGGCAACGGCTACAAGTTCGCGCTGGACGCGTGCGACGCCGCGAAGAAGGGGATCGAGGACAACAGCGACGCGCGCGGATTCGTGTGGCTGCCGGTGTCCTGGGCGGGCGCCCAGCGCTGCGGGGTGCTGTGGAGCGGCGACCAGAAGCTGTCCTGGGACTACATCCGCTGGCAGATCCCGACCTACGCCGGGGCGACCATGTCCGGCATCGCCTACAACACCGGCGACGTGGGCAGCATCTACCGCCACGACGCCAAGATGTACGCCCGCGACCTGCAGTGGAAGGCGTTTCTGCCGGCCATCATGACCATGGACGGCTGGGCGACCGACCTCACCACCAAGAAGCCCGCCGACCAGCAGCCCTGGCTGGACGGCGAGCCGTACACCTCCATCAACCGCACGTACCTGCAGCTGAAGGAGCGGCTGCTGCCGTACATGTACGCGCTGTCCGCCGAGGCGGCGAAGACCGGTGTGGGCGCGGTGCGTCCGCTGTGGCTGGAGTACCCGGACGATCCGGGCACCCTCACGGACCAGGCGAAGTACGAGTTCCTGTCCGGGCCCGACTTCCTCGTCGCCCCGGTCTACCAGGACTCCGACACCCGGGACGGCATCTATCTGCCGAAGGGCACCTGGACCGACTACTGGACCGGCCGCACCTATCAGGGCCCGACCACGATCAACGGCTACCACGCCCCGCTCGACACGCTCCCGCTGTTCGTGCGCGAGGGCGCGATCGTACCGATGTGGCCCAAGGGGACGACGAGTTGGCAGACCC
>NZ_JBFAWH010000062.1:0-21369 GCF_040680235.1 Streptomyces sp. NPDC052101
TGGCCTGTGGGTGGTGGTGGGGGGGGGGGGGGGTTTGGTGGGGGGGGGGGGGGGGGGCCGCCCCACGCGGCCCGGGGGCGGCCGCGGGGCCCCCCCCCCCCCCACCGCCAGGACCAGGCACACCGCGACCAGTGCGCCGATCACCATGCCGGGTACAGAGATCACGAACTCGCTCCCTTCGCGGTCTCCGCGGCCGCGCGTTCACGCGCGGTGGGCAGAGTGCGCGGCTCCGGTTCCAGGCGGGCCATACGGCGCAGCCACAGCAGCGACACGACGAACAGGGCGCCCAGGACGAGCAGGCCCAACTGCCCCAGCGGGGTGGCGAACGGTGCCGAATACGAGGGGCTGGCCAGGATCACCGTCACCACGGCCAGCGCGAACAGGGAAACCCGGCGCGCCTCGCTGCGGGCCTTGCGCCGCTCGGCCTCGATGTCGTGCAGATCCGAGGCCTGCCGGCTGACCAGAGCGGCCTGTGCGGAAAATGCCGCAGCAAGTCCCGGCCCGCGGCTGGCGGTGTGGTCCCGGAAGAGGCGCACGATGTCGTCCCCGACCCGGCTTCCCAGATCGTCTCCGAGCATCAGGTAGGCCCAGCGCGTCGGCATGCCCGAGGACAGACGCGACGCCAGCATCCCGGTCTCATACCGCAGCGCCGACGGCACGGTGTCCAGTGTCTTGAGGATCTCTTCCAGGGGCTTGCCGCCGGCGCGGACACTGGCCATCTGGTGCAGCCATTCCGCGATCGCCTCCAGCCGGGCGACCTCGGCCTGTTCCGAGCCGCCCGGGTACAGCACGAACGGGAGCCCGGCCAGGGCCAGTGCGGCGAGCAGGCCGTGCACCGGCCAGCCGGTCAGTGCCCACACCAGCACTCCGAGGATCGCGGAACCGGCCAGGATGAACCGGTAGTTGGTGCGCCAGCCTTCCGGAAGCTCGGCCACGGCCCGCCGTCCCCGGGCCGCCAGTTGCGACAGCGGGTTCGAGGCAGAGGCGGCTGGTTGCCAGCCGCGCAGCACGGCCACCAGCGCGACCAGGCACAGTGCGACCAGCGCACCGCACAGCGCGCCGAGCCCTGACAGATATGAGGAACTCATCAGGTAGCCGCTCCCCTGCGCCCGATGAGCTTCAGGGCCGGCCAGTCGCCTCGGCCCTTGTACTGGGCCAGCCACCGGCGGTCGAAGCCGTGCTCTTCCAGGAGCTGCATGTGCCGCTGGCTCACAGGTGTACCTGTGGGCACCGCACGCTTCTCCAGCACCTGTCCGTCTTCGTTCTCGTAGGGGCCGAAGATCTTCGACAGGGCGACACCGCCGCCGTCTCCGCGGCCTGCGGTCTCCCATACGTGCGTTACGTGCCGGTGCACCTGGCCGCCCAGGTGCGTCTCGTCGACCTTGTCGACGTACACGATCAGGTCGACCGCCGCGGCGATCAGCCGGATGGCCGCGTCCCCGGACAGGCCCGCCCGAGCGAGCGGCACCATCAGCCGCTCGACGACCGT
Source organism: Streptomyces sp. NPDC052101 (assembly GCF_040680235.1). Classification (NCBI taxonomy): domain Bacteria; kingdom Bacillati; phylum Actinomycetota; class Actinomycetes; order Kitasatosporales; family Streptomycetaceae; genus Streptomyces; species Streptomyces sp. NPDC052101. The sequence goes on from NZ_JBFAWH010000062.1 coordinate 1,490, forward strand.
TTCCGGGATCTTCGAGTGGACCGTGCACATGCCGCCGACGCCCGCGCCGACCATGGCCTCGAGCATCGCCACGGCCTCCTCGCCGCGGACCTCGCCCACCATCACCCGCGTCGCCTTGTACCGCAGCGAGATCTTCACCAGGTCGCTGAGCGTGATCTCACCGATCGCCCGGCCGGAGGCATCCCGCTCGCCGTTGCCCTCACGGGCCTGGAAGCTCAGCACGTGCGCCGGCGTGTCCGGGCCGTCCAGGTTCAGCTCGCGGTCGCTCTCCAGCGTCGCCACCCGCTCATGAGCGGGAATCTCCCGCCCCAAGGCGCGCATCAGGGTGGTCTTGCCGGTCGCCATGTTCCCGGCGATCAGGACCGTCAGCCCTGCCTTCACCGCGCACGACAGGAACGAGGCCAGCACATTGTCGACCATGCCCCGCTGATGCAGGTCCGCGAGCGTGGCCCGCTCCAGGGTGTGCCGGCGGATCGCGATCGTCACCCGCTGCGTGAGCACCGTGGCCGCCACACGGGACCCGTCCGGCAACTCGAAGTCGACCGCGCCCGTGGTGTACGACAGCAGCCGCTCGCCGTGCCCGGAAGACGACGCCATCTGGTTGACCCACTCGATGGCCTGCTGCCGGCTGGAGAACGGGGAGCGCACCCACTCCTGTGGCCGCCCATGGGAGTCGATGCACATCCACTCCCCGTCGATCAGCACGTCCTCGACCTCGGGCCGGTCCAGGACCTGCTGCATCTCGCCGGCCAGGTGGATCAGGTTGAACACCTGGGTCCGCACCTGGTCCAAGTCGCTGTCCGACAGCGGATTATGGGAGAGCACCCACTCGTGCGTTGCCCACTCGGCGACACGGTTGCGCACACACGAGCGTGTCACCTCGGCCAGGTCCCGCTCGTGAAGCTCCTGGCCGCCGCGCCTGCGCTCCTTCTTGACGGTATCGACGTCGTCAGCGACACGCTGACGCAGCTTGATGATCTCCTCCCACGGCGCCGGCACCGCACCGGGCAGCTCTGCGACGCCCGCGGTGCTCGCCGGCCCCGCTTCCGCCGCGGCCGCCGGTGCGGGAATCGTCGGCGGCACCGGGCCGGTGCCCGCGGGCCCGTGCGCGGCGGGCGGTTGGACGGTCGGCGGCTGGGCGCTGCGGTTGGCGGCGTGCTGCGCCAGCAGACCGCCCAGCATCGTGCCGTTGACCTGTCCATTTGCTTTCGCGTCAGCCACGGGGGACCCCCTGCTGGATCTGCTGCATGATCCGCGCGACCGCCGGGGAGGCGGCATGCACACGCATCTGCCGGTGCAACTGACGCCGGTCCGCATGCTGACGCAGCGGAACCATGATGTCCTTGGCGGCCCGCATGAGCCGTGACCTCGACACCCCGCGCGGCATCCGGCCGCCGCGCCGAAGGTAGGAGGCAGCGGCCTCGTCCCACGGCAACTGGCCCAGCACCGGGACCTCCAGCCCGCGCTCGACCTCCGTGGAGTGGTACTCGTCACCGACCAGCAGCAGGCCCAGCGCCCGTGACCCCGATGAGTGGGCCTCCAGCTCGGCCTGCAACGCCCGCACCATCGGGTAGGCCAGGCTCTGCGCTTCCTCGGTGGTGCGGACCACCAGCAGCACCAGGTCGGCCTGGTGCAGCACCGCTGCCGGCGTCAGTACGGGATGGAGGCGACCGCCTTCGAGGACCATCCGGCCGCCGTCCACGATCACGTCCCACTTCAGCTGCTGATCGGTCAGCTGCAGCACGTTCACCAGCGTCGGCCACAGCGTCGTCAGTGACGCGGCCTGCCGTGGGTCGGTCAGTCCCGGCAGCGCCACGCGGAACTGGCTGTCGTCCATCGGCCACAGGTGGTGCGAGACCTGAGGGGTGAGGTCCTGGTCGGGGCTGGTGCGCTGCAGTTCGGCCTGCGGCAGTCTGTGCACCCCGATGTGACCGGTCAAAGGCTCCTGGCCCCGTCGGATGTCCTTCAACAGCCGGTGCCTCAGGCTGCCCCCGGCCATGTCCAGCTCGGCCAGGAGCACGGGCCGGGTGCTCTGCAGCGCCATCGCGCACGCCGACGTCGTCACCCCGTCCGACTTCGCGGACACCAACGCGATCATCGCCATGGTCACTTCCCCCCGCGCGGCTCGCGGACCAGCGCCACTTGGTTGGCGGCAGCGAGCGTCGCCAGCCGTGCGCCGTCCGCAGGGTCGACAGCGACGTTCACGACCATCGCGCCCGAGGCGTCCGGAGTGGACAGCGACTTCACCGTCACCTCGATGACCTGGCTGTCCGAGCTCTGGCCGCCCTTCGACGAGGACGTCGACGAGGAGGTGCTGTTGCCCGCGCCCTGCGCGGGCAACAGCACTGCGGCGGCCTTGTCGCCGGGCTGCAGTTCGCCGCGAGGCGCGAAGCCGCGCTTGACCTCGATGCCGACGAGCTCCTTGGTGTCGCCCAGGCCTCCGCCGGCCGTCAGCTGCGAACGGGTGAGCAGTCCGCCGCGGCGCAGGTCCACGGCCGCAATCTGCCCCACCACGGAGTTGCGTTCGGCGACGGGCACGGGGGAGAGGCCGGGGTCTTCGGCGACGGAGACCGTGACCAAGTCCTGGTCGGTGATCTTCTGCCCGGCCTGGACGTCGCGGGCGATCCCCAGCACGCTGACACGGTCACCGGCCCGCGCAACGAGCACAGCTCCGGCCAGTGATCCGAGGAGCGCGGCGAGCACGAGCACCGCGGCCAGTGACCACTTGCGCTTGGACCGGGCCTTGGTGCCGGTGCTCGGGGCCAGGTCAGGCTGCCGGGTTGGAGTCCCGTTCGGCGCGAACGATGTCGTGTCCATAATCCTGTGGTTCCTTGCGGGAAAGGGGAGGGGAGCCAGGCTGGTGGCGGGTTAGGAGTTGACGGCCTGGGACTGGACGATGGTCAGCTGGACACCGGACTGGCGGACCGCGGTGAGCGTCCCGTTCTCCCCGCCGCCGTTCACCTGCCAGTTGACAGTCCACGTCGAGGTGGCCGTGACCGGGTACGTGCCGCCTTGCTGCTGGTCCGAGGGCTGCGTGTAGACGTGGCTGCAGTCCGGCGACGTCTTCAGCCCGAACGACTTCTGGTAAACCGTTCCGGGGCCGGTGCACGTGACCGAGGAGCCGTCACCCATGTCCCACACGACCTTCGACACCTTCGCCGTCGCGGTCACCATGACTCCGCCGGCCGAGGCGCTCGCACTGTTCGGGCCCCACGTGGTCTGCGACGTGTCGGCAGCCATCCACACCGGCATCCCCACCAGTCCCTTGCCGCCAGGCTTCGGGTTGATGTCGATGTGCGGGCCGAGCAGCGTCATCTTGTCCAGGGCCTCCTGCGCGAGCTGGGCAGGGTCGACCTTGACCGGAGGGGCAGCGGACCAGAACGTCTGCGGAGGACCCATGAAGCCCACGATTCCGGCGGCAACCTGCGCCACAGGACAGACCCGAGTGTAGACAGCGCCGTCACCCGGGTTGTGCCCCTCCCACAGAGGGCTTCCGGCAGGCGGCTGCGGGTCATCCTTCGTCACGACGCAGGGGCCTGGCACGGAGAGCTGCTTGCTGCTCTTCTGCGGGGACGACGGCTTGCTGTCGCTGGAACCGGCAGATCCGCCGACCTTGGCACCTACGCAGATCTGAACGAGCGCACAGGAGCCCACGCTGGTCGACGGCTTCGGATCAGGATCGGCTGTCGCAGCACCGGCAGTGACACTCGCGCTCAGCACGAGCAGGGCGCCGACGGTCCCAGCGACGCGTTTCAGCATGCCCGGTCTTCCGGGTTCACCTGCAACATGACCCACTGCTTCCCCCACCTCTCCGCGCTCACGATGCTCACGTACTTGGTGCGACGGTTCGTGGGCAGAGCCACCACGCTCTTCGTCTTGGCGTCGAGGACCTTCCACGGTGAAACGTCGACGCAGTCGGTGATCTGCGCAGAGGGAACCTTCTTCTGCAGATCGAGGCTGGTGACCTTCGGGTCAATGTGCGGCTTGCCCTCGGTGACCTGGCCGGCCTTCTTGAGGTTCAGCAGGTCGCTTTTCACCAACCCGAGTGCGTTGCCGTTGGCGTACTTCTTGAGATCGGTCCCGTCCATGCTCGCCTTCGAGTAGGCGATTACCTCTTCATCCCAGTAGTGCTTGTATGCGCTGATGACGTCCTGCTTGGCGGCCGACTCCGGGTCCGCGGATGCGGAAGCCGTATTCGATGCGGGGCTGGATGCCGATGCGGAAGGGGAGGCCTTCCGCGCACCGCCGTTGTTGTTGGACGATCCGCACGCGGCCAACGTCAGCGCCGCCCCCAATGCAAGCGTCAAACGGATAAGTCGACTTCGCCGATTTCGGGTGCGAAGTACACCCGTTGCCGGTCGTGCTTTACGCGTCATGCCCTCTCCCCGTGCGACGTCGTTGGTGTGGCGGCGGCCTGCGGTTCGGTGCGCTGGGTGATCGCGTGGTTGCGCGTTGACCAGCACTGCTAGGTGCCGTGCACATGCACACGGTAAGCACTTTTTCCTCATCGGCCCAGCCCGATATGCCAGTTCGCGGGATCGTGATGGTGTAAATCGCACATCACGGGATACAACGCGCGATATTTAGGCGGCTGTTCCCGCCCTGTGTGTCAGTTCTTCACGTCGCCCGCATAGGTGACGCGGTGTCCTTCGCTGTTGCCGATCTCGATCGTGACCGGGCCGGGTACGGCTTTGGCCGGCAGAGTGAAGTGGGCGGTGACGGTTGCCGTGCGCTGCGGGGCGATGAACGCGCCGCTGAGCCCGGTGTATTCCTTGACTGTGTCGGCCTCGGTGAGGTCCTTGCCGTAGTAGACGTGGACGCTGGCTTCCAGCGGGGTCTGGGAGAGCGGGCTGACTTCTCCGGCCGGGTTGAAGAAGGTCAGGTCGATCTCGCAGGTGCGTTGCCCGGAGGCGTCGGTGCCGGTCACCTTCACGGGGGAGACGCGCAGGTAGGTGGTCTCGTCGCCGGCGTGCCAGTCACCGAATGCGAGCGTCTTCTTGTCCGCGCCGACCGGGCGGATACCGGGAGCAGCCGGTGAGGCCGCGGGCGCGCCGGGGACCGTGCCTTCGAGGTAGCGGGTGTTCTGGCCGTCGGTGTAGGTCAGAGTGAGCGGCTGGCCCTTGGCGGCCTGGGGGAGGGCATAGCCGAGGCGCGTGGTGTAGGTGCCGCCGGGTGGTACGCGGATGGGGTCGGGGTCGGTGGTGAGAGTGTCGAGCGGCAGTCCGTCGACGCCGGTGTCGGTGTACGTGGCTGCGGTGCGTCCGTCGGGGCCGTAGCGAGCAGTCAAGTTCAGGTCGGCGGGCACCTGTTGGACCTGGTCGCTGGTGTTGGTGAAGGTGAACGCGCTCGCGGCCGCGATCCAGTCACTGGGCAGGCCCTTCGCCTTCGAAGTGGCCTGTACGGTCTTCAGCGGGCCAGTTGCGATGGCCCAGGTCTCGTCGTCAGTGTGCGGGAGCTTATCGCCAAGCCGGATCATCCCCTTCGGCAGCGCGTCCGCCTGCGCATGCTGTGCGCTGGCACTGGGCCGGGCTGTACGGGACGGCTGGCCCGAGCCCACGCTGCCCCCGGAGTGACCGCAGCCGGTGAGCAGGACGGTGGCCGCGAGGACGGCTGCGGCAGCGGCGTGCTGGCGAAGAAGCATGGTCAACTCCCGTACGTCGTCATGTGGTCGCGCTCATGCTGACAGTGACCGCGGTCAGCACCGAAGAGATCCGGAAAGACGAGGAGGTCATCGAGCCGGCCGCGACCGCCGGTCTGTGCGTGCCAGCCCTCCAGGACGTGCTGGAGAACGAGGCGGGCGAGGTGCCGGTACTCGTCGGGGCGCTGTTCTCGAGCGCTGAGCCAGCCGAGGTGGCGGGTGTGCGCCTGCAGGGCGATGAGTTCGGTGACGAGCGGGGAATCCAGCTGCGGAAGACCGTCGACGACCTCCGAGCACGCATGCGGTGCCGTATATGGCCTTTCGTACGTGGGCGTGGTGCTGGTGGCGGGACGGCGTCGCCTCAGTATGCCGAGCAGCATCGAGAATCCCTTCGTCACAGGGGCAGGCGCGTACGGAGCGGAGGAGACGGGGACGGTCATGCGGACACCGCCGTGGCGGGCAGGAGGACGGTGGTGGGGGTGTCCGGGCCGAGGAGGGGTGTGACGACATCGGCGAACGGGCCGTGGCGGGTGAGGAGTTCCAGGCTGGTGATGCCGGCCCGCAACTGGGCGGCGGCGCGCTGGAGGCGGGGGTCGGCGGCGGCGAGGGCACGCAGGTCCAGGGCACGGGTGGCCAGGGTGTGCGACGGGGCGCCGGTGAGGACGAGCAGGAGCCGGGGGAAGGCGCGGTAGCGCTCACGCCAGGCCTCCTGCACCAGCCCGCCTGCGTGGTGGCGGGTGCCGGGGGCGGGCTGGGGGATGTAGGTGGCGTAGCGGGCGTAGGCGTGGAGCTTGGCGGCCAGACGGGCCACATTCATGGTGGAGCGGTCGACCTCGATGAAGAAGTCGAGCAGCATCCGCTCCCCGCTGTCGGTGGTGTGGGTGTAGTGGAGGACGGCGTCGGGGGTGAGCCAGACCTCATCTGCGGAGCGGGTGTTGCCGTCACGGACGCGGTGGGCGACCTCCATGTCCCAGGACAGGGGTTCGCATTCGTCGCCGCTTCGCTGGCGGGCGTGTTCGACGAATGCCAGGGCGGTGTCATTGATGGCGAGGGTGTGTTCTTGCAGGGTGCTCGCGGCGGCCTGGTCGGTGATCCGGTAGGCGCGGGCAGGGAGTTCACGGCCGGCTTCGATGGTGTCGGCGCCGAGCGGGGTGATGTACCACAGCAGTTCGCCGGCGCGGTTGTGGCGGCGGCTGGTGGCGTCGGCGAGAGCGTGGGCCTGGAGCTGCAGCAGTTGCCGGCGCACGTACCGGCTGGTTGCGGCGTTGGGGCGCAGCAGCCGGGTGAGCTGCTCGGCGGTCAGCAGCCGGTGCTGGTAGAGGACGGGCAGCAGCTCCTGGGCGAGGCGGGGCAGGCCGCTCGGCCGGGTCAGGGCGGGTGTGGACATGCGGTTCAGCCTTTCTGCGTCGGGAGTGCAGGGTGAGGGAGGCGGTGGACGACGTCGCCGGAGCCTGCGGGGCGAGGCGTGCCGCCGGAGGTGCGGCCGTTGAGGTGGGCGAGGATCGCGTCGTCCAGGCCGTCGAGGCCCTTGAGGATGTCGCCGACCGGGCGCCGCTGGACGTTGGCGTCGATCGCCTTGTCGAGCGCCTCGAGGCCCTCGGCGTTGCGGTAGTCGGCGAAGACATCGGAAATGGCGACGCCCTCGACCCGGAACGGGGCGGTGCGCTTGCCGCGCAGCTGGACGGACTGGACGTAGCAGAAGCAGTCCATCTGCTGGATGGTCGCCGGGTCGATGCCGGGCATGCGCTTGGCGACGAAGGCGGCCTCGTCCGCGTCCGCGCCGGTCGCCGACAGCCAGCTCTGGTTCTGCATCAGGGCCTGGCGGGTGATGTCCGACAGCCGCATGGCCATCTGCGTCATCCCCATGAACCGCAGCTCGTACTTCCGCAGCTGTTCGAGGATCTTGGCGATGTAACCGTGTGAAGCACCGTCGACCGAGGTCAGCTCGTCCACCCAGGCCCACATGGTGGGCAGCTGGCCGGCAGGCAGCGAGGCGCGGGCCATACCCTCGCGGAACAGATCGAACAACAGCAGCGCACAGATCAGCTCGTCGCTCTCGCCGGTACCGGACGGACACAGCCCCACAACCGCGGAGGTGGCCAAGGCCCGGCGCAGGTCGTAACCGGAGCGAGGGGAGCCCAGAAACGCCCGCAGCGAGCGGGAACTGCTGAAGCGGTAGAGCACGTTGGTGACCGCGTTCATCGCTGCAGGCTCGACCTTGGCGAACGACCTCTCCCAGTAACGGCCGGTGGACTGCGGCAGGTGGGCGAGCACGGCTTTGCGCCAGTCCTCGTCCTCGAGCAGGGAGCCGATCTGGAACACGGTCGGCTGGAGTTCGGGGTGGCCGTCCTGGATCAGCAGGTGGGACAGCTCGGCCAGGGTGCGCACAGCGTTCGACAGGATCGTGCGTGCCCGTGTGGCGCGTTCACCCCAGCTGTGCGCCGAGGAGATCGCCCCGACCACGGCACCGACGATCTCCTGGACCTCGTCCAGGCGCCGGCCCTCCATGGACAGCGGGTTCCAGCAGGTCATCAGGTCCTCGTCCCGGGCCCGGGACAGGTCGACCTCCCAGATCCGGTCCGCGAGCGCGGGATGCGCCAGATACGGCTTGATCCGCAGCCAGGCCGTGCGGTGCGGGTCGAACAGCAGCGCGCCGTCCCCGGCATAAGCCCTTGCCGCGTACTGGATCAACGCCTGCTCGGTCTTGCCGAACCCGGACTTGCCCAGGGACGCCCCGAACAGCACGTCCTCCGCGTACGCCCCCGCCAGCCGGCGCCGGCCGTCCGCTCCGGTCACGTAGCCGAGCGGCAGGACGTCCTTCTGCCCCGTCCAGGTGGGTAGGCCGGCCGGGGCAGGCGGGACCACACCGCCGGTGCGCGTGATGTTCTGCGCGGTGCAGTGCCGGGTGGGAGGCTTCAGCAGGACGGCCACTTCCTGCCAGGTCACCCACTGCTGGCGCCGGGCCGGGGCGAAGTCCCCTCGCGCAAAGCGCCGGTCGAAGTCGCGGCGGCGCCACCACACATCCGAGTACGGCCGCCACCCGCCCACGCGCGGCCCGACGGGAACGAGCCGGTTCTGCCCACGCAACGCCTGCAGAGCGGCCATCACCTGATGCAGCCGTGCCCGCGCCCGTGCCGGATGCCGCGCCGTACACCGCACCAGCACCTGCAGCGCGAACACCTGCGCCCCGGGAGCGAACTTGCCGACCCCGTCCGCGAGATCGCTCTGCCGCGGCACCCGCGCCCCCGCAGCCCTGCCTGCCCGCTTGCCGCCCGGACCGCTGAGCACATCCCACACCTGGGAGACCAGGCTGCCGCCGCTCCCGCCGACCGCCAACTGCTCCCCGAACGCCGTCGGGCCCCGGCGCGACGCCCGCCTCAGCAGACGCCGGCGCCGCCGCGCCACCGCCGACCCCGGCACGGGGAGCAGGTCGACAACGAGTTCCGCCTCCTCCCCGTCCTCGGTGCGCACCTCGGCGAACGCCGCCGCCACCTGCTCCAGTGGATCCGGATCCAGCACCGGCTTGCCCAACGGCCAGTGATCCGCCCGCGCCAGCACCAGCTCCGCCCGCGCCACGTACAGGCTCTGCGAGACACCAGGCACCGGGGCGGCCTCAGAGGCGGCCGCCTGGGGCTGCTTGGACAGAACGACCGTGCTCACCAGCCACCCGCCTGCGGAGACACGCCCTCGAACCGCACCTGCGTCGACGTCCTCCGGGCGGCGTCGGCGGGGCGCACCTCCACTTGCCGGTAGCCCGGCATCCGCAGCACGCCCGCCGCCCGCTGAGGGCCCTCCCACCCGTAGTGCAACTGGCTCTCCGGCCCGGCCCAGACACGGATCCGCACCGCGCCCGCCCGCCTCGGCACACCCCCGGCGGCCGCCCGCGCCCCGTCCAACCGCGCCGCAGCCTGCCCGATGTCCCCCATCTGCGGATCGAACGTCACCGCCGGAACCAGCTCGAACCGGGCCCGGCGCCCCAGCTCCCTCACGGCTCGGCGCCGCCACCAGGCCGCCGACGCGGTCCAGATGATCAGCACCGACCCGGCTGCCACGACCAGCCAGCCGACGTGCTCCACAACGGCGCCGATCACGACCACAAGGCCGTGTACCACTCCCGGCGCCTGCGGTACCACATCACCCACCACGAGCCTCTCCCTCCGCAGGAGGGTGGCCCTTCGCCACCCTCACCCACAGAAGGGGAGGCGCCACGGTGCAGATGTGACAGCCGAACCGAGAAATTTCCGAGACCCGGTCAGACAGCACCGTCCGTCATGCAGCGACTTGGCATTTGCACACGACAAAGGGGCTGCCCCGATGGGGCAGCCCCTTGCATGTTCGTTTCAGACAGTCCCGGTGACCAGCCCGGCGACGAGCGCGGTGAAGGCATTTGTGTCTACGACCAGGCGCGGGCCTGTATGCATCTTGGAGTCCCGCACTGCCATCCGGCCCAGTGGTGCGTGCGCGACTTCGACGCAGGCGCCTTGCTCGGAGCTGTACGAGCTCTTCCACCAGGCCAAGGTGCTGGCGTCGTGCGCAGTCTGGGCAGGATGGGTCATGATTATTTCTCCTCTGCGGCTAGAGATCTCACGAGCGCCGCGGACTCCTCGGGGTCGAGCGCACCCGCCCGGAGGCGGTCGAACGTGTCGGCAAGGAGGCGGACTTGTTTGTCCTTCTCCAGGAAGGCGTTCCCGCCGGGTGAATCGACGTAGCCGATCCGTGGGTCGGCGGGGCCGAATTCCAGCAAGCTGAACGAACCACGCAGGCCGGGGTGCACGTCCTTGGGGCGGTAGACCTGAACTGTGACGTTCGTGCGCGCGGTCGACTCGGCGAGGGCGACAAGCTGGGCCCGCATGACGTCGGCGCCGCCCAGTGGCCGGTGCAACACCGACTCGTCGATCACGGCCCAGAGTTCGAGGGGGTCCTTCTCCTGCGTGAGGCGGGTTTGGCGCTGCAGGCGTGCCTTGACAAGCCGGTCAACCTCGTCGGAGGAGAGGCGAGGCAGCGAGGAGACGACCGCTCGCGCGTAGTCCGCAGTCTGTAGAAGGCCGGGCACGAAACCGAGTTCCCAGCATTGCAGGGCGCGGGCGTCGTACTCCAGCCCGACGTAAACCCCCAGGCCGCTCGGCAGGACCTCTTCGTACTCGGCCTGTTCCCACCAGCCGACTTCCGCGGCGGTCTTGTGCAGGGTGAGGATCGCGGTTCGTTCGTCTTCGTCGGTGACGCGGTACAGATCGAGAAGGCTGCGGATCTCCATTTGCTTGGCCAGGCCCTGGCCGCGCTCCAGACGAGAGATCTTCGAAGTGGAGCACTCCAGGTGGTTGGCTGCCGCGAGCTGGTCGAGGCCTGCGCGCTCGCGCAGTCGTCGCAGCTCGCTGCCCAGGCGCCGCCGTCGCACGGTGGGTCCGTTCGGATCGCTCACCCCTCGCCCTCCCCGCCTGCGTTGTCGTCGTGGGTTTGCCCGGTGCAAGTGTGCCTCATCGCGTGTACGGCCGTCAGTCACGCCCCATCACCCCTTCTTGGAGGTCCCACGTCAGGGGACGATTTCTCTGCTGGGCTTGCTTCATGGGATTGCATGGAGGACTCTAATTGGGCTTGCACTACGCGATGTAACACTGCGATGTCACAGGGTTGATCGAAAGGGGCGGATCTTTGTCCACGAACCGGCCTGCGGCCGTCGACCTGCACGCGTGCGCCTTCGATCCGTTGCCGATGACGTCGGCCATGACCGCACAGCCCGCATCCGGCCTTCAGGCCGGTGCTCCTGCCGTCGTCTGGGGAGACCTGCCCGCATCGCCTCGTCGCGGTACCGCTGGGGACAGCGCAAGCGTGGTTCTCTACACGTGTGCGTTCGACTCGCGGATAGCGAACCGTGCGCTGGCGGTCCTTCACGACTTTGCCGCCCAGCGGGGCTGGACCGTCGTGCATGAACTGTTCGACCTGGCCCCGCTCGACACCGCTCGTCAGCGCCGGACCGGCTGGCGCACCGTCGAACAGGAGTTGCTCGGCGGCGCCGCGGCGGGAGTCGTCGCCTCCGCCGAGCATGAGATCGCCTGGTACCCCGGGGACCGCGTCGCGTTACGTGTCTGGCTGCTGGGCATCCCGGCGTTCGCCGTGTACCCGCAGGCCGGATCCTGCCTGCGCACACCGGACACGGCAGGAGCCGTCGCGCTGCCTTCCGGTGCTGGTGCGCCCCTCGATCGCCAGCTGTCCCGCTCGTATCCACTCAACTCGGCCAGCCTGCGCCAGGTGAGGACGGACGCCATCACCCGTCTCACTGTCCTGGGCTGGCCCGGGAACATCATGGCGGCGGTCCGCGTCCTGGCGATTCTCGCGAACAACGCCGTCGTCCACGCCACGCCCGCCAGTGCGGCGTATGCGCAGATGACCGTGCTCTTGGCGGTCATGGAGGACGACGAACTGCGCATCGACGTTCAGGACCCGTTTCCCGAGTTCCGTGACAGTGAGGCGGCGCTCAACGGCGAGAAGGGGCGCGGCCTGTTGGCGGCGCGCCTGCTCGGGGCGGAGGTGTCCTGGAGCCTGGCCGAGGACGGGCGCAGCAAGACGGTTCGAGCCCGCATGGTGCCGGGAGAGGTGCCCGCATGATCAACCCTCTCGGTCTCGCCGACGTTGCTCTTGTGCACTCCGTGCGCCCCGTACAACGCCCGGCCTCCACAGCGCGTTTGCCGGAAGAGGAGAACCGGCGCGCTGATCTGTGCGGGAGGGCGTCATGAGGCTTCAGCCGGTTCCGGCAGATGAGCTCGACGAGCCGTGGTTGAGGTGGAGAACCGGGGAGCCCCGGTTCCGTCCGACCCCCGATGGCAGGCTGACCGCCTTACGGCGCAGCGTTTTCGAGGACGCCGTCGCCGCCGTCAAACCTGGCCGGCCCATCAAGGTGACCACCTACGTTTTCGCGGACCGAGGAGTTGACGCCGACGGCGTGCACGCCCTTCTAGCGGAGCATGCGCGCGACCGTGGGTGGGTGGTCCATCGGGAGCGGTTCACCGATGGACGGACGGGCTGCCCGGCCTCCGCCCGTCCTCAGTTCTACCTCGCGGTCCGCCGCGCTGGGTCGGGTTTCGTCGACGGTGTCCTCGCGATGGGGCGCGACGCGATGCCTAGCACTGATGAGGCGTACGAGGCGTACCTGCACTGGCTGCACTGCCACCACGCCTTCATCGCTTTCCTCCAGCCGATCATAGGGAGAACCCAGTGGCGCCAGAACTCCGGCATCGTCACCAGCGACCACGGAGCCCGGCGCTCATGACCTCATCGAAGCCGCCGCGGCGGACCCGGACCACCGAAGCGGTCACGCTGGTGGTCACCGAGGTGCTGCCGCGCGAGCCCGACTCCGTGCCGAAGGCCCGTCGGCTCGTGAGGGAGGCCCTGGAGGCGTGGGAGCTGACGCAGCTCAGGGACGCAGCCGAGCTGATCATCTCCGAACTGAGCGCCAACGCCGTTCAGCACACTCGGTACCCGGCGTTCCGTGTGAAGGTGCAGCGCGGCCACGACGGCCGCGTACGGCTGGCCGTGATCGACAAGAGCACCACTGAGCCCGTGCTACGCCCCATGGACGACGAGGCCGAAGAAGGCCGGGGTCTGGCCCTGGTTGCCGCAGTCGCCCAGGAGTGGGGGACCGACCCATTGGGGTGGGGCAAGCGCGTTTGGGCCAACCTGGAGGTACTGGAGCCCTCTGAGCAGCACCAGCCGCAGTGGCTGCCCGATGAGGTGCGCATATGGCACACCCACCGTGCCCAGGCCCTCTATCTCCTGGCCCTCCTGGCCGTGATGGGCGCGCTCGTGATCCTCATCGTGCACGGTCACCATCCCGCCCAGACGGGAGGGGACATCCGGTGAGCACCCATACGGTGATGGACGCGCCGGCCCTCCCGGGGCCGCGCTCTGCTCCCGCTCAGGAGCTGACGGCCGCAGCCATGGGGCCCATGCCCTACAACTGGCTGGAGCCCACCGGGCGCCGGAACCAGGTCCTGACGGCATGGGGCCGCAGGCAGTTGGCCGAAGTCCCCGTGGGTCTGTCCTTCGACGTCGTGCTCGTGCCCGGCGCCCTGGCCCGCGACGTCCTCGACCGTGCGCGAGCGGAGGGAATCCAGCCCGGCCCGGTCATCCTCGGACCTTCCGGCGCCGAGGTCATCATCCGTTGGGGCTCCGCACCCGGCTGGTGTGCGCCGGACTCCCTGCTCCTGCGGCGCGGCGCCTTGCTTCTCCTGCCGCCTCCAACCGTCCGTGCACCAAAGACGATGGCAGCCCGCGGCTGGCTCATGCCGTCGGCCCAACGGGAGGCGAGCGCTCCGCCAGGCGACGGATTGCCCTGCGGAGATGACCTCCTCCGGCCGTACCTCGCGGCGGTCCAGGCCGCTGCGGAAGCTGCCCGCCTCGCGGACCCAGGGAGCCCCCGTGCTGGTCGCATGGACCGTTGACGAGTGCTGGCGCTGCGATACCCCCGGCGTGCCCGTGACGTGGGTGGGCCCGGTCCAGTGGGACGGAGAGAGCGCCCCGTTCCGGCTGTGCGAGCCATGCCTGACCGCGATTGAGCGCAAGGCCCAGGCTCATTTCGCGCGCCGTACGTTCCAAGACTCCGGCGCCCTGGCCTCCCTGTGCCATCACGAACCGCCCACCGACCCCGTCATCTTGATGAGGAGCCTGATGGAATCGCCTTCGCGTGTTCAGTGCGTGTCGATCGTTGTTACCGGCCTCGGTATCCGGGCGCACGCCGATGGCCGGACCGGCCGGGAGGCGTGGCGGATCATGCGCCGTCGCCACCCGCGCCTCACCTGGGCCGTCACCATCGCCTACGCGCTGGTGATTGGAGGCCTCGCCGTCACGGTGGTGGCCCGCCTGGTGACCTGACCCGCCGAGACACCCGCCCGGCCTAAGTGGCTCAGGAACGTCGGCTGGCGGGGCGTGTTGGTGAGCCGCAGCCGCTGGGGCTCTCTTCCCTCGTTCGTGATTCCTACGGAGGTTCCGTTGCCCCTTCGATCACTCTTCCGGCCATGGGCAGGCTTGGCCGTGGAGGTACGGCCGGCCGGTCAGCGAGACGAGTGGGAAGCCTCCTGGTTCCGCGATCGGCTGTCCGACCCCACCCTCATTGACGCCGGAATCGTGGTCGTCGTGGACGGTGCGGGGTACCTGGCGGTGCCGGTCGGCGGACAGCGGCGCGGCGGGTACGTCTCCGCCAGCGACCGAGGGACAGCCCGTTGCCTGCGCGACGCGCTCGCCGGGCGCCCCGGCTATCCGAATGTGCGCGTGCGCTGGTCCGCGTGCCCGAGCGACTGTCACACCGTTGCCTGGGGCGAGGCTGCGCCGGACAACGACGACGACCAGGCCGTGGGCGAGTTCTACGGATACAGCCCGTCGGCGATCGCTCGCTTCGGGGAGGAGTCGGCAGCGGCTCTCCGTACGAACTGACTCATCCCGTTCCCAGGACTCACCGGACATCCACGGGGGACGGCCATGAACACCGCTTCCGGGCCGCTCGCCGATGACGGGCCGGCCATCGGGGAGCGGGCAGGACCCCGACGCCGACGCGCGAGAAGGCCGGCGCCGGGTGCAGGACCCGGAAGACGACGTGTCCTCCGGGCGGATCCGACTACCAGCGAAGGGAGGGGAGGTACATGTCCAAGGCACAGGAAGCCGCGCAGTCGACCGTGGTCGTCGCCGACGGCACCGATGTCGAGGACCTGGTGGACACCTCGGCCGTTGTGCGGTCCGAGGACGTCGAACAGGAGGAGTGCTACACCTTCTGATCCGGGCTCGAAGGGCGTCCGGCCACGGTGGTGGCCGGACGCCCGCCTCATCTGCGCGTCCCCCCATTCTGGAGATCACGTGATCCACGTCTTCACCGGGCCCACGCTGAGCCCGGACGAACCAGCCCTGAAAGACCCGGACTTACGGCTACGGCCACCGATCCGACACGGCGACCTGTTCGATCCACAGATCATGGTCGGCGACACGGTCGTCATCATCGACGGCGTCTACCACCATGCGCCGGCCGTCCGGCACAAGGAGATCATCTGGACCCTCGGCCGGGGCGTCCGAGTCATCGGCGCTGCCAGCATCGGCGCGCTACGGGCAGCCGAACTGGCCGACTGCGGCATGATCGGCATCGGCTCGGTCTGGCACGACTACACGACCGGTCTTCTCGACGGCGACGACGAGGTGGCCGTCGCCCAGGTGGCGGGCGGTGCCCCGCGCGCCTGCACCTGGCCGTTGGTCAGGGTGCGCCAGGTCCTCAGCCACGCCCTCCGCAAGAGCGTCGTCGACGCCGCCCAGGCCGACCGGCTGCTCGGCGCGCTCGCCGAGGTGTACTACGCGCACCGGTCGCTGGATGCGGTCATGCAGGTCAGCCGACGCGAGAAGCTGCCCGGTTTCGCTGACTGGCTGACGCGCCAGCTGGCGGTCGACGTGCACTTCGGTGACGTGAAGCGGCAGGACGCCCTGGACGCTCTCGACCTGGCGTGCAAGATGGCCAAGACCCCGGCCGAACCGGTGGCGGGCCTGACATGGTCGACACGCTGCTTCCGGCAGTGGGCCAACTCCTTCGCTGTGCTCGACACAGAGCACGGCCGGCTCCGCACGCTGGAGCGGGTGACCTTCCAGCAGATCTTCGACCCGCGGTTCAAGCAGGTGTGGTGGGAGTACCTCATGAGCCTCGGCACGACCGACCTGCCCTGGACCGTCGCCTGCGCAGTGATCAACCCCCGCATGGACCTGTCCGACGAACAGACCGCGGCCCGGCTGCTGATCCGAGAGACGCCGGCCGACCGCACCGACGTCGCCCGGTACTCGGCCGTCAACGAACAGGTCCGCGAGGCGAACCGCGGCTTCTTCCCGGAGGCGATCAAGGAGAGCGTGGTGCGCGACATGCTGGCCGCAGTGTGGGGCACGGGCCCGGACGGGCTGGAAAAGGAGGCGTGGGTGCGGGGCCTGCACGGCGCCCGTGAAGCCGTCGACGCGGCGCGGCCGTTCGTCCTCGGCTTTCTCAAGGATCAGGAGACGGCCCGCCGATGACCTCGATCACCCTGACTGGCACCGTCCGCGCCCGCACCCCCGAGGAAACCTGGGACGCGCTGAAGCCGCACATCGCCCGGCTCGGCATCAGCCGTGTCGCCCGGCTCACCGGCCTGGACCACTTGGGCATCCCTGTGTGGACAGCAGTACGGCCCGCCGCCCACACGCTCGTCACCTCCCAGGGCAAGGGCGCCACCGACACGCTCGCCAAGATCTCCGCAGTCCTGGAATCCGCCGAACTCTGGCATGCCGAGCAGCCGTTGAAGGCGGATATCCGCGCGACGCACCGCGACCTGGACCTGCCATACCCGATGCACGC
This sequence comes from Streptomyces sp. NPDC052101, assembly GCF_040680235.1. Lineage (NCBI taxonomy): Bacteria > Bacillati > Actinomycetota > Actinomycetes > Kitasatosporales > Streptomycetaceae > Streptomyces > Streptomyces sp. NPDC052101. Next base: position 18,472 of record NZ_JBFAWH010000062.1, read on the forward strand.
GCTGCCGGTGAAGATCGACCACCACTCGCTCGAAGACGTCCCACTGGACTGGGTCACCGGCCACGGACTGGTCACCGGAGAACCGGTACTCATCCCCGCCGACGTCGTACGACGCAGGGTCCACCCCATCGCGGCGGAACCGGAAGTCTTCCACGTCACCAGCAACGGACTGGCCTGCGGCAACACACTGCCCGAGGCCACGCTGCACGCCCTTTTGGAGACAGTCGAGCGCGACGTGCTGCACGACGACTACGTCAGCGGCAGCCGGTTCAGGACGCTCGTCGAACCGGCCACCGTGACCGACCCGTACTGCCGTGACCTGGTCGGACGATTCCTCGATGCCGGGATGTGGCTGGAGATCGCGTGGGTCGACAACGCCTACGGCGTGCCGGTGTGTGCCGCCTACATCTGGTCGGAGGACTATCCGGTCACCTTCGCCGGGTCCGGCTGCCACTTCGCCCCGCAGATCGCGCTGTCCCGCGCGCTCACCGAGGCCGCCCAGTCCCGGCTGACGTGTATCGCCGGCACCCGTGACGATCTCGACATCCACGAGAACGCCTTCGCCGCCGACCCCGAGCGTCCCGCACCGGCGGACCTCCCAGTCGGCAACTGGAACAACCTGATCCACCACCTGGAGCCGGACGACGACCTAGGCCTGAACCTGGCCGCCATCGCCGCCGGGGTTGCCGCCACCGTCGGGCACGAGCCGATCGCCTTCCCGCTGCATAACTCGCCCGCCTACGCGGCCGTCAAGGTCGTCAGCCCTGGTCTGGAGATGCGCATCATCCGTTCCATCCCGCGTCCTGGGAGCCGCCGTGGATAGCCCGGACTTCACCGAGCGGGAGCAGCGGCTCGCCGCCGTGTACGACAAACTGCACGCAGCCCGCGAGACCGCCACCATCGTCAGCGACCTGTACGCCCAGGCCATGGGCGACACCTACCCGCACGAGATCAACGCGGCCGGCGCGGTCGACTGGCCACTGATCGCAACGATCGTCAGCGCCCTGCGCCTGGAACCCGAACACCAGCTCGTCGACCTCGGATGCGGCACGGGCGGCATCGGCCTATGGCTGGCCCGCGCCCTCGCCACGCACGTCACCGGCGTCGACATATCCGCCACCGCCGTGCGCATCGCCACCGGCCGCGCCCGGGAATTCGTCCCCGCCGCGCGCGCCAGATTCACGGTGGGCACGCTGCGCGCGACCGGGCTACCGGACCGGCACGCCAATGGCCTGGTGTGCGTGGATGCGCTGGGCTTCGAACTCGACCGGACGGCCGCGCTGCGCGAGATCTACCGCATCCTGCGGCCCGGTGCCCGGGCCGTCGTCACGTCCGGCCGCCGACGTACGAACCCGGTCCTGCCACCGTGGCCGGAGCAGGCCGCCTACGCCGGGCTGATCTGCGAGGCGGAAGAGGAACGCCCCCACGAGCCGCTGCTGTGGCAGCGCCTCTACTGGCTGTGGATCGAGCACGAGACCGACCTGCGCAAGCAACTCGGCGACGAGCCGACCGACAGCATGCTCATCGAGGCCCGCACGCGCGGCGCCACGCTCGATGACCGCTGCTCTCTCGCCGTTACATTGAGGCGCCCCGAGGAGTAAACCTCCCCGTGACCGGGGCGCAGTGCCCGCTCCACGGGCCGACCTGCAAGGAGATCCATCGCATGTCCCGTCGTGTCGCCGTCTACGGAGCCGGCTCCTGGGGAACCGCCTTCTCCCTCGTCCTCGCCGACGCCGGATGCGAGGTCACACTCTGGGGCCGCCGCCCCGCCCTGACGGAAACGATCAACGAGACCCGCAGCAATCCCGACTACCTGCCGGAGGTGGAACTGCCGGCGAACGTGACGGCCACATCCGACCCGGCCGAAGCCGCGCGCGGCGCTGACATCGTCGTCCTCGCGGTCTCCGCTCAGAGCGCCCGCCCGCTGCTGGAAGCCTGGCAGGCCCTCTGGGAGCCGCGCACCGTGTTCGTGTCGCTGATGAAGGGCATCGAACTGGGCACCAGCAGGACGATGAGCGAGGTCATCGCCGAGACGACGGGCGCAGGGTCCGAGCGGATCGCCGTGGTGTCCGGGCCCAATCTCGCCGGGGAGATCGTCGCCCGGAATCCCGCCGCGAGCGTCGCCGCCTGCACCGACGAGGACACAGCCGCGCTCGTCCAGGCCACCTGCCACACCCCGTACTTCCGGCCCTACACGAACACCGACGTGATCGGCTGCGAACTCGGCGGCGCCATTAAAAACGTCGTCGCACTGGCCGTCGGCGTCACCGACGGCATGGGCCTCGGCGACAACACCAAGGCAGCACTGATGACCCGCGGACTCGCCGAGGCGACCCGGCTCGGCGTCTCAATGGGCGCTGACCCGCTCACCCTCGCCGGGCTGGCCGGCATGGGCGACCTGGTCGCCACCTGCTCGTCAACGCTGTCACGGAACCACACCTTCGGCGCTCACCTCGGCCGAGGACTGAGTGTCCAGGAAGCTCAGGCGCAGACCAAACAAACCGCCGAAGGTGTCGCTTCCTGCAAGGCGATCAGCGACCTCGGCCAGCGCTACGGGGTCGAGCTACCCATCACCGAGACCGTGGTCGACATCATCTACAACCGCCGAAGCCCACAGCACGCCCTCCGCACCCTGATGGAACGCACCACAAAACCGGAAACCTGCAAAACCTGTCACTGAGCGGGGCGGGGAAGCCGCGCGCTCACGTGAGGTGGGCATCGTGGAATTCCTCGCCTGCTGCTCGGATACAACCAGCCCGCCGTGGTCTACTGCTTCCACGAGATGGATGATTCTCCGTCAGCCCGGGTCTGTACGCTCACCGGTGTAATTGATGATCATGGAAGAGACATCAAGTGACTGACACCGTGACCGAGTCCGTGACCGTCGATGACCAGGCG
>NZ_JBFAWH010000063.1:0-21298 GCF_040680235.1 Streptomyces sp. NPDC052101
GGGACCGTTGCCGACCGGCTTCTTCAGCCAGGCCGCGTGGTCGGTGAAGATCCGCACCGGCCCCCGGCCACGCCATCACTCACCCCCACCTTGGAGAAGTCGATGGACGCCAGGTCGGCCTGCTGGTTCGTAGTCCTTCCCGACCGGGACCTGCTCCCGGGCCTCCTCGATCGTCTGCGGAGCCGCTCCCGCCCTGCCGCGTTCCGGGTCGTGCCGCATCCCTCCGGCCGGCCGTGGCTGGTCGGCTGCTGGTCAGACGACGAGGTGACCGTCTGCAGTGTGGGCGAAGTGCGGCTGGCCGTCGCCGGGACCTGTTCCCTGAGCGCTGCCGAACTGGCCCTACGTGCCCGGAGGATTCGCGCCACCGCGGACATCGAGGCGGCGCTGTCGGGTGCCCACGGCAGTTTCCACGTCCTGGCGTCCGTGGCGGGCCGGTCGTACGTCCGTGGGAGCTTCTCCGGGAAGGGGCGGGTGTACCGGGCCGAGGTCGACGGCGGCGTGCTGTGCGCCGATCGCGCCGCCACCCTCGCCCGGCTCACCGGTGCCGAGGTGGACACCGCGCAGCTCGCGCTGCGGCTCGCCGGTTACAGCGTCCCGCATCCGCTCGCCGGCGGTGCGCTGTGGCGTGGGGTGAGTGCCGTACTCCCCTACGAGGCCGTGGAGTTGGAGCCGGAGGGCGGTGCGCGCACCCTTCGGTGGTGGCAGCCGCCGGAGGCCGAACTGCCGTTGCGGGAGGCGGCGGCCGGGCTGCGGGAGGCGCTTGAGCGCGCGGTCGCTTTACGGGTCGGGCCGGGGGAGGTGGTGGGCGCGGACCTTTCCGGTGGCATGGACTCCACCTCGCTGTGCTTCCTGGCCGCCGAGGCGGGCGCCCGGCTGGTCGCCGTGACCCTGGACTGGAGCGCACCCGGCAACGAGGACCGCAGGTACGCCACCCACGCCGCCCGACACCTGCCCCACATCGAGCACGTGGTGTTCCCGTCCGCCGATCTGCCTGCCCACTTCACCGGACTGGACGAGCGCCTGGACCCCGGTGACGGGCCCGTTCCGGTGCAGCGAGACCGGCTGCAACAGCGGTACCTGGCCCAGGAGATGCGTGCGCGGGGGGCCGGGCTGAGGCTGTCGGGACACGGCGGAGACCACATCGTCCAGCCGCCGCCGTCGTATGTGCACGGGCTGCTGCGCCGCTCCCCGGTATCCGGCATGCGGCATGTGACCGGGCTGCGCGCGCGACATCGCCGGCCGCTCGGGGCGACCGTGAAAGCGTTGCTGGACGGCCGCTCGTACGCCTCCTGGCTCACCGACACCGCCGGGCGGCTGCGCATGCCGGCGGCTTGGCAGGACTTCGGCTGGGGCCTGAGCCCCGGGCTTCCGCCATGGGCGAGCGAGCAGGCCGTGGAACTGTGCCGTGCGCAGTTGTGTGCCGCGGCCCGCGACGGCGTCGAGCCGCTCGACCGGGAGCGGGGTCGGCATGCCTGGCTCGCCGCCGCGCAGCGGGCGGGCCTGATCGACGGGCACCTCAGCCACCACGCCGCTCTCATGGGCCTGCCCCTGCACTCACCGTTCTGCGACGACGCCGTGATCGAGGCCGCGCTCGCCGCCCGCCCGCACGAGGCCGCAAGCCCCTGGTCGTACAAGCCGCTGCTCGCCGCCGCCATGGACGGCCTGGTGCCCGCGCCCATTCTGCGGCGGACGACCAAGGACCACTGCGGGCAGGAGTGGCAGGAGGGCGTGCGGCGCAACCGGCGCAGCCTTGCCGCCTGGGCCGAGGACTCACGCCTGGTGGCCGCGGGTGTGGCGGACGAGGAGGCGCTTGGGCGGGCCCTGCTCGCGCCCGCCCTGCTGACCGGCGGGGCCGGCGAACTGGAGGCCACGCTGAGTGTGGAGGCGTGGCTGCGCGATGTGGAACACCAGGAAGCCCTCGACGAGGCAAGGGAGACGAACGGTGCACCGACTGCGCGCTGATGTGAGCGCCTGTGCCACGGGCGAGGGCATGGTCCTGCTCGATGAACGCTCCGGGCGCTACTGGCAGTTGAACGCGACGGGCGCGCTCGTGGTGCGGGCCCTGCTGGAGGGTGCCACGCCCGAGCAGGTCGCCGAACGGCTCGCGGCCACCCGCCCGGTCACTCCGGAGCGGGCGGCCGCGGATGTGACGGCGCTGGTCGGGCAGCTGGTGCGGGAGAGGCTGGTGTCCGGCGCGTGAGCCAGATCCTGGACACCGGTGGCCTGCGGCCGGCCCTCGGCTGCCGGCTTGCCGCCCGCACGGCCGTGATCGCCGCCCGGCTCCTTGCCCGCCAGCCGCCGCGCCGGATCCGTGCCGTCCTGGGTGTGGTGCGGCGCGGGGCCCGGCCCGCCCGGTATGAGCAGGCGTTGCGGGCGCGGCGGGAGGTGACGGCCGTCAGCACCCTGTGCGCGGGCCGCTACTGCCTCCAACGCTCGCTGGCCACCGCCCTGTTGTGCCGGATGCGGGGACGCTGGCCCACCTGGTGCAGCGGGGTGCGCACCGCGCCGTTCGCGGCGCATGCCTGGGTGGAGGCCGAGGGCAGGCCGGTGGGCGAGCCGGACGACACCGCCGCCTACCACGCGATGATCAAGGTAGAGCAGGGGCAGCGGCTCGGCACGGCGTCGTAGACCCGCATGCTCGTACCACTCCGCAGACCCGGACTGACCCTCGCCGTCACCTGCCTGGCTCTCGCCCAGTCCTCCGGGGTCCAGGCAGGCGGAAGGGAACCCGGCGGCGGCCGTCCAGCCGAAGGTGACCCCCACCCCCGGCGGACTCGCGCTCACCGTCCCACCGAGCGGCAACGCCCCCGGTTACGTTCTCGATGTGACGACCGCCCAACCGGAACTGTCCACCAGACGCCCCGGCACCTCCGTACCGGCCACCGCGGCCGGCGACACCGCCCTGTACTCCCGCCTCGACGGCAGCTGGAAGTACGCCACTCAGGTCACCGGCTGGACCTGGAGCAGCGGCACCCTGACCCTCACCGCGGACACGACCGCCGAAGGCGCCACCGTTCAAGCCCGCCTCACACCGTCCGCCGACCGCTACGCACTCGACTGGAACGTCAACGGCGCGGTCCCCGACCGGCTGGGCCTCGCCTACGACCTCCGCCCTGTTCGCGATCCGGGCTGGCGGACACGACCCGTCCGGCCGGGAGGGCGAGCCGGGCGCCGTACGCGGCAGCGGTGTCCTCCGTGTCAGGGCCACCGCCGGCGCACTCCCTCGCCGACGCGGGGGCCTCCCGCCGGAAACACCCGCCCCTCACCGCCGCCGAGAGGCCGCTGCGCCGCCCGCCCCCTCGAACCGGTCCTCGCCGACGCGTTCGACGGCGCCGCCCTCGCCCGTGCCGACGGAACGGCCGACTCCCCGCCGGCCCGCCCGCATCGCCCTGACCCGCTCAGCGACCGCCCCCACGACCGAAAGGCCCAAGCGTGTCCGTCAGCCGCAGATCGCCCGGCCCCGCGCACGTCCCCGACGACGGCCAAGTGCCCCCTGCCGGTGGGCCGTTCATGGACGGCGACCGTCACGGTCCTGCCGGGGTCACCCGCAGAGGCGTCCTCGCCGCGGGTGCTCTGGCCCTCGGCGGATCAGCCCTGCAGGCCCGACCGGGGCAGGCGTACGCGGCCGACGATCCGGCGCCCGCCGCGGCCGCACTGCGGCGGCTGCTGCCCGACCACCACGACCAGTTCACGCTGCGGTTGCTCGCCGCGGACGGCACGGACCGCTTCCGGGTCGCCGGCCGCACCGGGCAGATCACCGTCGAGGGCACCAGCCCCGCCGTCCTCCTGACCGGAGTCCACACCTACCTGCGGCGCACCGTGCAGGCCTCGCTCTCCTGGACCGGCGACCAGCTCACCCTGCCCGGCCGGCTGCCCGCCCCCGCCGACGAGATCACCGGGGCGACGAACGTGCCCCACCGGTTCGTCCTCAACGACACCGACGAGGGCTACACCGGCCCCTACCGCGACTGGGACACATGGCAGCGCGAGCTGGACGTCCTCGCCGCGCACGGCGTCAACCGCGTCCTCGTCTACGCGGGCGCGGACGCCGTGTACCACGACACGTTCCGGCGCTTCTCCTACACGGACGCGGAGCTGCGGTCGTGGATCCCGGCCCCGGCCCACCAGCCGTGGTGGCTGCTGCAGAACATGTCGGGCTTCGGCGGCCCGGTCTCGCACCGGCTCATCGAGCGGCGGGCGGAGCTGGCGCGGCGGATCGTGGACCGGGTGCGGGAACTGGGCATGACGCCGGTCCTGCCCGGCTATTTCGGCACGGTCCCCGACGACTTCCCCGCCCGGTACGGAGGGGACGCGACGGTGGTGGCACAAGGGACCTGGTGCGGCTTCAAGCGGCCCGACTGGCTCGACCCGCGTACCACCGCCTTCGGAGAGGTGGCGGCCGCCTTCTACCGCGCCCAGTCGGACCGCTTCGGCGACAGCACCATGTACAAGATGGACCTGCTGCACGAGGGCGGTGACCCCGGCGACGTACCGGTGGGCGAAGCCGCCGGCGCGGTCGAGGCGGCCCTGCGGAAAGCACACCCCGGCGCCGTCTGGGCCATCCTCGGCTGGCAGACCAACCCGCCCCGGGCCCTGCTGGACGCCGTCGACAGGACCCGCATGCTGATCGTCGACGGGCTCTGTGACCGCTTCCCGACGGTCACCGACCGGGAGAGTGACTGGGCCGGCACCCCCTATGCCTACGGCAGCATCTGGAACTTCGGAGGCCACACCTCGATCGGCGCCAACGCCCCCGACTGGGTGGAGTGGTACCCCAAGTGGCGTGACAAGGACGGCAGTTCACTGGCCGGGATCGCGGCGATGCCGGAAGCCTCCGACAACAACGCGCCCGCCCTCGCCCTGCTCACCGACCTGGCATGGACGCCCGGCACGATCGACCTGGACGACTGGTTCGCCGCCTACGCCGTCTCCCGCTACGGCGGCGTGGACCGGCACGCGGCCGCCGCCTGGCACACCCTGCGCGCCACGGCCTACGGCACCAGCCGCGCGGACTCCTGGAGCGAGGCCCCGGACGGCCTGTTCGGCGCCCGCCCGAGCCTGACCGCGACCAAGGCCGCCTCCTGGAGCCCGGAGAACGACCGCTACGACACCACGGCCTTCGACCCGACGCTGAGTGAACTCCTGGATGTCAGGGAGGAGTTGAGGCACAGTCCCGCGTACCGGTACGACGTCGTGGACGTCGCCCGCCAGGTCCTGTCCAACCGCAGCCGCCTGCTGCTCCCGCAGATCAAGGCAGCCCACGACACGGACGACAAGGACCTGTTCGACACGCTGACCCGCGCCTGGCTGTCCTGGATGAACCTGCTGGACGAGCTGCTGTCGACGTCCCGCCCGCACCTGCTGGGCCGCTGGCTGGCCGAGGCGCGGGCCTGGGGCGCGGACCGCGCCGAGCAGGACCGCCTGGAGTACGATGCCCGGTCGATCCTCACCACCTGGGGCGGCCGGGAGAGCAGCGACGAGGGCCTGCACGACTACGCCAACCGCGAGTGGGCAGGCCTGGTGGGAGGCCTGTACCGCACGCGTTGGCAGACGTTCTTCGACACCGTTTCCCGCGGAGAGGACCCGGACGCGATCGACTGGTTCGCCCTCGAGGACGCCTGGGCACACGCCCACGAGACACATCCGGCCGAGCCCGACGGGTCGCCGTACGCCCTGGCCCTGCGGGTGCGGGACGTCCTCGCGGGCTCCCCGTACCAGTCCACGCTGGCGGCCAAGGCCGACCGGGGCGCGGTGACACGCAACCGGCCGGCTGTCGTGACGCTCGCCCTCACCCACCGCAACGGATTCGCGCCGGCACACGAGGTGACCCTCTCCCTGAAGGTCCCCGCCGGCCTCGCGGCGCGCCCCCTCGGCCCGGTGGAGGCGGCAGAGCTGGCCCCCGGCGCGACCTTCACCGCCCGCTTCGAGATCCGTCTCACCGGAGCCCCGGACACCCCGGTCGGCCGACTGGTCGCGATGGCGACCCAGCGGGGCGGCGCCAGGACGGTCGCTCCGGTACGGCACGGCTGAGGACCGCCGTCGGCTCGCGTCGCTCGCGCAGGATGTCGACCCCACCACTCACGCGTCCGCGAACTCGCCGGTGTCCTCGCGCAGTTGGGCAGCCGACCAACACCCTCGCAGGCCGCCGCGCGAGGTGACCGGCTGCTCAGAGGCCCGCCGTGTGGTCGGGGACATAGGTCTGCAGATCGCGCGGCGGGCGTTCGTAGCCGGTCGACGGCGGCCGCTTCGGAAGCTCCAGGACCGGGGGCGGCACCTCGTGGTACGGCACGGAGTCCAGCAGATGGGCGATCATGTTGAGCCGCGCCCGCCGCTTGTCGTCGCTCTCCACGATGTACCAGGGCGCCTCGGTGATGTCGGTGTGGACCAGCATCTCGTCCTTGGCCCGGGAGTAGGCCTCCCAGCGGGTGATCGACTCCAGGTCCATCGGCGACAGCTTCCAGCGCCGCACCGGATCCTCCAGGCGCCGCCGGAACCGCTCCTGCTGCTCGGTGTCGCTCACCGAGAACCAGTACTTGCGCAGCAGGATCCCGTCCTCCACCAGCATCCGCTCGAAGATCGGGCACTGCCGCAGGAAGAGCTGGTGCTCCTCCTTCGTGCAGAAGCCCATCACATGCTCGACGCCGGCCCGGTTGTACCAGGACCGGTCGAACAGCACGATCTCCCCGGCGGCCGGCAGATGCTCGACGTACCGCTGGAAGTACCACTGGGTGCGCTCGCGCTCGGTCGGCTTGGGCAGAGCCGCGATCCGCGCGACGCGCGGGTTGAGATGCTCGGCGACCCGCTTGATCGTGCCGCCCTTGCCCGCCGCGTCCCGCCCCTCGAAGATCACGACCAGCCGGGCCTCCTGCGCCCGCACCCACTCCTGCAGCTTCACCAACTCGGTCTGCAGACGCAGTAGTTCGCTCTCGTAGACCTCGCGCGGCACCTTCGCCGCCTTCTTGCCGGCCATGCCGCCTCCACCACCTGACGACGCCCTGAGTCACCCACGACCGTAACCGGACCGCCAAGGAGTTCACCGCCATGACCATACGTGTCGGCAACACTTGGCAAATTAGAGTAAATCATAAGAAAAGGCCAGTAACTCCACTTACGGGGCAGTCGGTTGGTCAGCCGCAGACGCGTTCTCACCGTCTCAGGGAGAGGTTCATGGGCCTGTTGCGCAAGATCCGCGAGACCGGGCGGGTGGCCGAGCCGGCTCCGCCCCGCCCGCAGGGCGAACCGAGCGAGAAGGCGCGGCAGCTGGCCGGCTCGGTGCAGGTGCGCTGTGTGGACGCGGGCTCCTGCAACGGCTGCGAGATCGAGATCGCCGCCGCCTTCAACCCGGTCCACGACGCCGAGCGGTACGGCGCCAGGCTGGTGGCCTCGCCACGGCACGCGGACGTCGCACTGGTGACGGGCCCGGTGACACGGAACATGGCCGAGCCCCTGCGCCGCACGGTGGCCGCGATGCCCGAACCGCGGTTGGTGATCGCCGTGGGGGACTGTGCGATCGACTGCGGGGAGTTCGCCGGCGGGTACGGCGTCGAGGGCGCCGTCCGTGACGTCGTACCGGTGGATCTGGCCGTGCCCGGGTGCCCGCCGGAGCCGGAGGCGATCGTGGCGGCGCTCAGGGGAGTGACCGGACGGTGAGCCTGGTTCCGGCCGCCCTGGCGACGGCCACGGCACTGGGCGGCGCCGGCACGCTGGCCGGACTCGTGCTGCCGTACCCCTCGCGCGTTCCGGTCGTCGGAGCGCTGACGGCGGGTGTGGGGGTGAGCGGTGGCGCGGCGGGTGCGGCCGCGCTCGGCGGCAGCCGGTGGGCGGCCGGGTACTCCGGGCTGCTGCCCCTGGCCGGGGCGCATATGGCGGTGGACGCGCTGGCGGGGCTGTTCATGGCGGTGGCGGGAGCCGTCGTGGCCGCGGTCGGGGTGTACGGCATCGGGTACGCGTCCGGACACGGCCCGCACGGGCTCGGCTCGCGCACGGCGCAGGCGGCGCTGCCCTTGTTCGCGCTCACGCTGGTCCTCGTACCGGTGGCGGCGTCGGTCTCCACGTTCCTGGTGCTGTGGGAGCTGATGGCGCTCGGCTCGCTGCTGCTGGTACTGGCCGAGCATCGCGAACGCGCCTCGGTACGGCAGGCCGGTGTCTGGTACGCCGTGATGACCCACCTCGGCCTGGTCCTGCTGCTGGCCGGGCTCGCGCTGTTCGCCGCGCAGGCGGGCGGGGAGACCTTCGCCGAGCTGCGGGCGGGCGCACACGGCAGCTCGCCGACCGTGCGCGGGCTCGTCTTCGTCCTCGTGGCACTGGCCTTCGCGTCGAAGGCGGGCGCGGTGCCGCTGCACGCCTGGTTGCCGAGGGCGCACCCCGAAGCGCCGAGCCCCGTCTCGGCGCTGATGAGTGCCGCCATGGTCAACCTCGGCGTCTACGGCCTGGTCCGCACCGGCCTCGATCTGCTCGGCGGCGGTCCGGCATGGTGGTGGCTGGGGCTGCTGGCGGCCGGCGGGGCCAGCGCCGTGTACGGCATCCTGCAGGCGGCCATGGCCTCCGACCTGAAGCGGCTGCTGGCGTACTCGACCAGCGAGAACATGGGCCTGGTGCTCATCGGGGTCGGGGCGTCCGGGCTGTTCGACGCCTACGGCGACCGCCCGCTGGCCGCGCTGGCGCTCGCGGCGGCATTGCTGCATGTGGTCAACCACTCCGCGTTCAAGGCCCTGCTGTTCTGCGCGGCCGGCTCGGTACTGCGCGCCACCGGCCTGCGCGATCTGGACCGGCTGGGCGGGCTGCGGTCCCGGATGCCTGCCACCGCCGGGCTGTTCGCGCTGGCCGCGCTCGGCGCGGTGGCGCTGCCGCCGGGCAACGGCTTCATCAGCGAGTGGCTGCTGCTGCAGTCACTCATCCACGGTCTTCAGGTGTCCGGCGTCGCGGTCGCCGTCGTGCTGCCCCTGTCGGTGGCGTTGGTCGCGCTGTCGGCCGGCATCGCCGCCGCCGTGTTCGTGAAGGCACTCGGGGTGGGCTTCTTCGCCCGGCCGCGCGATGAGCGGGCCGCGTCGGCCCGGGAGGCACCGCCGCTGATGCTCGCGGGGATGGCCGTGCTCGCCGCAGGGATCGTGGCGCTGGCGGTGGTGCCGGGCCTGCTCGGCGACGGCCTCGACCGGGCCGTCGGCGCGGTCGGGCTGCCCGGCGGCGCGGCGCTCACGGGCGGCGGGCTGAAGGTGCGGCTCGCCGTGGTCTCCGCGCAGCTGTCCCCCCTGTGGGTGGTGGCGGCCCTCACCGTCGCGATCATGCTCGCGCTGGGGCTGCCCCGGCTCCGCGCCCGCCGCCGGCGCCGTGTGAACGCCCGGCTGTGGGACTGCGGAGGCGGAGCGCCGACCCCGCGCATGGCGTACACCGCGACCTCGTTCGCCGAGCCGCTGCAGCGGGTCTTCGACGACGTCCTCGCGCCCGAGCAGGACGTGGACGTCACGCCGGTGCGGGAGTCGGCGTACCTGGTGGAACGGGTGCGGTTCCAGCACCGGGTGCCCGACCGGATCGAGCACCGGCTGTACGAGCCGGTGCTGCGGGCGCTGGCGGGAACCGGGCAGACGGCCCGGCGCCTCGCGGGCGGCAGTGTGCACCGCTATCTCGGCTACGGCTTCGCCGGGCTGGTCGTGTTGTTGATGGTGCTGGCGGTGGGCTGGTGATGAACGGGATCGGGTACGTGGCCGTCGTGGGCCAGGTCGTGGTCGTCGCGGCCGGGGCGCCGCTGCTGACCGGATGGATGCGGCAGGTGCGGGCCCGTCTGGAGGGCCGCGCCGGGGCCGGGGTGCTCCAGCCCTGGCGGGACACGCGCAAACTGCTGCGCAAGGAACCGGTCACGCCGGTCGGAACCGGGCCCGCTTTCCGCGCGGCCCCCGCACTGCTGGTCGCCACCACCGGGGTGGCCGCCGCGCTGGTGCCGCTGCTGTCCACCGACACCCCGGTGAGCGGACACGCGGACCTCATCGTGGTGGTCGCGCTGATCGCGCTCGGCACACTCGCGCTCGCCCTGGCGGGGCTCGACACCGGTACGGCGTTCGGCGGGATGGGCGCCTCCCGGGAGATGACGGTCGCCGCGCTGGTGGAACCGACCATCCTGCTGTCGGTGTTCGCCTTGTCGATACCGGCCGGGACGACCAACATCCCGGCCATCGTCTCCGGCGCCGCCCACGAACCGGCGCGCCTCGCCTCCCCGGCCGGGCTGCTGGCCATCGCCGCGCTCGCGGTGGCGGTGCTCGCGGAGACCGGCCGCATCCCGGTCGACAACCCCTCCACCCACCTCGAACTGACCATGATCCACGAGGCGATGGTCCTGGAGTACGCGGGACCCGACCTGGCACTGGTCGAACTCGGCGCCCAGATGCGGCTCACCCTGCTGCTCGGCCTGCTGTCCTCGCTGTTCGCGCCCTGGGGCATCGCCACCGGCGACTCCTGGACGTCACTCGTGGTGGCGCTGGTGCTGTTCGCGGCGAAGGTCTGCCTGCTGGGTGCGGTGCTCGCGGTGGCCGAGGTGTTCTGGGCGAAGGTGCGGCTGTTCCGGGTACCCGAGCTGCTCGCGGGTTCCTTCCTGCTGGCGCTGCTCGCGGTGACCGCCTCGTACTTCCTGAACGGAGCCTGATGAGCGCCGGCCTGTACACCCAGCTCCTCGACCTGGCCTGCGGGGCGTTCCTGCTGGCGGCCGTGCTCGTGCTGTGGTGGCGTGAACTCGCGGCCGTCGTCCGGGTGTTCGCCCTCCAGGGCGTCGCCCTGGCCACGATCGCCGTGCTGCTCGGGGCGCACGAGCAGCGGTGGGACCTGATCGCGGTGGGCGTCGGTGTGGGGGTGCTGAGGGCGGGCGCACTGCCGTATCTGATGCGGCGGGCGCTCGCCGCGCTGGCCGCCGACCGGGGGAGCGAGGAGGTCCGTGAGACCCAGCCGCTGGTCAACGTGGCCGCCTCACTGCTGACCGCCGCCCTGCTCACCCTGCTCGCCTACGCGGTGGCCCGGCCGCTGACCGGGCTGGACCCGACACCCGCCACCCGGGCTCTGCCGGTGGGCCTGGCGGTCGTCCTGATCGGCTTCTTCGTGCTGGTGACCCGCAGGCGGGCGCTGGCCCAGGTGGTGGGCTTCCTACTGCTGGACAACGGCATCACCGCCACCGCGTTCCTGGCCACCTCCGGCGTACCGCTCATCGTCGAACTCGGCGTCTCCTTCGATGTGCTGCTCGCGGTACTGGTGCTGCAGATCCTCACCACCCGGATGCGCGCGGCATTCGGCACGACCGACATCGACGACCTGCGGGAGCTGCACGACTGATGAACGCGATGCCGACCGTTGCGCTCCTCACCGCACCCACCGCCGTACCGCTGCTGGTCGCCGCCGGGTATGCGCTGACCGGTACGCGAACACCCCGGCCGGTCCCGGCCCGCGCGGACGTGCCGCATCCGGTGCCCGCGCGGGCGCCCGTCCTGGTGGCCGGGGAACCCGTACCCGAAAAGCCCCCGCAGCGGTATCCGGCGGCCCGGGCGGGACTCGTCTCGCCCGTGGCGATCCTGCTGTGCGGGAGTCTGCTGGCGGTCGGGGTCCACGACGAGGGACCGCTGTCCGCCTACTCCGGGCTCCTGCGCGGCGACGCCCTGACCGCATGGATGCTGCTCGTCGTCGGAGCTGTCGCGCTCGTCGCCTGCGGCTCGACCTCCGCATACCTGGCGGGCGAACGGACCGCAGAGCGGACCTCGGCCCGCGCCGCGCGCCGCTACCACGTCCTGGTGCACGCCTTCCTCGCCGCGATGTGCCTGGCCGTCGTCAGCGCCAACCTCGGCGTGCTGTGGGTCGCCGTCGAGGCCACCACCATCGTCACCGCCTTCCTCGTCGGCCACCGGCCCACCCGTACGTCCGTCGAGGCCGCCTGGAAGTACGTGGTGATCTGCTCGGCCGGCATCGCGCTGGCGTTCCTCGGCACCGTGCTGATCTACTACGCGGCCCGGCAGGCCGGCATCGCCGAGGCCTGGGCGCTGGACTGGCCCACGCTCGTCGCCCGCGCCGACCGCCTCGACCCCGCGGTCACCCGGCTCGGCATCACGCTGGTCGTGCTCGGCTTCGGCGCCAAGGCCGGCCTGATCCCGCTGCACGCCTGGCTGCCCGACGCCCACAGCCAGGCACCCGCGCCGGTCTCCGCACTGATGTCCGGGGTGCTGCTGTCCGTCGCGTTCGCCGCGATCCTGCGCTACCGGGTCATCGCGGACGCCGCCCTCGGCGCCGACTTCACCCGCGTCCTGCTCGCCGGGATCGCCCTGCTCACCCTCGCCCTCGCCGCCGCGCTGCTGCTCGCCCAGCGCGACTACAAGCGCATGCTGGCCTACTCCAGCATGGAGCACATGAGCCTGATCGCCCTGGCCACGGCCATCGGCAGTCCCCTCTCCCTGTCCGCCGCGCTGCTGCACATCGCCGGACACGGGCTGGCCAAGTCCGTAGCCTTCTGCGCCTGTGGCCGCATCCTCCAGCTGACCGGCAGTGCGAAGATCGGCCGGGTGCGCGGGCTGCTCGCCCGGGCGCCGGCACCCGCCGGGATGTTCGGCTTCGCGGTGGTGGCGCTGATGGCGTTCCCCCCGTTCAGCCTCTTCGCTTCCGAACTGGGCATCGCCCGCGCCGGGTTCGCCGCCGGGACCGGCCTCGCCCAGGTGACGGCGGCCGCGCTGCTCCTCGTGCTGGTCGCCTTCGCCGCGCTCGCCGTGCGGACCGCCCGGATGCTGCTCGGCCCCGCTCCGGCACCGCCCGCGGGCCCCGAGGTCAGCGCCATCTGGCCGCTCGGCCTGGGTCTGGCCGCGTGCGCCGCCCTGGGCGTCTCGCTCGGCCCGCTCACCGGCCTGCTGCATTCCGCCGCCCAGGCGATCGGAGGTCACTGAGACGATGCGTACGGCGTACGAGATCGCTGTCACGGAACTACCGCTGAGGGTGCAGGAGTTGCTGACCGGCGGGCACCGGCTGGCGCTGGTCGCGGCGCACCTCGACGAGGCCGGGCCGCGCGTGGTGTACCTCTTCGTGGCCGGCCCGCCCGACACCCGCACCGAGCTGCACGTCCGTCTCGACCCGGGCCGCCCCGAGGTGCCGACGCTCGCCGGCCTCTCCTTCCCTGCGGGCAGGTTCGAACGCGAGATGCGCGACCTCTTCGGCATCGTCCCCCTCGACCACCCGCTGCCCCGCCGCCTCGTACGCCACTTCCACTGGCCGCGCGGCTGGTACCCCATGCGTCCCGATGCCGGCCCTCCTCCCGCCTTCGGTGAACAGGAGGGCCCGTACCCCTTCCTGGAGGCAGAGGGCGACGGTGTCTACGAGATCCCCGTCGGGCCCGTCCACGCCGGTCTCATCGAACCGGGCCACTTCCGCTTCTCCGTCGTCGGAGAGACCATCCTGCGGCTCAAGGCCCGCCTCTGGTTCGTCCACAAGGGGATCGAGAGACTCTTCCAGGGCCGCTCGGCCACCGCCGGACTTCCGCTGGCCGAACGCATCAGCGGCGACACGGCCGTCGGGCACGCGCTGGCGTACTGCCTGGCCGTCGAGGAGGCCGTCGGCACCGAGGTACCCGCCGCGGCCCGGCGCGCCCGCGCCCTTCTGCTGGAGCTGGAGCGGATCCACAATCACGTCGCCGACCTCGGGATGCTCTGCAACGACGTCGGCCACGGCATCCTCAACGCCCACGCCCAGCGCATCCGCGAGCAACTCCTGCGTCTCAACCGGGAGATCACCGGCCACCGGTTGCTGCGCGGCGGCGTCATCCCCGGAGGCGCCGTACTCCGCGCCCTGCCCGACGTACGACGCCTGAAGGCGATCCGCGACGACATCCGCGAGATCACCGACCTCGCCCTCGGCCACGCCACCGTCCGCGACCGTTTCACCGGCACCGCCATCCTCAAGGAGGCCGCCGCCCGGGAGATCGGCTGCCTCGGCTACGTCGCCCGGGCCAGCGGACTCACGGACGACGCCCGCATCGCCCACCCCTTCACCGACTACGGCGCACAGCTGGACGTCCCCGTCCACGCCACCGGCGACGTCCTCGCCCGTTTCCTGGTGCGTGCCGAGGAGATCGAGACCTCTTTCGCGCTGGTCGAGCGGTTCGCCGACGCGCTGGCTGCCGCCCGGGCGACGGTCGCGCCCCAGCCGCACCCCGGAACCGGCCCCGGCACCGGCGTGGGCCTGGTCGAGGGCTGGCGCGGCACCATCGCCACCCGCGTCGAACTCGCCGCCGACGGGACCCTGACCCGGGTCAAGCCGGTCGACCCGTCCTTCTTCAACTGGCCCGCTCTGCCGGTCGCGTTGGCGGACACGATCGTCCCCGACTTCCCGCTGACCAACAAGAGCTTCAACCTCTCGTACGCCGGTAACGACCTGTGACGGCCCGGCTGCCCGAGGTCGCCGACCGGACCTGGGACGGCTGAGCAGCCGCATCCCGAAGGCCGACCCCCGGAACAGGGCCGTCCGGCCCTTTCGCCGGTGCCCTGCGCCGCGCGACGATGGAGATCGAGAGATCTGCCCGCGGGCCTCGCAACCGGGATCACCCGGGAAGGGAGGCGGAGACGATGTTCTGGTACGGCCATGGCATGAACGGCTGGGGCTGGTTCGCGATGTCGCTCAGCACCGTGCTGTTCTGGGTGCTGATCATCGCCGTCGGCATCCTGCTCTTCCGGGCTCTGGCCCGCCCCACCCCGCCGGGCACGGAGCACCACACCTGGCAGAGGACGCCTCCGGTCAGCGGTCCCGAACAGATCCTGGCCGAACGGTATGCGCGCGGCGAGATCGACGAGGAGGAATACCACCGCCGCCTGGCCACGCTGCGGGGATCGCCGCCAGGCGCACCCGGTCCTCCCACGGCTTGACCAGCCCTGGAGTCCGGCTCTCAGAGGTTGATCATGTGGCCGGCGAGGCCATGGAGCCCTCCAACTGGGTGATCCTGTTCTTGCGCATGAGCAGCCGATGTTCAGGCAGACGCCGCCCCGGAAGCGGCCCTCCACGGCGGCCGTACGAAGCCTCAGCTGAGCGGAGCGGATGGCCGCCACCAGGAGTTCCCCGGTAGGCCGCGGGGTTTCGGCGTCCGGGTGAGCGCGAGTGCGTAGGCGCGCCGTACTCACCACCAGATCCTTCACCCCCTTGCGGGGGTTGATGGGCGGAGTTTTTCACTCGTGCGTGGATGTAGCCCCCCATATCGTGACGTACCGCTTACGATCTGTCACATGCCGCAGCGGTCTGCCGGCTGCGCGGGGGTGCGCAAGCCGGCCCTCGCCCTCCTCGTGGGTCTGGTGCTGATGCTCCTCGCCCATGCGGTCGCGTGCGCCGCGCACGGAGCCGGGGAGCATGAGCACGGCATGACAGCGGTCGCCTCGGCGATGTACCAAGAGGCTGGAGCTGCGAGCACTCTGCGGCCCGTGGGCGAGGCAGCCGACTGTGCCCTGACCCATGGACCCGATGGATCCGACGGGCACACCGGGCACGACACGGCGTGCTGCGATCCGGCCGACTGGCCCGCAGGAACGCGGGCGACCGCCGGGACCCTGCTCCTGGCGTTCACGCTGATCGCGCTTCTTTCCCTGCGCCACCGCACGCTGGGCCCCGTCATGCCCGGTTCTCCGCCCGGGGGAGGGGACCGGGCGGCCGTACCGGCTCCCGACGGCGCGCACCTGCTGCGCCTGGTCTGCGTCAGCCGTACCTGAATGCGCCGCCCGGCGTGCACCGCCGGGCCTGCCAGCGCATCCACCCGTACGGCAGACACGCGGCCCCGACGTGAACCGGGCCGCGAGAGGACCCCCACATGAGTACTGTCCTGCGCGGCGTCGCGCCGCACGACATCACCTCCTTCCTGGCGGCGCACGAACTCCCCGAACCAGCCGGAGCACCCCGACGCTCACCAGCCGGCCTGGTCGGCAACACCCCCGTCCTGTGGATCGGGGAGCCCTTCAACCCGCCGGGGCGGGGCTTCTGGGCGAAGCTGGAGAGCGCCAATCCCGGTGGCATCAAGGACCGCCCGGCGCTCCACATGGTCACTGCGGCCCGCGAACGGGGCGACCTCGCTCCGGGCGCCCCGGTCATCGAGTCCACCAGCGGCACCCTGGGCCTCGGTCTCGCGCTGGCCGGGATCACCTACCGCCACCCGGTCACCCTGGTCACCGACCCCGGCATGGAGCCGCTGATGGTGCATCAGCTGCGCGCGCTCGGGGCGCACGTGCACATGGTCACCGAGCCGCATCCCGTGGGCGGCTGGCAGGAGGCGCGCCGCCGGCGCGTACACGAACTGCTTGCCCGTACACCGTCGGCCTGGTGCCCCGACCAGTACAACAACCCCGACAACGTCGCCGCGTACGCCCCGCTCGCCCTGGAACTCGTCGTCCAGCTCGGCAGGATCGACGTCCTGGTCGCAGCGGTCGGCACCGGCGGGCACTCGGCGGGCGTCGCCCGCACCCTGCGCACCTTCAACCCGCGGCTGAAGCTCGTCGGTGTCGACTCGGTCAACTCCACGGTCTTCGGCCAGCCCGCCGGACTCCGTCTGATGCGCGGACTGGGCAGCAGCATCCACCCCGCCAATGTCGACCATGGGGCCTTCGACGAGGTCCACTGGGTGGCCCCGGGGGAAGCGGTGTGGACCTGCCGTCAACTGGCCCGTGGCCACTACACCAGCGGTGGCTGGAGCGTGGGCGCGGTCGCCCTCGTGGCCAACTGGCTGGCCCGCACGGAGCCCGAGCGCACCCGGATCGCCGTGATCTTCCCCGACGGCGTGCACCGGTACTGGAACACGGTCTTCAGCGACGACTACTGCCGTCGGCACGACCTCCTGCGCCGCTTCCCGGCGTCCGAGCCGGACGAGATCGCCCACCCCGCGCAGTGCACGGTGGACCGTTGGACCCGCTGCACCAACGTCATGGCGCCCGAGGAGGCCGCTCGATGAAGTCCCTTGCCGCGCAGTTCCGTTCGTTCAGCGGATGCGCCCGTCTGCTCATGGTCCAGCAGTTCACCATCAACACCGCCTTCTACATGCTCATGCCGTACCTCGCCGGCCATCTCACGGACGGTCTGGGCCTGGCCGCCTGGGCGGTCGGCCTGGTACTCGGGGTGCGCAACTTCACCCAGCAGGGCATGTTCCTCGTCGGCGGCACGCTCGCCGACCGGCTCGGCTACAAGCCGGTGATCGTGGCGGGGTGCGTCCTGCGGACCGTCGGCTTCGGCCTCCTCGGCTTCGTCGGCTCGCTGCCGGCTCTGGTCGTCGCGTCGGCGGCGACCGGCTTCGCGGGCGCGCTGTTCAACCCGGCGGTGCGCGCGTACCTCGCCGAGGAGGCGGGGGAGCGGCGGGTGGCGGCGTTCGCCGCCTTCAACGTCTTCTACCAGGCCGGAATGTTCGTCGGCCCGCTGGTCGGGCTCGCCCTGCTGGCTGCCGACTTCCGTCTCATCTGCTCGGTGGCCGCAGTGCTGTTCCTCGCGCTGACGGTGATCCAGCTGCGGATGCTGCCCGCCCGCCGGACCACCTCGCGGCCCGAGCCGGGCGGCGTGCTGGCCGACTGGCGCACGGTCGTCGCCAACCGCCCCTTCCTTCTCTTCTCCCTCGCCATGATCGGCTCGTACGTCCTGTCCTTCCAGGTGTACCTCGCACTGCCCTTGCAGGCGCACCGCGTTGCCCCGGACCGGGGCGACGCGGTGACCACGGCACTGTTCGCGGTCTCGGCCGTGGTCGCCGTGGCGGGCCAGCTGAAGATCACCGCGTGGGCCCGGGCACGCTGGTCCTCCCAGCGCGCCATCGTCTACGGCATCGCGATCATGGGCGCCGCCTTCCTGCCCTTGCTCACCGACGCCGGCCCGGCCACCCGGGACACCGGCTCCCTGGGCTGGACCGCAGCGCTGGCACCGCTGATCGCCACGGTCGCTCTGCTCGGCCTGGGCACCGCCGTGGTCTATCCGTTCGAGATGGACACTGTGGTCTCGCTGGCCGGCGGCCGGCTCGTCGCCACCTACTACGGCCTGTACAACACCGTCTCCGGCCTGGGCATCACCCTGGGCAACCTGGCCACCGGGGCCGTCTGGGATGCCGCCGACCGCGCGGGGCATCCGGAGCTGACCTGGTGGGTGCTGGTGGTGACGGGCGCGTTCTGCGCCGGCTGCGTCGCGCTGCTGGCACGCTCGGGCCGCCTGACCGCATACACCGAGCCGGAACCCGCGGCGACGGCCTCATGACCGCGCACACGTCCGCCGACCCGGCGGGCGGACTCGTGGTGAGGACGGCAGGGGAACGGGGCCCAGCCCAGGCCGGACATCATGCCCAGCGGCGGGGCGCCCGCCGGACGGGCGCGCGGGTGAAGCGCGGCTTGAGGGCGCGCGACAGCGCCGGCACCGGGGTCAGCGCACGCGGCCTCGCGGCTTCAGTGGCACCGGCGGCAGCTCGGGCGCGGGCAGCGGGGCGCCGTCTTACCCCTTCACCTCCCCGAATCGAGACCCGCTCATCCAGGTCAGCATCGGACGCCGAGGAGTCAGCACGACATGGCGGCACGCACGCTCGCACGCGGCATGGGCACCTTCTTCAAGGACTGCGAACACCCTGAGTCCCGTTGGTCGAAGTGCCCGCACGGGTACAAGATCCAGTACCGCAATGCGGCGGGCAGGCAGAACGAGGAGTCCGGCTTCGCGACGCAGGACAGGGCCATCGAGCGCCTGTTGGAGATCTACAACGAGAAGAAGACGGCTGCTTCGCGGTCCCAGTCGAAGGCGGAGCGCATCCAGAAGTACGGGGCGATGCGGTTCGAGGAGTACGTCGAGGAGTGGAAGGCCGGGCAACGGCATCTGGCCGTCTCATCGGTACGGCCCCTGGACTCGCTCCTGGAACACCACTTCTACCCGGCGCTGGCCAGTCGGCGGATGAACTCCTCCGACCACAAGGTGGTCGACGGCTTCATCCGCGCGATGGAGCGCGCGGGAGCAGGACTGGCCGCGATACGAACCGCAGGCGACGACGCCTTCACACCGATCGTCGACCTGATGAGCGGCTGCGGGCTGCGGAACGGCGAGGCGGCTGCGGTGAACCTCAAGAACGTCGTGGCCGACGGCGTGTACCGGGTCTCTGAGCAGGTCATCATGTCGACCCGCGAGTGGGCCGCCGAAGCACCACAGGGCGGGGGAGTACCGCAATGTACCAAGCCGTATCCGCACTGGCGGATGGACAACCAGTGGCGCCGGATCAGGGCGTCGGGCGAGGTGGACATCCCGCAGGGGACGGTCCTCTACAGGAACCGTCACTTCTACGCCTCGAACTGCCTGAGCAACGGCATCCCGATCACGGACGTTGCCGAGTGGATGGGGCACAAGAGCGTCGACGTCACCTTCAAGATCTACCGGCACCTCCTGCCGGGATCGATCGGCAAGGCGGCCCAGGTGCTGGACATGGCGCTCGCGGCCTGACACGGCAATGAGTCCTGGCCGCGCGACGGCCAGGACAGGTCTGCTTGGCGTTCATGAATTGGGCGGGCATCCACGATCCTTGGTCGAGCGGGTCAGGAAGGCCCGAGTTTCCGCTGTGGCCCGTGGTTCGAGGAGGCGGAGGATCAAGTCCACTCGGAAGGTCCGGACTCGTCGAAGGCCCACAGTTGCCCAACCGGCTCCCACCTCAGCCGCCCTGGTGGCACGGCTTTGACCAGGGAGATGATCCGAGATCGTTCCTCCTCGGTGATCCGTCGCCTGCGGCCCTGCCCGCCTGGATCCTCCAGCCCCTGCAGGCCTGAGCGGTTGAAGCGGTGCAGCCGGCAGCGGACCGTTTTCTGGCTGCAGTCCAGCTCCACGGCGATCGCCGGCACCCGTAGCCGAGCACCCTCAACTACCCCGCCACCAGGACATATACCCAACGAAAGAGGAACCCGGCACTAGTGCAGGCGTGCCAGCAAGTGGGCGTCGAGGAAGCCCCGTTCGGAGGACGGGTCGTGGAGCAGCCGGGCGAACGTGACGAGCCCGACCCCGGCCAGCAACTCGGCGAACCGGTCCACCGGCCAGCTATAGGCGGGCGTCACCTTGTGGTCGAAGCGGACCGGCTCCGGTCCGTCGGTCGCGAAGAACGAGACCAGGAGCAGGCCCCCTGGTGCCAGGACACGCACCTGCTCGGCGAGTAGCGCGGGCAATTCCCCAGGCGGGGTATGGATCATCGAGTAGTGGGCCAGCACGCCGCCGAGCGCGCCATCCTCGACCGGCAGGGCTTCCATCCGCGCCTCGTCGAACCGCAGCGCCGGATGGGCCCGCCGGGCGTGATCGACCATGCCCGGGGAGAGGTCGAGCCCGAAGGCGTCCAGTCCCAGGTCGTGCAGCATGGCCGTCAGATGTCCAGGCCCGCACCCGACGTCGGCTGCCCGCGGGTTCCCTGTCCCACGCACCAGCTCGGCGAAGGTGCCGATCATGTTCCGCGAGAACGGCTGTGTCTCCAACCTATTAGCGAACATCGACGCATATAGCTCGACGACCCCGTCGTAGGCCGCCCTGGTCTCGTCCTGGTGCTCCATCACGGGAGGCGAAGCTAGCATCCGCGCACGTTCGCAGCTTCTCCGGCCTCGTGCCGACCTCCGCTCCTAGAGGCTGACTGTCCCGTCACATGATCACGGGACGGGCCACCGCGAAGTCGCGGGTCGCGAGCAGTGGGCGGACCTCCCGGATCGCTCCGGACACGGGGAGCGGTCCACTTCGTACAACTCGCCCAGCGCTGCGTGCGGCAGCCCCAACCGCAGGTGCACCAGCGTGATCAGGAGCCGATCGGTGAGCACCAGCCGCCGTTTGGGCCCAGCACCAGCTACCCGCCCGCGCTCCCCGCCGCGCCGCTCGCAGAGTGCCGACTCACGGGCCGCTGCCCGCTTCGGGGCGAGTTCTTCGAGCAACTCGCCCCGAAGTGTGCACGAGAGACCCTGGACACGTCAGGACGGCAGGGCCGTACGGGCCCAGGTCAGCTTCACAACTCACCCAACCCGTACGGCCCCTCGTATGTAACGGCCCGGCCGTTCCCCTCGCCGCACCCTTGTTGCTATCCGTGTGTGCCCAGCACATCGAGGTAGTGCCGGTTGTACATCACGCCCAGGATGTTCCCGAAGGGGTCGGTCACGGAGGCGGTGACGAACCCTGCTCCGCGCTCCGTGAGTGGTTCGTACTCCTTCGCCCCCAGGGACAGCAGCCTTCCGAGCGCCGCGCTCACATCGTCGACATGCCAGTACACGACAGCACCGCCCGGCCCGGTCCCCGCCCCTGCGGGCGCGTAGCGACTGTCGATCAGCCCCAGCTCGTGCTGGTAGTCGCCGAGACGAAA
>NZ_JBFAWH010000064.1:0-20836 GCF_040680235.1 Streptomyces sp. NPDC052101
TGGTGTGCGTGGACGACGCGCCCTCGCCGTAGCGGCTCATGTCGCACGGCGGGGTGCGGGTGGTGCGTGGTCGCCCGCGCAGTTCCCCGCGCCCCTTGCGTCGGCCGTCCTGCCCCCGTCGCGACAGGAGCCGGTGATGCCCCGGACGCCCTACGGCAGTAGCCTCTCGATGGCCGTCGGGCCCTCCTTCTCCATCTTGCGCCGGGCCCAGTCGAGGTTCTTCGGAGTGACGTCCCTGCCCGCCGCCATCACCAGGTCCTCCAGGGTGACATTCTGGGAGGGAGCGGAGTGGAGCAGGGCGTCCGGGGTGCAGTGGTCGTCGGACGACCGGGACTCGTCGGGTGTGGTTGTCGACATGATGCCTCCTCCTCGGTCCGGATGACCGCATCCGTGCCGGTGCCGCCGAACGGGGCACCCTCTCACCATTCCCCGCAGCGCCTTCCCACGCCACCGGAGAGCACTCGCTCCTAAGCTGGAAAACATCTCGCACCGCTCACCGGGAGGCCGCCGATGGCCGAGACCCCGTTCCCCGACGACGTCCGCTCCAGCCCCCGCTATCTGCCGATCGCCGAGCACGGGCTCATCGGCGACCTGCGCAGTGTGGCCCTGGTCGGCACGAACGGCACGATCGACTGGTACTGCTGCCCGTCCTTCGACGCCCCGAGCGTCTTCGCGGCCATCCTCGACGCCGAGCGCGGCGGCAGCTTCGAGGTGGCCGCCGCCGTACCCGCGCGGACCAAGCAGTTCTACTTCCCCGACACCAACGTACTGATCACCCGGTTCTTCACCGAGGACGGCGTCGGCGAGGTGCAGGACTTCATGCCGGTCACCTCCGACAGCGCGGACGGCCCGGGGGAGGGGGGCCGGCACCGGCTGATCCGGCGTGTGGTCTGCGTCCGCGGCACCGTGCCCTTCCGGGTACTGGTCGCCCCGCGGTTCGACTACGGTCAAGCCCCGCACACCCTGCGCACCGTCGACGGCACCGTCGTCTTCGAGTCCGCCGAGCGGGCCCTGGCGCTGACCTCCACGGTCACCCTGGAGTGCGACGAGCGGGACGCGCGCGCCGACTTCAAGCTGGAGGAGGGTGGCAGCGCGGTGTTCGCCCTCGACCAGGTCGGCGACGCCGTGGCCCCCCGCGGCTGCGCCCACGCCGAGGCCGAGTACGAGTTCAACGCCACGGTCGCCTACTGGCGGCGCTGGCTGCACCAGTCCCGCTACCGGGGCCGCTGGCGCGAGATGGTGCACCGCTCCGCCCTCACCCTGAAGCTGCTCACCTACGCACCGACCGGTGCCATCGTCGCCGCCCCCACCACCAGCCTGCCCGAGCAGCTCGGCGGCGAGCGGAACTGGGACTACCGGTATGTGTGGGTGCGGGACGCCGCGTTCGCCGTCTACGCGCTGCTGCGGCTCGGCTTCAGCGGCGAGGCGGAGGCGTTCATGCGCTTCCTCACCACCCATGTCAGCCCCTGCGACACTGCCGACGACCGGGCGCCGCTGCAGATCATGTACGGCATCGACGGCCGCACCGAGCTGCCCGAGCGCGAGCTGCCGCACCTGGAGGGCCATCTGTGCTCCGCCCCGGTCCGTGTCGGCAACGCCGCCGCCGACCAGCTCCAGCTGGACATATACGGCGCCCTCATCGACTCGATCTACCTGTACGACAAGTGGGCCCAGCCGATCTCCAGCGGCCAGTGGGACGACGTGTGCCAGCTGGTCGACTGGCTCTGCGTCCACTGGGACCAGCCCGACGAGGGCGTGTGGGAGACCCGCGGCGGCCGCCGGAACTTCACGTACTCGCGGCTGATGTGCTGGGTCGCCATCGAGCGGGCCATCCGGCTCGCCAGACGGCGCGGGCTGCCCGCCGACCTGCCCCGCTGGGGGCAGGCCCGCGACACGATCTACCGGCGGATCATGGACCGCGGCTGGTCCGAGCGGCGCGGCGCCTTCGTGCAGTACGAGGGCGGCGATGTGCTGGACGCGTCGCTGCTGATGATGCCCCTCGGCAAGTTCGTCGCCCCCACCGACCCCAAGTGGCTGTCCACCCTGGACGCCCTCACCGAGGACCTGGTCTCCGACTCCCTCGTCTACCGCTACGACCCGCAGGCCAGCCCCGACGGACTCCGCGGCGACGAGGGCACCTTCTCCATCTGCTCCTTCTGGTACGTCGAGGCCCTGGTGCGGGCCGGCCGGCTCGACGAGGCCCGGCTGGCCTTCGAGAAGATGCTCACCTACGCCAACCATCTCGGCCTGTACGCGGAGGAAATCGGCCGCACCGGCGAGCAGCAGGGCAACTTCCCGCAGGCCTTCACGCATCTGGCCCTGATCAGCGCCGCGTTCAACCTCGACCGCGCCCTCGGCTGACCCCCAGGGGCGTGCGTCCGCAGGCCGCCCGGGTACCCGGGAGCCCACAAGGCCCAGGCCGACAGCCGCAAGGCTGCCGAGATGGGAAAGCGGCTGCTGCGCTCGCGGTTGAGCGCCTGACCGCCTCCGCCGCTCAGGCCAAGGCTCAGGCTCAGGCGAACCGGCTGCTCGGGACGGGCCCGCAGGACCGTACCCGTGCCCGGTCGCCGCGCAGCCAGGTGCTCCCGACGGCGGCGGCGAACGCCGCGAAGTCCGCTTCGTCGTCGGCGGGGCCCGAGCCGTCCCCCGGATCGGCGCCCGGGTCGGCCGCCGTCACGTCGGCGGCGATCTCCGCCTCCGGACGGTCGTCCGCCGGGCCCCGCTCGACGCCGCCGTCCGCGCCCTGGCGCAGCTGCTCCCCCCAGGGCGGCACCACCGACTGGTGCAGCAGCGCGACACTGTCCGCGGTGATCGCGGGCGAGTCCGTCCAGCAGCTCGCGTGCGCGTGCAGCACCTGCCCTGGCACGCGCTCGAAGAGCTGCCCGATGATCTCCGGTCCGCCGTCGTGCGCGGCCAGGCCGTCGAGGTCGTACGCCACGACCACCGTGTCCGGCCGGCCGGGCGTGAACGGCTCGGCCGGCAGGCCCAGCACCTCGGCCGCGGCCAGTCCGAGGATCCGTGAGTCCCGGTCGGGCAGCAGCGACACCGTCCGGGGCCGCACCTCGGTCGCCGCCAGCAGGGTGCGCAGCCGCTCCAGACCCCGCAGACAGCCGTCAGGGGTGTCCTGCAGCCAGGCGTAGCGGCCGTGCATGCCCGCGTCGAAGCCGTACGGCGACAGGGTGCCGAGGACCGTGCCGGCGATCACGTACTGCCAGCCGCGCAGATCGGTCAGGTCGAGCGCGGACACCCGCTCGGCCGCGGCCGCACGCGCCAGGACGCGGTTCTGCCGCTCCCGGGCCGGCCGCCACTGCGCGTCCTCTGGGTCCGGCAGCAGCGCGTGCTGGCGCCGCGCCAGCTCCAGATCGCCCGCCAGGACGGCGTTGAACACCAGCAGATAGCGTTCCGGCCAGTCCGCGAACGTCCCCTCGTACCGGGCGAGTTCGGTCACGGCCTCGCGATGGCGGCCCTCGTGCTCGTACGCCGACACCAGCTCCCGCAGCGCCACCGGCGAGCCGTTGCTCAGGCGCAGTGCCTCGCGGAGCGCGGGGACCGCCAGATGGGCCACGTCGCGTTCGATGCACCAGTACCCGAAGTCGTAGAGGGCCTTGGGGTGTTCGGGCTCGGCGACGACAGCGGCGGCGGCCTTGGCGAGGTCGTCGAAGCCCGCCGTCCCGGCGGCCCGCGCCACCACCAGGGCCACCTCGGCGAGCGGCTGCTCCTCGCCGGCCGCCCGCAACCGCCTGAGCGCACCGGGCACATCACCGGAGTCCAGGGCCTACCAGGCCGTGCGGAGACCGGGGGACTTCGGGCGGCGATTCCTGCGCGAGAACATGGCGGAGATCATCACCCGCTTGACGTCATGTACTCAACATAATTCCCGCGCACATCTACGGCAGCGGCTGCTCCGCCCAGATGATCTTGCCGTGCGGGGTGTACCGGGTACCCCAGCGCTCGGCGAGCTGCGCGACCAGGAACAGGCCCCGGCCGCCCTCGTCGGTGCTCGCCGCGTACCGCAGATGCGGCGAGGTCGTGCTGCGGTCGGAGACCTCGCAGATCACCGTGCGGTCGCGCAGCAGCCGGACACCGATCGGACCGCGCCCGTAGCGGATGGCGTTGGTGACCAGCTCGCTCAGGATCAGTTCCGTCGTGAACGCCAGCTCGTCCAGGTCCCAGTCGGCGAGCGTCCGGGTCACCGCGGACCGCACCTGGGACACCGCCGCCGGGTCGGACGGCACCTGCCACTCGGCGACCCGGTCCGGGCCCAGCATCCGCGTACGGGCGACGATCAGCGCGACGTCGTCGTTCGGCCGGGCCGGCAGCCGGTCCAGCACCGCACGGCAGGTCTCCTCCGGCGAGGCGCCCGGCGTACCGCGCAGGGCGTCGCTCAGCAGGTCCAGGCCCACGTCGATGTCCCGCTCGCGGTCTTCCACCAGCCCGTCGGTGTACAGCACCAGCCGGCTGCCCTCGGCCAGCTCCAGCTCGGCCGTCTCGAACGGCAGCCCGCCCAGCCCCAGCGGCGGGCCCGCCGGCACCTCAGGGAACTCCACGCGCCCTTCGGGACGCACCAGCGCGGGCGGCGGATGGCCGGCCCGGGCCACGCTGCAGTGCCGCGAGACCGGGTCGTACACCGCGTACAGACAGGTCGCGCCGGTGATCGCCGCGGAGCCGTCCGCGCCGGTCTCGTCCTGGTCGATCCGGCCCACCAACTCGTCCAGCAGACCGAGGAGTTCATCCGGCGGCAGATCCAGCGCGGAGAAGTTGTGCACCGCCGTGCGCAGCCGGCCCATGGTGGCCGCCGCGTGCAGCCCGTGCCCCACCACGTCCCCCACCACCAGCGCCACCCGCGCGCCGGACAGCGGCAGCACGTCGAACCAGTCGCCGCCCACCCCGGACTGCGCCGGCAGATAGCGGTAGGCGATCTCCAGCGCGCCCTGCTCGGGCAGAGAACGCGGCAGCAGACTGCGCTGCAGGGTGACCGCCATGCTGTGCTCGCGCGTGTACCGGCGGGCGTTGTCGATGGACACCGCGGCCCGTGCGACCAGCTCCTCGGCGAGCGCCAGCTCCTCGGCGTCGAACGGCTGCGGCTTCTCCGCACGCCAGAAGTTCGCCACCCCCAGCACCAGACTGCCCGCCCGCAGCGGCACGGTGATCAGCGAATGGATGCCGTACGCCAGGACCTGGTCGGTGCGCTCCAGGTCCTGCGCCCGCCAGCCGGGCGCGTCGCGCAGCCGCGGCACCAGGACCGACTGCCCGGTGGTCAGGCTGCGCGCCTGCGGCGAGGTGGCCACGAACCGGATCCGCTCGCCGACCGGGTACAGCGGGCAGTCCTGGCGGATGCCGGCGCAGGCGGCGCGGCGCAGCGAGGTGCCGGGCTTCGGCTCCTCGCCGTGCAGGACCGCGTCGAACAGGTCCACCGTCGCGAAGTCCGCGAACCGGGGCACCGCCAGCTCGGCCAGCTCCCCGGCGGTACGGGTCACGTCCAGACTGGTGCCGATGCCGACCCCGGCGTCGTACAGCATGTTCAGCCGCTCGCGCGCCACCTCCGCACGGCCCGAGAGGGCCCGCAGCTCGGTCGAGTCGCGCAGCGTGGTGACGCTGCCCGCGGGGCCGCCGCGCAGATCGGTGGGCCGCTGGTTGATGGCCAGCAGCCGGTCCTTGACCAGGTGCACCTCGTCCGTGGCCACCCGGCCCGAGGCCAGCAGCGCCGCCGTCTCGTCGTCCAGGCCCAGCTCCAGCACGCTGCGCCGCTCGGCGTCCTCGGGCAGGTCCAGCAGCCGGTGCGCCTCATCGTTGGCGAGCAGCAGCCGGCCGTCGCCGCCGACGATCAGCACACCCTCCCGGACCGCGTGCAGCACCGCGTCGTGGTGCTCGTACATCCGGGTCATCTCGTACGGCCCGAGGCCACGCGTCTGGCGCAGCAGCCGCCTGCTGACCAGGGCCGTGCCCCCGGTGGCCAGCGCGAGCGCCGCGGCCGCCGCCCCGAGCAGCAGCGGCAGCGTCTGGTCGGCGGCCCCGCCCACATGCGCGGTGGTGATCCCGGCTGACACCAGGCCCACCACCTTGCCGCCGGAGTCCTTCACCGGCACCACGACCTGCACCAGCGGGCCGATCGTGCCGTTGACGTGCTCGGTGACCGTGCCGCCCGCCAGCGCCGGGCCGATCGTGCCGACGAACTTCTTGCCGATGCGGTCGGGTTTGGGGTGCGTGTAGCGGATGCCGTCCGTGTTCATCACGACGACGAAGTCCACCCCGGTCGCCTTGCGGACCGCCTCCGCACGGGGCTGCAGCACGGCGGTGGGGTCCGGGGCGCGCAGCGCCGCCGCCGTGCCGGGCGCGTTCGCGAAGGACTCGGCGACGGCGAGGGAACGGTTCTGTGCCTCCAGGTCGCTGTCGTGCCGCACCTGGAGCACCTGCGCCACCACCGCCGAGACGACCAGCAGCAGCACGATCACCACTTGGAGGAGGAACACCTGCCCGGCGACGCTGCGTCCGGTCACCGCCGACCGCAGGACTCCGGGCCTGCCGCCGTTCCCATCTGAAGCCTGCGGTTCCGGGACCTGCGCTGCGCGCGGGTCCCCGAACGGACGGGACGGCCGAGACACAGGCCGGCCGGGCAGACGCACCATGTGCCCATGTCTACACTGCTCGGCCCGCTCCGGCGAGACCGTTGCCCGAGATGACGGCGGCTGATCGGAGCCGCGCGATCCGGTCACCGGTGGCGCACAGGAGCCGAACGGCGGGCGGCGAGCAGCAGCGCCACGTCGTCGGGCCGGTCGGTGGCGTGCCGGGCGCCGGCCGTGAGCCGGTCGGCGACCCCGGCCAGCGACCGCCCGCCCCGCCGCCCGGCGGCGGCCCCGGCCCTGGCGAGCGCCAGCCGCAGCGCGGTGATGCCGTCGTCGATGTCCGCGCCGGGCCGCTCCACCAGCCCGTCCGTGTACAGGGCGAGGATCGCGTCCGGCTCCAGCAGCAGCTCGGCCACGGGATACCGGGCCTGCGGATCCACCCCGAGGACGACACCGCCGGGGACGTCCACCAGCCGGGTCCGCCCGTCGGGGGAGCGCAGCAGCGGCGGCGGATGCCCCGCCCGGGCGATCCGGGCCCGCCCGGTCGCGGGGTCCAGCCGCAGATAGCAGCAGCTGGCGAACTGGCCGGGGTCGAGGTCGATCAGCAGATGGTTGGTGCCGCTCATCACCTCGTCGGGCGGCCGGTCGCCCAGCGCGAACGCGCGCACCGCACTGCGCAGCTGCCCCATGGTGGCCGCCGCCTGCACCCCGTGCCCCTGCACATCACCGATCACCAGGGCGAGCCCGTCCCCCGCCTCCACCACGTCGTACCAGTCGCCGCCCACGTCCATGCCCTGCGTACCCGGCAGATACCGGCCCGCGG
This sequence comes from Streptomyces sp. NPDC052101, assembly GCF_040680235.1. NCBI lineage: Bacteria > Bacillati > Actinomycetota > Actinomycetes > Kitasatosporales > Streptomycetaceae > Streptomyces > Streptomyces sp. NPDC052101. The sequence continues at coordinate 7,387 of NZ_JBFAWH010000064.1, forward strand.
TCTCCACCTCGGGATGCGTCGACAGCCGGCGGGGCAGCAGCGCCTGCTGCAGCCCGCGCGCGAGCGCCGCCTCGCTGTCGTAGCGCTGCGCCCGCTCCATGGCGTGCGCGATCAGCCCGGCGAGCGCGGTGAGGACCGTACGTTCCTCGGTGCTGAAGCCGCGCGGGCGGTCGAAGCCGAGGATGCACGAACCGACCGGCCGTCCGGAGGCGATCAGCGGCAGAAACGCCCGGGCACCCTCGTCGGCGTCCAGCGGGATGCCCGGATAGGCGGCCGGCAACTGCTGCATCGACTCGAAGAACAGCGGCCGACCCGTGGTCAGGCACTCCACGCCCGGCAGCCGCGCGTCGAGACCGACTCCCTCGAACGGGGTGAGGAACCCCTGCGGGAAGCCGCTCTCCCAGGCCAGATACAGATGCCGGTCCTGCAGCAGATAGATGGCGAGGCACCGGCCGCCGAACGCGGGCAACAGCTCCCGCATGACCACCGCCGACACCTGACGGGCGGTCACCGCGTCCGTCAGCGCGATCGCCAGGGCGATCGGCCGGTACAGCGGCTCCATCGAGTGGTCGCCCGCCACCGAGCCCTCCGGCATGTGCTCCTCCACGACCGGCTCGACCGGCGTGTCCACCCGGCTGGCCGGCATGAGCGTGCAGGTCAGCAGGTCGGCACCGGGATGCACCGACACCGCCAGCCAGTCGCCCGCGCCGGGCTCGTCCCCCTCGCCAGCCGGCCGGCGCACATGGAAGTGCACCGGATCCGGGGCCAGCAGCGCGCCGCGCAGATGGTCGTCGTAGGGCGGACCGGTCAGCCACGGCAGCGCCTCCCATATGGGCCGCCCGAGCAGCCGCTCCCGCTCCCGGCCGGCGAGCCGGGCCGCGGCCTGGTTGACGTACACGATCAGCCCCAGCCGGTCCAGGCAGAACACGCCCTGCGGCAGCAGGTCGGCCGCGCCGTCGGCAGCGGCGGGACCCGGTTCGAACACCACCCCGCCGACCCGCTCCGCGGCCCCGTCCGCCGCGGCCGGCCACAGGTCCAGCAGCCGCGGTGCGCCCTCCCGCGACCTCAGGTGCAGCGGCGCGGCGGGCGGCTTCCCGGCGGCCGTGTCGCGCAGCGCCGCCAGGATCCGGTCCGTGTCGTCCGGGGCCAGGGCGTCCGCGAACGCCGTGTCCGACCCGGCGAACTCGCCGGGACACAGGCCGAGGAGCGCGTACAGCCGGTCGTCCGGGCGCACCGCGCAGGTCACGGGATCCCAGTCGAACCGCGCCACGACGGCCTGGGCGGGCCGGGCCGCGGGCGGCCGCACGCACAGCGGCTCGCCGTCCCACACGACGGCGCTCGCGTCCCCGTCGGCGAGTGCCAGCAGCTCGGCACCCAGCCCTTCGGCCAGCCGGGCGAGCAGCTCCATGTCCAGCAGCTCGTCCACGGAATCGGCCACCGCCGGGCGCAGCACCGTGAGCACCCCGAGCGGCTCGCTCCCGCCCGGCACCGGCATGTGCACCGACCCGAGCGGGAAGGGCAGGCCCGCGGCGAACTGCGGATAGCGGCGCACCGTCTCGGCGGCGTCCGACAGCACCACCCGTACGCCGAGTCGGTAGGCGTCGGCGACGGGGAAGGGGCGGCCCACGTGCAGCCGCCACCAGGGCCGGAACAGCGGACCGGGCAGCCCCGCGAGCACCGCGAGGCGCAGCAGGCCCGGGGTGCCCGACCGCAGATACACGCCCGCCACCCGGCCGCCGGCCGCACCGAGCGCGCCGGTCGAGGCGTCCGCCAGCAGCGCGGCGAGCCGGGCCCGCGTACGGACCAGCTGCTCGCCACCGCTCCCAGTCATCGCCCCTACCTCGTCCCGTGCGCCTGTCGGGTGGATGACACAGCAAGAATGCGCCCGGAGGGCCGTGCGACGCACCTGGACGACGCCACTGGACGGCACCACTCCCTAGGCCCGTCGGCCTCCCGTGGCCGATCCGCCCCCTTGGCGGGTCCGCTTTCCCGGCCGTCCGACTCACACCGGTGCCGCACCCGAGTGGCGGGTGCACCGGGCCACTCCTAGTAATGGTGCGTAATGCCGCTGCCGCAGACGGGGCGCAGACGCGGCCGCACCTTTCGACTGGAGGCGAGATGACCACCCGATCTCCCACCCCCCGTCCCGACGACGCGCTGATAACCCCCGCGCCGGTCCCAGCCGTCGCCCCCAACCCGTACCCGGATCTCCTCACGTGGCCGGCGCTGCCTTTCGCGAAGCCGCTCCCCGAAGCTGCCCAGGAGGGCCCGATCGAGGTCCCCGAGGCACCCGACGCCGAGGTCCCCGCGGCCGCCGACGAGGCCCCCCAGACGGAGTCCGACCGTGCCACACGCGACGACGCCCCCCAGACGGAGTCCGACCCTGCGGCACGCGACGACGTCCCGCCCGATGACGCTCTCCCGTACGGCGACCCGCTGCCCGGGCTGGTCCAGGCGGCCGTCGCCGACCGTCCGGTCGAGGACGTCGTCCGGCTCATCACCCTGCTGGAAGGCTCCCCCGAACACGCCCGGACCACGGCCGACGCGCTGCGCGCGGTCGGGGTGGACCGGTCCGTGGAGGATCTGGCCCGTTTCGTGACCCTCCTGACCGAGTCGCCCGGGGCCACCGGAAGTGCCGACGAGGCGATCCGGGCCGCCGCCGAGCGCCGTCCGCTGGACGACGTGAGCCGGCTGATGCAGCTGCTGCACCGCACCTCCCTCGGACCCCACTGCGGGCAGGCCGCGGTGCGGGCCGTGGCCGTCAGCCGGCCCGTGGAGGAACTCGCCGAGCTGATCGGCCGGCTGTCCGCGGACCGCGCCGTGCGCGAGACCCCGCTGTCCGAGCCGCCGGCCGCCGCCCCCCTCGGCCCCGTGCGCGACCCCGTGCCCGCCGAGGCCGTGTCCGCGTTCGACGCCTGGGCCGCGGCCACCAGCGGCCGGCAGACCCGGGACGAGCAGGACCGGCCCGAGAAGGACCGGTCGGAGAAGGACCGGCCGGCCAGGGCACGGCCTGCGAAGGAACGGCTCGCGAAGGATCGTTCCGCGAAGGACCGTTCGGCGAGGGAACGCCTGGTGCAGGAGTGGCGGGCGAGGACAGGGTTCGCGAAGCAACGGTCGGTGAAGGACCGTTCGGCCCAGGACCCCGACCGGAACCGGAACCGGAACCGGGACCGCTGGAGGTTCGTGACTCCCGAGTGGGGTGCCCGTGCCGCCGCGCTGCTGGTCCTGCTCTGCGGAGTGGCCCACGCGCCGCGCCACTGGGCCGGACCGTTCCACGGCGTCCTCGCGGCCACCGTCCTCGCCTCGGGCCTGTGCGTGCTTCTGGCCCTCGCGCTGCCCACCCCGGCGGCACATGCCCGGCTCGTCGCGGGGACCGCCGGATTCGGTGTCACGGCGGCGCTCGCCGTCGGGCAGCTGGCCGGCGTGCGGTTCGGCCTGCCGGACGCGGCCCGGCTGTGGGGCGCGACCCTGGCCCCGCCCTGGCTCGCCGTCACGGTGGCGGGGACGGCCGCGCTGGCGACCCTGGCGGTGCTGCTGGGCGCCCTGCTCACGGGCACCGCCCGCCGCGAGGGCGCCGGCTGACTCAGGGCGCCGGGTGCGCAGTCGCCGTACGGCCCGCATCCGCGCTCCCGGCGTCCACGGGACGCAGTACCAGGTGGCCGTCCACCCGGGCGGCCGCCATCGCGAACGGGAAGGTGTCCGCCTCCAGGCACATCGGCACATCCTCGGGGTGGACACCGCCCCAGCCGCGCCGCACGCCGTCCGCGAGCCGCGCGGCTGCGTCCGAGCGCCCGGCCCGCTCGAGGTACGGCCGCGGGTCGGCGTCGGCGGCGTGGACGCGGTCCGCGATGTACTCGGCGCAGGCGAGATCTTCCTCGGCCCGGCCGCCGTCCCCGGTGACGACGAAGGTCACCGTCTCCGGCCGGGCCCGCCTGAGCACCTCGGCGGTCGCGCCGGCCACCAGGAAGCTCGCGCACAGCAGCAGCCCGGCGTCCGCCACGGCCAGCGCCCCGGCCGTCCCGGCGGTGGTCTTCTGCACGACCGTACGGCCCCGCACATCCAGTGAACGCAGCCGGGCCGGGGAGTTGGCCAGGTCGAACCCCGGCACCGGCGCGCCGTCCTGGAAGGCGAGCCAGCCCGGGTGACGGGCCTTCAGCTCCAGGGCCTCCTGCTGGGTACCGGCGAAGACGATCCGTTCGGCACCGCGCCCGAACGCCCAGGCGGCCACGGTGAACGCGCGCATGACGTCGACGACCACGGCCACGTCCGGGGCCGTCGCAATACCGGGGATCCCGGTGAACTCGGTCCGCATCGCTCCATGGTGAGGCATGCGGCGGCCGTTCAACGGCGGGAGTCGCCTTCCGGGGGCCGTTCTCAGGACTCGGTCGGGCCGGGCGGCAGCGGCCGGGCGGCGCGCAGGCTCCGCAGCGCGAGCAGCAGGACGGCGATGTCGTCCAGGTAGACGGGGTCGGGCAGCAGGTCGGTGGGGAGCAGGAGATAGGCGACCGCGCCCCAGAACACCCAGCGCGGGCCCGTCGGCAGTCCGGCCCGCCGCAGCGTGCGCCGGAGGCGCACCAGCCGTACCAGCAGGCCGAGGGCGACGGCGAGCAGCGCCGCCGCGACGACGGCCGCGGTCACCAGCAGGGCCGTGCTGGAATCCATGACGCTACGACGGCCGGTCCGTGCCCTCGGCAGCGTCCGGGCCCGCGGGTGCCGGGCCCTGCACCGGCTGCCGCTGGCCCTTGAACTTCAGCCGCTCGAACGTCCGGGTCAGCTGCTGCAGCGCACCCGGCGTCCGGGACGCGGGCCGCTGCTGCGGCAGGGCGTGCTCGGGCGCCGGGACGTCACGGTAGGCGGCGAGAGCCTCCAGGGCCTGCTCGGCGGCCTCCTTGTACAGGTCCCGGGACCGGGTCATCGCCTCCAGCGCCTCCTCGTACATGGCGACCCGCTGCCGTTCCCGCTCCAGCTCCTCCTGGTGGGTCATCAGCGTCCAGTCGTCCCGCAGGTCGGTCAGCGCCTCCTCGGCCTCCCGCGGCAGCGGCCGGGACAGGGCGACGAAGCGGCGCAGGGCCGCGACGAGGTCGGCCGGTTCGGAACCGTCCAGGAAGACGCTGCGGACGCTGTGCTCCCGGCCGTCGTAGCCCTTCGGAGCCGGGTCCGGCGGCAGCAGCACCGCGCCGCCGCGCGGCACCTCGCAACCGAGATCCTTCAGCGCCCAGTTGACGGCACGGAACTGGTGCGGCGCGGCCCGGTGCTCCACCACCCGGTGCCGCAGGCCCGGCGGCAGCAGCCGGGCCAGCGGCAGCCGGCCCTGCTCGTCCGGGGTCATCGCCTCGTGCACGACGACGTTCACGCACCAGCCCTCGCGCGCCGCGTCCCGCAGCCGGCGCCGCATCTCCTTGTCGTCCGCGGGCAGCGCGTTGACCTGCCGGAAGCGCAGCCCGGAGACCGTGGCGTGGTGGTCCCAGGAGCCGTCGTCACCGGTCGTGCCCTCGGGCCAGAAGAGCGTCGCGGGCGAGGGCCAGGCCTCGTCCCAGGGGCGCTCCGCCTCGGCGACGAGCCGCCATGCGTGCCACTGCCGCTGGCCCTCGCCCGGTACGAGGGTGAGCCGGGCCCGCACGGTGACCGCGCCGCCGGCCCGCCAGCGCGCCTCGAAGACCCGCCGGGCCGAGTCCTCGGGCACCGCGGGTTCGGCGAAGTCGTCGATGTCGCCGCTCTCCTTGTGCCGGCGCAGGGTGCGGCGGACGACCTCCTCGGGGGCGGGACCGGTGTGACGGCCGCGGGCCGCCCAGAGGGTCTGCGGGATGGTGGCGTGGTCGGTGGCGGAGTTCGACATGAGCCAATCTGCTGATGGGGGCGGGTGTGCCCTCCAGTATCACCGTTCGGCCGGGCGCGCGGTCGTCCGGGGCGGAAAGGCGGCGCGTGGCGGCAACCGGGCGCCCCCGCGCACGGGGCGCGCGCCCTGCATCCGGGGTGCGCGGGACACGCGTCGGGCGGCCGTCGTTCACACGTGTCCGCACCCGTGTCGGGCGCCCAGAATGGTCCGGCGAACGGGGTTCGCCCGCCCATCCGCCCAGGGGCGGACTCCGTTCGCCTCTCGATATATATCGGCTGCCGATATATTCTGGTCGCATGACAGCGAAGAGCATGACCCGGGCGGCGTTCTTCGTCCTCACGGCGCTCGCCGACCAGCCGCGGCACGGTTACGGCATCCTGCAGGAGATCGAAGAGCTGTCCGACGGCGAGGTGCAGCTGCGCGTCGGCACGCTGTACGGAGTGCTGGACCGGCTCACCGAGGACGCCCTGATCGTGCTGGACCGGGAAGAGATCCAGCAGGGCCGGCTGCGCCGCTACTACCGGCTCACCGACGACGGAGTGGCGGCCCTGGACGCGGAGGCCGAGCGGATGGCGGCCGGCGCCGGCGCGGCCAAACGGCGCATCGCCGAGGGGCGCCGCGCCGGCGCCCGCCCCGCCGCCGCGGGCCCGGCCGGACTCGAACCCCCCACCGCACCCGGACTCGCGGGAGGCTACGCATGACCACGCTGCTGGAGACCCGCTACCGCACCGTCCTGCGCCTGCTCCCCGGCTACTACCGGCGCGGACGGGAGGAGGAGATGGTCGAGACGTTCCTCGGGGACCTCGACCGCGACACACAGGACCAGAGCCGGCCCACGCTCGGCGAGGTGGCGAGCATCGCCGCCCTCGCGGTGCGCAGCCGCCTCGGCGCCGCAGGCGCGCCCCGTCGCTACGTCCTGCTCGGATCGGCCGCCCGGCTCTTCGCGCTGGCCGCCGTCCTGATCCTGGCGGCCTCCGCCGTCGTCGAGCCGGTGCTGCGGCTGACCTGGTCGTTCACCCGAGGCGGCGCCGAACGGAGCCTGTACGTCTCGCAGTTCACCGACCACGGCATCCTCGCCGGAACGGTCGCCGCCGCCCAGTGGATCCTGCCGCTGGGCTGGACGGTCGCCTACTTCGCCCTCCTGCACGACCGTCGTCGCCTCGCCCGGATCGGCGTCCTGGTGGCCGCGCTGCCCACCCTGTGGCCGCTGGTCGGCTCACTGACCGGCACGACGATCATCTCGGAGCCGGCGTTCGTCGCCGCGCTGGCGCTCCTCGCCTGGCTGCCGGCCCTCGCGCTGTGCGCCGCCCACCATCGCGACGCACCCCCGGCCCGGCTGCCCGCCGCAAGCCCCGGTCTGGTCTTCATGGCGACGTGTGTGGTGACGGGCGCGTCCCTGGTACTGCTGCCCGCCGCGGACGACCTGGTGTGGGGGCCCGCCAACTGCTTCGTCGTCGGCGCCCTCGGCTGGCTCCTCGGGAGGGCCCGGCGCACCGACCGGGGCACGCCCGGCGGCGCCCTCGCCCTCGCCGTGCTCGGCCTGCTCCTCCTGGCGGTCCGCGTCGCCGCCCTCTACCCGTGGCTGAGCCTGCCGGGAGCCGTCGCGTACCTCGGCGGGAACCTCGCCCAGGCGGCCGTGCTCGCCCTGCTGACCGTGGGCCTGACGGTGACAGGCTGCCGCGAACTCGCGGCACGCTGAACCGCTTCAGACAGGCACGGACGGTGTGCACGGCCCGTCGGTGCGGCTGGCTGCCGCCGCCGGTGCCCTTGCACGAGCTGTTCGCGCAGGCCGCGGAGGGCCGAACGCGGGGGTGAACACGGCGAGGGGGCCGGCCCAGGCGGGGCCGGCCCCCTCGGATCCGTACGGGATCCGGGACTTACGCCCCGCTCTCCCGCAGCATGTCCTCGCGCTCGACGATCTTCACGCGCTCGCGGCCCTGCGGCTCGCCCAGCGCCCGCTCGGCGGCGTCCAGCCGGTACCAGCCCTCCCAGGTGGTGAAGCGGACCTCGCGCTCGGCGAGGAAGGCGTCCACGGCCTCCGGGGCGGGCGAGGCCGGAGTGTGCAGCCGGCCGTTCGCGTGGTCGTCCAGCAGGTTGGCGACGGCCTCGTTGGCGTCGCCCTTGGTGTGGCCGATCAGACCGATCGGGCCGCGCCGGATCCAGCCGGTGACGTAGGTGGACTGCAGGTGGGTGCCGCCCTCCTCGATGACCCGGCCGCCCTCGTCCGGGACGGTGCCCGAGTCGATGTCCCAGGGCAGCTTGGGCAGCTTCTCGGAGAGGTAGCCGACGGCGCGGTAGACCGCGGTGACGTCCCAGTCCTTGAACTCGCCGGTGCCCTTGACGTTGCCGGTGCCGTCGAGGGCGGTGCGCTCGGTACGCAGGCCGACGACCCTGCCGTCCGCGCCGAGGACCTCGGCCGGGGACTCGAAGAAGTGCAGGAACAGCTTGTGCGGCCGGTCGCCGGCATCGCGGATCGCCCAGTTCTCCAGCGTCTTGGCGACCATGTCGGCCTGCTTGTTCCCACGCCGGGTCTCGATCGAGCCCTCGTCGTAGTCGATGTCCTCGGGGTCGACGATGACCTCGATGTTCGGCGAGTGGTCCAGCTCGCGCAGCTCCATCGGGCTGAACTTCGCCTGGGCGGGGCCACGGCGGCCGAAGACGTGGATCTCCAGGGCCTTGTTGGCCTTCAGACCGTCGTAGACGTTCGGCGGTATCTCGGTCGGCAGCAGCTCGTCCGCGGTCTTGGCGAGGATGCGGGCCACGTCGAGGGCCACGTTGCCGACACCTAGGACGGCGACCTTCTCGGCCTCCAGCGGCCAGGTGCGCGGCACGTCGGGGTGGCCGTCGTACCAGGAGACGAAGTCGGCGGCGCCGTAGGAGCCGTCCAGCTCGATACCGGGGATCGACATCTCGCGGTCGGCCATCGCGCCGGTGGAGAAGATCACCGCGTCGTAGAAGGCGCGCAGATCGTCCAGGCTGATGTCGGTCGGGTAGTCGACGTTGCCGAAGAGACGGATCTGCGGCTTGTCGAGCACCTGGTGCAGGGCGGTGATGATGCCCTTGATGCGCGGGTGGTCCGGGGCGACTCCGTACCGGATCAGGCCGAACGGGGCGGGCATCCGCTCGAAGAGGTCGATGGACACACCGGGGTCGGCGGCCACCTCGGACTTGAGCAGGGCGTCGGCGGCGTAGATCCCGGCGGGGCCGGCTCCGACGATGGCTACCCGCAGGGGGCGCGGCATGATCAGGTTCCCTTCGCATCTGAATGGGCGACTTGATCACGAAGCCTAAACTAAGGCAGGCCTAAGTTGGTACGCGGGTCTGGTCTATGACCTCATAAGGGGATCTTATGACTTGTCCAGCCATCTCTTATGGCTAGGGGACGGGGAGGGCGAGCACGGGCGTAGTGGCGTCGCGGCTGGCCCCCGTACCGGTCCCGTTTCGCGGACCGGTCAGGCGAGCCGCACGATCCGGTGGATCGCCGACTCCCCGGCGCCGTAGATCGACTCCTCGCGGATCGACGACCCCGGGCCCGGTGCGTGCACCATCATGCCGCCGCCGACATGGAGGCCCACATGCCGGTCGTCGTCGAAGAAGAGGACGAGATCACCGGGTTCGATCCCGGCGAGCGTGACCGGGGCACCGGCGAGCGCCTGCTTGTGCGCGGCCCGCGGCAGGCTGACCCCGGCGGCCTTCCAGGCGGCCTGCGTCAGGCTGGAGCAGTCGTACGAGTCCGGCCCGGTCGCACCCCACACACACGGCTTGCCGATCTGCGCCCGGGCGTACGCGATGGCCTTGGCGACGCGAACGGCCTCCGGCGATTCGGTGATCAGGGGGAGGAGGCCGGTGTCGGTCACGGTGGTCATGGTGGCGGGCGTCATGGTGACAGGGGCCGCGGTGAGCGGGGTCGCGGTGATGGGTGCCGCGGTAGCGGGGGCCGTGGTGGACCAGGGGTCCGCGGGCGCCGTCGTGGTCGTCGTCCCGGCGGGCGCCGCCCACCGCGGCTGCTGCCACTGGCCGGTCCAGGGGTCCGAGGTGGCCTGCGCGGGCGCGGCCGGTATGGCCGTTATGGCCGTATCGGCTGTGGGTGATCCGGTCGTGTCGGGTGCGGGCGGTACGGGCGCGACGGGTGCGGGCTGAACGGCCGGGGGCTGAACGGCCGCGGCAGCTGTGACGAGTTGGGCGGCGTACCGGGAGATCACGTCGCTCGCGGCGGCGAGCTTGCGTTGGTTGGCCGCCTTGGACACGGCGGGGGAGCGGCGGCCCGGCGTGGCGGTGCCGGGGAGTGCCGTCAGTTCCTGAACCGGGGTGCTCTGGGGGCCGGGGAGCGCGGGCGCCGGGAGGGCGGCCGTCTCCACGGGACCGAGTTCGGCCGGTTCCCACCCGCCCACGTCGGCTATTCCGGCCAACTCCATCTGCCCGCCGGGCAGTTCAGGGCGACGAGGGCCCGGCAGCGCTGCGCGTGCACTGTCGCGTGCGGCCAGGGCCAGACTCGCCGGGTCCGTCGCCCGGCCGGCCGAAAGCTCGGCCACGACGCGGTCGACGGCCCGCTCCAGGGCCTCGGGCCGCCGAGCGGACGGGCTCGGGAGCAGGGCGCCCCGCTCGCCGTCCGGAAGGCCGCCACCCATCCGTCCCCGGGAGCGCCCCGGAGGCCTCGGCCGGTCCGGGAGCCGGTCGGCGGGCAGGACCGCGGGGACGGAGGGGCCGAACCTGCTGCGTGCCGCGTCGAACCACTGCCGGGCGACCTCGTCCAGAGCGGGATCCGTCCGCCCGCCCGACCGCTTGGCCAGCGGAACGCCCCGCGAGCGCGTCACCGACGCCATGGCCCGGGTCGCGTTGTAGTTCCCGGTCGCGTTCTCGGCCTGGTCGTACAGGGAGTTGACCCGCTGCCTGACCTCGTCCCGCTGCGGACCCTCGTCGCGGCTCTCCGGCGCCATGGAAGACACGCTCCTTCCTTGCCCCGCAGGGCAGTTGGGCCGTTGCGTCCGGACTCTTCGCGTTACCGGGCGGCCTCGCGTCAACCTAGCCAACGTGTGTACCTCGTGTGAAGGTTGAGGCGTGGAATGTCCGATACGTAATTGTGATGTTCGCGATGGTGTTCGAAGGGGAAGGCGCGAGAATCGCGTTTTCCTGTGAGGTCCCGGTGAATTCGCGATTCCGTTGAACGGATCGGCGTCGCCCTCCGTATGGGGCCGGGGAGCTGTATGCCCGACCGGTGCACACACGACACGCAGGGGACGACCTTGGTACGCAACAGGCGCAGACGCCCGACCGGCGCACGACGCGCGACCTTCGCAGCGATGGCCCTGATGCTGGGCGGAGGTGGCCTCGTCGCGGTGAACGTCTACGCCTCGGCGACCGAGGGCTGGGGCGACGGGTCCGCCACGAACGGAACCGCACACGTCCTGTCCTCCGGCATGGCGACGATCGACTGCCCCGACGTCGGCAGCCGGCTGACCGCCGTACCGGAAGCGGCCCGCCCCGACGTCGACCGCGAACTCGCCCTGCTGGACCAGCAGACGGCGGCGGCCTACCGGCAGCTCCAGCAGACGGGACAGTCAGCAGGCCAGGCAGCTCAGGCAAGCCAGGCAGGCCAGACCGGTGGGTCAGGTCAGACCGGACAGAACTCCGGTTCCGTCGACGACGCGATCATGAACCCGCTGAAGGAGAAGCGGGCCGCGGCGATCGGGCGGATATCCGACGCCATCGACCGGGTCGGGCAGCACCCGCAGGGCCTGGACGCCCTGGCCGCCTGCACCCTGCGCCCCGGCGGCGCGGGCGCCGGTGACCAGGCCACCGCCGGCCCGACCCAGGGCGCCCAGCAGACCGGCGCGGGCCAGGGCGGCAACGGACCCGTGCTCTCCGACTACGCGGACATCACCTCCGTACAGCCCGACGCGTCGACCCCGCCCCAGCAGGCCGACGCCTCGCGCGGCAGCTTCACGTCCGACTGCGGTGTCAACGCGAACGGCCTGTTCAACTCGGACAACGTCATCGTCGCCCCCGGCGTGTCCAACGGCGCCCACCACTTCCACGACTACGTCGGCAACCAGGGCAACAACGCCTTCGCCAGCGACGACGACCTCGCGAAGGCCGGGACGAGCTGTGTCGACCAGGGCGACAAGTCCTCGTACTACTGGCCGGTGCTGCGCCTGCAGAACGGCACCCAGGAGCGGGACGCCGGATCCCCGGGCGGCGGCACCGAGGGCAACGCGGGCCAGATCGTCACGCCCAAGCAGGTCACGCTGACGTTCGCGGGCAACCCGCTCGGCAAGGTCACCGCCATGCCGCGCCTGCTGCGCATCATCACCGGCGACGCCAAGGCCTTCGTCAACGGGCCCGGCAACGCCAACGCGTCCTGGAGCTGCACCGGTTACGAGAACCGGCAGCTGAAGGACAAGTACCCGCTGTGTCCGCAGGGCAGCGACGTGGTGCGCACCTTCCGCTTCCAGAGCTGCTGGGACGGCCGCAACATCGACAGCGCCAACCACCGTACCCACGTGGCCTTCGGCGCCCCCGACGGCTCCTGCCCGGCGGGCTTCCGCGCCATTCCGCAGCTGGTGCAGCGCCTCGTCTACGACGTCAAGGCACCGAGCCTTCAGGACGGCGGCCGTACGGTCCCGCTCTTCGCGGTCGACTCCTTCCCCGAGCAGCTGCACAAGCCCGTCACCGACCACGGCGACTTCATCAACGTCTTCGACGAGGGCCTGATGCGCGAGATGGTCGACTGCATCAACTCCGGCCGCGCCTGCGGTGCCGGCGGCGACGGATCCGGTACGACGGCGGCGCCGACGGCGAGTTCGGGTTCGGGCACGTCGGCCGCGCCGGGGGACGGTACGACGGAGCAGCCCGGCGGCACCGCCACCTCCGCGCCGGTCCCGGCACCCTCGGCCTCCCGGCCCACTGAGGAACCCAGGACCGACGCGACGACCACACCGGACCGCACCACCAAGCCGAGCCGCGCGCCCCAGCAGAGCCACGCCACCGAGCAGAGCGACGCGCCCCAGCCCAGCCACACCGCCGAGCAGAGCCACGCCCCCAAGCAGGAGCACGCTCCCACGCAGGACCACAAGCAGCACCGGACCAGCGGGCAGAACAGCCCCACGGAAACGGCACCGCCCACCCCCTCGCCCGCTCAGTCAACCCAGCCGGCGCCCGCCCAGTCCGCCCCCGCCCAGGCCACCGTCGCCGGGCAGACCCCGCCCGCCAACGCGCAGCCCCAATCGCAGGGAACGCAGGGCTCGCTGGCGGAGACCGGTGCTCACCTGTGGCCCGCGGCCCTCGGTGCGCTGCTCGCCATGTCGGGCCTGATCATGCTGCTGAGGGCCAGGCGTCTGCGCTACTGACCTCCGCTACCGGCCCAACGCCAGTGTCTGCTCGGCGAGTTCATAGGCGGGCCGCATCGCGTCGTGCTCCTCGGTGTCCATACCGCCGAGATGCAGGACGACCGGGCCGTCGGGCGTGCTGACCGCGAGGGCGGTCTCCTTCTTGGTCTCGTCGAGGAGCTTGCTGGTGTAGAGGTACTCCACCTCGACGCCGTTCAGACCGCCACCGGTCCTGACGGAGTGGTACTTCTCCTTGCTGACGTTGTCCTCCGCGGCGACGAACTGCCGC
>NZ_JBFAWH010000065.1:0-17825 GCF_040680235.1 Streptomyces sp. NPDC052101
CTCATGGACGAGGCATACGAAAAGGCTGTGGCCGCCGGACCGGCGATAGCGGCCTCCTCTTATTTCGCCCCTGATCCCGGAGCCGCCCCCGGGAGGCTGGGCGCAGTGCGCCCGGGCTCGGCGGGAGCGCGCTCGCGCGCGCCCGTCTCCCTCCGCCCGCGTCTCTCTCCCTCTCCCGCGTACGTCCCCCCTGCTCCGTCCATGCGCATGTGTGTATCTGCTCACATACTCATCTGCGTACGTCTCTCCCTCTCCTCCTGCTCCCCTCTCCTGTGCGTCCCTGTGCTCATGCTCATGTGCGCATGGCTGAACTCGGGACCCCCGTCCCCCTTCCCGCGTCCCTCTCGGTCCCCGCTCCCCTGCTCCGCTCCGGCCACAGCGCCGGCCCCCGCCGTACGGAGTCCGCCCCTAGCTGTGGGTGACGGTCCGTAGTTTTTGGTTTTTGGTTTTTGGTCCGCCCCTCTTCCTTAGTCGTCTATCGCCACAGAACCGGTCCCACCGGTCCCACCGGTCCTATGCGCAGGTCAAGGGCTGTTTTTGACGGGACCGGTTGGACGGCGTGGGACCGGTTCGGCCGTTCGCGGGACCGGTCCGCCGAAAAACCGTCAAAAACACGCTCTGGCCTGCACGTTTCCCGTTTTCCGGCATGCGGCGGGACCGGTCCGCCGCGGGACCGGTCCGCGCGGAAAACATGCACTGACCTGCGGGGACCGGTTTGGGACCGGTTCGGAGAGAGAGAACCGGTCCCGAGCAAAAAACGGGGGCGGGCGGTGGTCCGCGCACCAAAAAACGGTCCGCCACTGAGTGACGGACCGTAAGGGAAAACGGGGCGGTCCCGGACCGAGGGGGGATGGTCCGGGACCGGTGCGCGCCTCCGGGCGCGGAGGCGGTAGTTCGATGGTGGCAGGCGCCACTGACAGCGTGGGTGCCGGCGGCTCACTCCATGGTGCGGGCCAACTTGTCGACGCGGCGCCGGAGTCGGTCGTCCTGCTCCCACAGAGCCACCATGGCGCGGATGCGGGCGGTCTTGTCGATCCCGTCATCGACCTTCGCGAGTTCGAGCGCGCGCCGTTGCTCCGGCGTGGTCGTGAAGGTGATCCGGGCGGAGTACAGCGAGCGGGGCGCTTCCTGCTCCGCGGGCATGGCTACGGGAGCCGCGGCAGCCGCGGGAGCCTTCTTGGCCGCGGTCTTCTTGGCGGGCGCCGCGGTCTTCTTGGCGGTCTTGGCCGGCGCCTTCTTGGCCGCGGCCTTCTTGGTCGGTGGGGCGGTCTTCTTGCCCGCTCCGAGCCCTGCGAGTCGCGCCACGATGTCCGCTCCGCCACCCTTCCGCCCGCGTCCCTTCGAAGCCGCCTCCGGCCCTCCCTGGGACGTATCGGGGGCGTCCGTGCCCTCCGGAGCCTGGTGTTCCTCGGTCGTCATTCCGCGGCCTTTCGCGTGAGTTCTTCCAGTAGGTCCCGGCCGTACCGGGCAAGGGGTCCGCGCGGGCGCAACCCGTAGTTCTCCGCCACCTTGGAGGAGTCAAGCAGGCGGCTAGAGAGCATGTTCACGCCGTACTGCTTGACCAGGGTCTCCGCCGCATCGGCGATGTTGGTCCCCCTCTTGTAGAAGGTGAACACGCCGTAGACCGGCACGCCGGCGTCCGCTGCGAGTTCGAGCGTGGCGGGTACGCGGTCAAGGTCTCCAGGGCGAGCAGGGCACGGCATGACCACGACGTCCGCGGCCTCTATGGCTGCTCGCGCAATCTTCAGCGCGCCCGGGGGCGGTCCGTCGATGGTCACGATGTCCGCGCCGGGCGTGATCGACCCCATGCGCTTGGGGAGGTCTCCGGCGGGGAGCCCTATCACCGTGGAGCGGAGCGGCCGGCCGGCCTGCTCGGCAAGCAGCGCGTGGCGCACGGAGCCGCCCATGGGGTCGGCGTCGACCAGGGTCGACGCGGCTCCGGACTCCGCCGCTGCCTCCCCGAGCGCGATCGCTGTGACGCTCTTTCCCGCGCCGCCCTTCAAGACGACGACGGCCACTGTGTACGCCATGAGCCCAGGGTAGAGCGTGCGCACCTGCGCATGTGAGTGGATGGGTGCCGCGTCTTCGAACGACGAACGGCCCCCGCCCCGGGGGAGCGGGGGCGGGGGCCGTTCTGGGGGTGGCTGGTGTGCGCAGATGCGCACTTGCTGATCAGTCCAGGGGGACGGAGTAGCGCAGCGTCCAACCGGGACCGAGGGTGTGGCGGGTGACTTCCACGGCTCGGCCGGCGGCGGTGTGGCCAACGTGGGTGATCTCCAGAAGCAGGGAGTCGGGGGCCACCCCGAGCGCTTCCGCCTCCGCGGCGGTCGCGGGGCGCTGCTTCACGTCCTCCACGACTTCGGTCTGAGCGAAGCCCGCTTCGGCCATGCGGGAGATGATGCCGCCGACCCCGGTGTCCACCTGCTCGATGCCCGCAGCCTCCGCGACGTCCGCGGGAATCCAGGTATCCGCGAGCTGCACGACGCGGTCTCCGTCGTACATGCGGCGCTCGCGCACGACGACCTCCGCGACGTCCTCACCGAAGTACGCGGCGGCGGCGGCCGGCGTGGACTCGCGGCGGACGGTCACCTCAGCGCGGGGGGTGCCGCCGGCGCGTCGGGTCTCGCCTTCGTAGGCGCCGTGGGCTCCGGCCTCTTCGCGCTGGGCGGTCCGGTAGCGGCTCCGCGCGTCCCGGGTGATCCGTCCGTCTTCGCTGATCGTGTTCTGTGCCATGTGGTGGCGCTTCCCTTCCTGGTGTGCTGGGTCAGTGGGTGGGACCGAGATCCCATGAGTACGAGAGCGTCCATAGGTGGGTCGGCATGACGTGGACGGCCACCTCTACCGCCCGCCCTTCCCGCGTCCGTGCGGTGTGGGTCACCTCGTAGACGCGCTGGTCTTCCGCCAAGTCCAGGGCGGTGGCTTCCTCCGGCTCCGGGGCGCGCACGTCGATCGTCTCCGTGATCTGCTCTTGCGCGTACCCGAGATCCGCGAGTCGTGACTTCGTGCCTCCGGGACCCGTGTCCTCCTGTTCGAGGGCGGTGCCGCCGGCGATGTCGACGGGGAGGTACGACGTCGCGAGCTGGACCGGCGTGTCATCCGCGAGCATCCGCCGGGCGCGGGAGACAACGGCGGTTACGCCGGGCTCCACCCCGAGCAGTTCCGCCACATGGGCGGGCGGAAGGACACGCGAGACAGTCACCTGTGAAACCGGGGTCATACCGAGTCGGGCGATCTCGGCAGCGAAGGCGCCGCGGGCGGCTCCCTCTTCCCTGCGGGCGCGGACGTAGCGAGCGGTCGTGTCACGAAGGATCTTGTGCACGATGCGCGCCACGTACGTGTAGCGCCCGCGCCGTACGGCGAGCCCTTCGCTCATGAGTAGGCGGACGGCCTGCCCGACGCTGCTCCGGTTCGTGCCGTAGCGGTCGGCCAGCTCGCTGTCAGTCGGAAGTTTCGCCCCCGGGGCGTACTCCCCTCGTTCGATGGCGTCGCGAAGCCCGTCCGCGGTCGCGCGGTAAGCGGGTCGCTTCTGTCGATCGGTCATACGTCGCAGGTTACCAAGAGCTACGTATGTCCCCAAGTGCTTAGCAGATGTTGACTTGCTAAGCAGGAAGGGGGACACTCAGAAAAGACGAGACCACGCCGTTACGGGACTCCCGTGGGGTGGCTGTCGGGTGGCCGTAGGCTGCCTGTCGGGTCGTCTGTGGGATGCGTAGGTGAGCACTTGCGCACGATGCAGAGACCATGCGCATGTACGCACGTGCTGACGGCTCGACCTGGAAGGCAAGGCCAGTGAAGCAGGCAGAAGAGAGGACGGAAGAGATGGCGGAAGCCACGGCCGTACCCCTGGTGGGGATCGACGGGAAGGGCGCGGGGGCACGGTCGGACGGCCGTGGGGTCCGCGGGTGGCGCCGGGAACTCACCCCGGAGCAGAAGGCGGAGAACCAAGAGCGTCGGGTGAAGACCACCGGATACGCGCTCCTGCTCGTGGTCGTGGCGATCGCCGCGGCCATGTCCTGGAACGGCCTGGTCGGCTTCGGCACTGACGTGCTCCACATGCGCGAGCCGTGGGCGTACGGCGTGCCGGTCTCGCTGGACGTGGCCGCGATGCTCTGCGGCTTCCTGTCCCTCCGGGCGGTCATCGCCCACGACTCCGCCGCCGGCCCCCGACTGCTGACGTTCTTCCTGGTCGCCGGCTCCGCGGGCGCGAACTACTACCACGCGAGCACCGAGCCGGGCGGATCGACCGCCGCGGCGCTCTACTTCGGCGCCATGTCCGTGCTGTCCTGGTGGCTGTTCGACGTGGTGCTACGGCAGATCCGGCGGACCATGCTCCGGCGCATCGGCGCTGTTGAGCGGCCGTTGGCACGCTTCCGCGCCGTGCGGTGGATGCGCTACCCCCGCGAGACCTTCGCCGCCTGGTCCCTGTCCGTGCGCTACGGGCTCACCCGCCCGGAGGACGCACTGGCGCGCGTCTGGCAGGCGCAGCAGGTCAAGGAGGCGGAGAACCTGGACGAACTCCCCGCCGGCATCAAGAAGGCGGACGCGATTCAGCTCGCGCTCGCGGCGGTCGGAGACAAGGGCGTACCGGCCGCGGTCGAGTGGCTGAGGGACCGCGGCATGGTCGTGGACCGCAAGTACGCGTACGACGTCGCCAAGAAGGTGGACGGCGCCCCGATGCCGCCCCAACTGTCCGCGACGGGAGCCGACTCCGCCCCCGCGGCGTGACGACACCCCCACGACGAACCCCACACCCCGGGACGGCTGGTTGCAGCCTCCGCCCCGGCGGCTGATCCCCACTCACGAAACCGGGGGCGGCCGGTTGCAGCCGACCGCCCCCCAACGACTCATCCCCACTCACGAAGGGTTCTGAGTGATGCCCACCATGGCACACGGGCGCATCGGTCCGCGGTCGGCCCCCGCCGCGTCCGACACGCTCCCCACGGCACCCCACAGCGTGCCCACGGCGCCCCGCCGGCGCCCCACGGGCACGCTCGCGGGAGCCGACGGGAGGCGGTCGGCGTGAACGTCACCCTCCTGCTCGCGGCGGTCGCGCTCTTCCTCCTGCTGAAGGGGCGCCGCTTCCGCCTCCGCCTCCCGTCCTTCCGCTTCGGGGGAGCCGTCGCCTACTGGCTGTTCGGCCGCTTCCCGTGGCTCGATCACCTCCGCACCATCCCGCGCCTGGTCCGGCCCGTTCTGTGGACGCTCGCGGTCCTGATCGTGGGCTGGCTGGTGGCTCCGGTCTGGACGGTCGTCCTGGTCGTCCTGGTGGGCGCTACGGCGTACTTCGGGCGCGGCCTGTTCCGCGAGCACCGGAGGCACTTCCAGGACCTCGTCATGCCGCTGTGGATGGCCGTGGCGGACCTCCTGGACGTCCCCAAGGGCGAAGCGGTCCGGGACTGGCTGAGGGTCCCGCACAGGCTCGACGGCGAGTCCGCGCGCGTCGTCCTGCGCATCCCGCAGGACTTCCGCGGCACCGACGCGCAGCGTGCCGAGATCGCCGACCTGGTCGCGCGGCGCCTGCCCGGAGAGTGGGAGTCGTCGTGGAACTGGCGCACCTTCCGCGTCACCTTCGCGCACCCGCCGGCGCCGCCGAAGTTCGTAGGCTTCGCGGACGTACAGGCGGAGATGTACCGCGGGGAGTCCGCGCGGCCCCTGATCGGTCTTGGCACCCGCGCCGAAGTGGTCCGCGGTGACTTCGACCAGGAGGCGCCGCACTGGG
This sequence comes from Streptomyces sp. NPDC052101, assembly GCF_040680235.1. NCBI lineage: Bacteria > Bacillati > Actinomycetota > Actinomycetes > Kitasatosporales > Streptomycetaceae > Streptomyces > Streptomyces sp. NPDC052101. Next base: position 5,720 of record NZ_JBFAWH010000065.1, read on the forward strand.
CGCTGACCATGGGCACGGGCGCCGGGAAGTCGTCGTTCCTGCGGCTCACGATTGCCCAGCTCGCGCGCCGTACCGCCGACCCGGACGACGTGGAGCAGATCGACATTCTCGACCCCAAGCGCGTGTCCCTGAACTGCTTCCGTGGGGTCCCGGGCGTGCGCATCCACAAGACCGCAGAGCACTGGATTGCGGCCATCAAGGAATTCCGCGCGGAGATGGAGCGCCGTTACGAAGACCTGGATGAGGACGACAACGCGACTTTCCCGCGCCGCTTCCTGGTCATTGAAGAGATGAACTCCTTTACGCGGCTCATCAAAGAGCACTGGAATGAGATCCGCGAAAAGTCCGACCCGATGACCCCGCCGGTTATCGGTGACCTGAACTTCATTCTCTTCCAGGGTCGACAGGCGAAAATGCACGTGCTGGAAGTGCTTCAGCAGGCGAACGCGCGCGCCATGGGCGGCTCGGAAGCCCGCGATCAGTTCGGCATGAAGATTCTCGCCCGATTCTCTCCGGCCGTTTGGAACATGCTGGTCGGCACGTATCCGCGGCCGAAGTCGAGCAGGCACCCCGGGCGCGCAATCGTCATGGTCGGAGACCACCAGCGCACTGTTCAGATGGCGTTTATCACGCCGGAGGAAGCCCGCACGTTCGCGCTTGACGGGCGGACTCCGGAAGCCGTGGCGGCGCCTCCGTCCCGCGTCCTGTCCATCGTGAAGGAAGACGCTCCGCACCCTGGGACGATGGCCGCTACCGTCCCGGGACAGTCCACGGACAAAGCGGGACGTACTGGTCAGGTGGTGGACATGGCTCCGGCCGCGCCGGCGGAGCCCGACCCGACCCCCGACCCCTTGGTCGGACTCCGGGCGGCGGCGGAATTCCTCGGCATGGAGCCGGAGGCATTCAAGAAGGCTCGCCAGCGCACTCCCATTGACGGGGAATTCCGCTCCGGAAGCTCTCCCGCATGGCTCCCCGATGCGCTCACCGAATGGCACCTCAACCGGCCGCGCGCGGGCGCCCGACCGGTCCCCGAGCGGAGTGCGTCATGACGAACGGAAAGCCGTACCAGACGCCGGGAACGCTGGCTCCCCACATTCCCACCGACGTCTACCGCAGCATGCAGCGCGGGGAAATTGAGCTGCACCCTTCGGCCATCATCCCCGCGCCCGTCGACTCCGCCGCCCCGGCGCCCGGATACATGCGCATGTGGACGCCGGACGGGCGAGAAATTCACGTCGACATCGACGCATTCGCGCAGCGCGCCGCGGAAGTCGCCATTGCGGAGCGGAAGCCGCTCATTCCCCGATGGGCGCTCACTACGGCCGTACTCATGCCGATTGCGGCCGGAAGTCTGGCGCTTGGCGCGTGGGGGATCTCCCTCGCGGCCCCCGGGCTGCTCGCCTTCGCCGAAGCCGTACGGCAGTTGTTCTACGCCGCGCTCGGGATCGCGGTCCTGGTCGGCGTGGTCTTCCTGTTCAACCCCAAGCGCGACGCCGGCGCAGTCACGGTCACCGCGACCGCCGTATCCCGCGGCATCTTCAGTCGCGCGACCGCGACCGCAACCGCCGTAGTCCGCCGACGCTGACGCGCTGCCCGATCCGCCCGACCGCCCCACGACGAGGCGCCCGGGCGGTGAGGGGAGCCGGACAGACCGGCCCCACAACCCCACGACTCCCATGGAGGGGGCACGACATGGCGAAGGTCGACGTAGCACGCAGGAAGCTCGAAGCGGTCCGCAAGGGCGAACTGTGGCCGCTCACCGCCGGAGAGAAGGCGCGGCTCGCGGTCCACATCGGACGCGGCGCGTCGAAGGTCGTTCGCGGCAAGTCCACGAAGGCCCCGGACCGCGCGGCGGACCGGGTCTTGGAGGACGCGGAGGAGCGACTGAAGGCGGAGTACGACGCGCTGGAGGGGGCGCGCAAGCAGGCGATCCGCGACAAGGCGAAGGCGAAGGTCGAAAAGGGCTCCGGCTTCTCGTGGTGGTGACCGACCCCCGCCCCACACCCCCCACACCCGCGCACGACCGGAGAGGGGCGCCCGCCCCACTCCCGCCCGACAACCCCACAGGAGGGGACCACATGAACGTCGCGGAGATGACGACGGCGCAGCGCTCGGAGGCTCTGGTGGGTCTCGCGCTCGCGGAGTACGTGGACGCGCAGGAGCGCGAGCGCGAAGAGGCACGGCTGAACGAGCAGGGCCGACAGATCAACGTGTCGGACGCGGCTCGCTGGGCGACCGAAGCCGCCTTCGGCCACCCGGCGGCGCGGCTGCTCGACTGGTCCGTCTCCGCGGTCGACAAGGCGCCGGCGCAGATGGCGGAGGCGAGGGTGACCCTCGACTTCGGGCCGTGGCCGCTGACGCTGGTCTTCCGCGCGTGGATGGACGACAGCGCACAGGTCATGGCGGACTCCGGCGCGCTGTTCGTCCGCCACGACTGCCATCACGGTTTCTGCGACGCGGACCACGTGACCCGGGTCAACACGCTCGCGGAACTCGGGGCACTGCTCACCACCCACGGCTCCGGCGACTTGGCGAAGGGTGAGCACGAGACGCCGACCCCGCCCAAGGAGTGGTCCGAGCCCCACGACCCGCGCGACGTCTAGGGGCGCCGCCGTGGGACTGCTGGACCGCTTCAGGGGCGGCGGAGGCTCCGAGCCGGCCGCGGACAACCCCGAGATGGAAGAGAAGGGGCGCGAGTACGCCATCGCCCGGAGGCACGGCGACCGCAAGACCGCTAACCGGCTCATGCGGGAGCTGTCGGAGGCGAGCCCGGAGGACATGGGCGCCTTCGCGGCCGGCCGCGACGGATACAACGCGATCCCGCCCGCCTACAGCAAACCGCGACGGTCTCGCCGCCGCACCACGTGAGAGAGGGAGAGCCATGTTCCAGGCAGGCGACAGGGTGTTGATCGTCTCGTGTGACGACGACCCCCGCGCGGCCGGCAGGACCGGCCGGATCGTGGACGAAGTCGAACCGGGTCCGCTCACGAACTACCGGTGGACGGTCAACGGGATCGGTCTCCTGATCGGCCCCGTGCTGTGCCACAGCCGCGAGTTGCGCAAGCAGTGACCGGCCCCCGGGGTGGCTCGATACGGCCAAGCATCCCGCCACCCCGGCGCCGGCTCCCCAACGAACCGAAGGAGAGGCACCAATCATGCAGCACACCCACACCCGCAGCGCCGCCGCCGGGCTCTGCTCGACGTGCCACGGCTTCCCCGACGTCGCGGTCGCGGCCGGCCCCCGCCGGGACGGTTCCCGCCCGCTGAACCGCGTTCGCTGCGGTACCTGCAAGGGGACCGGCCAGGCTCCCGCCACCCCGCCCGCCCGCGTCCTGGTCAACGTCCGGTGAGCGCCCCCGAACCGCGGGCGCTGCGACTGGTGGGCGCCGGCGACGCTCCGGAAGGCACTCCGGCTGTGGTTCGGGAGAGCTCCGCCGCCCCCGAGCCCACCGTCTCCCCCACGCTGAAGATGACGACCACGGAGACCGGCGTGACCACGTCCGGGACCGTGGCCGCGATCCGCCGCGAACTCGCGGTCGTCAACGCGCTCATGGCCTCCCACCCGGACCTCACCCCGTTCGGAGCGACGGACTACGCGGACGTTCCCGGGCTCGGCAGCACGGTCATGGTCCATCTGCCCACCAGCCTGGACGTGCTCAAGTGGGCGCGGACGCTGGGGGCGCTGGTCCGCGACTCCGGCCGAAGCCACTACGGCCGCACGGCGCCCACTGCGACCAGCGCCAGCCTGCACGACTGGATGTGGTGGCGCGTCGTCTACGCGGACACGGACGCGCTGGGGGTCCGCCTTCGGCTGTGGAATCTGGAGACGTCCGGGCATGACCGCGTCGCCGAACTCGCGCTCGCCGGATGGGTCCGCGGGAGGGCGGAGGCATGACACAGACCTCCGTACCCGTGTCCACCGAGTCCGCCACTTCGCAAGACTCGCCCATCTTCGGCGGCGCCGGCGGATGGGCGGTCGTGGTCGACAGGGCCGGCCGGCAGTGCGAATGCTCCGGACAGTGTGGCGCCACTCACCGCAAGACGGAGGGGCGTTGCGACGCCACGCACGGCGGATACGCCGGCAAGGGCTGTCCCCCGGTCCGGCTGGAAGTCGCGCCGGAGGACCCCAGCGTCCCCGAGCACACCGCCGCCCGCATGACCCCGGATCAGCTCATGGCGTGGTGCCCGAAGTGCCGGGCGGGCGCGGCCCGCAAGGCTCGGGGACCGGTCCGGCGCAAGACGGCGCCCCCGCAGGACGAAGCGCTCTGGTGACGTGCCGCGGACCGGTCGGGAAGGGTGGCCGACCACTCCGGCCGGTCCGCGCGACACGCCCGAAAGAGCGGACTTCGCCAAGTCGCTGGTATTCGGGGCTGCTAGGGCACTAGGTTGATCCAAATGAATCCAGCGATTCACAACGAGGCAGAGGGGAGCGGTAGATGACCCACAGCGAGAGCGCCCGCGGACACGGTGGCGCCACGTTGATGGAGATCGCCGCGGCGGGGGAGACGTCTCACACCACTGTCCGCAAGGTCACGATGATGGCCTTCCCGGCAATCGCCGGACGCGGACACCGCAGCATCCCGCGGGATCTCGGCAGGCTGCTCGCGGTCGCGCTGCGGAACCGCTCGCTGAACTTCCCCACCGCTCGCCTTCTGCAGAGCGATCCCGCCGCCGTGCTCGCCGGCGCGGAGGCTCTGGCCGCGCTCGCGCGCCGTGCCCTGGAAGAGCAGGACACCACCAGGGGGGCGGCTGCCTGATGAGCGAAGCATGGGTGACGGACGACGCGGAGGCTACGGGATACCCGGCGCCGCCGCTTCGTTCGCGCCCGTGCCCGGAAGACTCCGGCCCCGCGCTCCCCGTACTCGTGGACCTGGAAGACCTGCGGGAGCTGGGGGTCGACGCGGACCTGTTGGAGCCGGACCTTCCGCCGCGGCGGTGCGAGTTCAACCGGCGGGACGAACGGCTCATGGGAGGCGGCACGGGCTTCAAGTGCCGCGCCCTCCGTCGTATGGCGGTCGCGTGGCACGGGCCGATTCCGAACGTCGGCCAGTCCGTCCGGACCTGGCGCGGCGCCCCGCACGGATGGGACTACACCCCGGTACGCGTAGACGTGGTGCCGGTCATCCACGATCGGCAGCGACGTGGGGAGCAGTCCGCCCGCTTCGCCGCCGGCGTCCGGTACTACGCGGCCCGTGGCGCGGACCCTCGCGGACCGCACTGGACGATCGTCAGCCACCGATCCGGCGGAGATACAGCACGGATTGCGGTCGGTTTCGCTGACACATTCGGTGCCACATTCCACGCGCGTTTTGAGCGCGGAGACGACCAGGGCGAAGCGGCCCACCGCGCCCGCAGCATGCGCCGACTCATGACCACCACCCGACCTACCACAGCGCCCCCGCGGCCTCCGCCGTGACGGGGTCACCGGTATTTCCGGGCTTGCTGCGAGACACCCCAGAAAACAGCAAGCGCCCCGTACGACGGCCGGCCAGCCGTCTGGGGCGCTGCTTCAACCCGGTTAGCCGCCGGGCTGGTGGTGGATCAGAAATCCACTTCGCTAAGAAGGAATGTACCCAATGCGCGGACCGATGCGCACTGTGGGCGGGAACACTCACGCCGCCCTGACCAGATTTTCCGACGCGTTGAACGATCGCGGCTGCATGCCGCGGGCGCGTGGTGACCACCTGGACGCCCGGTGTCCGGCACATGAGGACACCCGTCCGTCCCTGTCGGTTGACTGGAAGCCCGACCCCGGGCGCGTTCTCGTCTGCTGCCAGGTCGGATGCACGACCGACGAAATTACCTCCGCGCTCGGCATGCAGCTCGCGGACCTTTACGACGAGCCGAAGCAGCGCGGCGAAGGCTTCACCGCTCCGCGCCCGCGGCACACGACCCGGCGCGCAAGTATGCCGAAGCGCACCCCCGAGCCGAAGGCGGAGCCGGACCACAAGCACGCGTTTCGGTCCGTTGAGACCTACGTCTATACGGACGCCATCGGCACCGTGACCGGCGAAGTGATCCGCCGCGCGTGCCGCGAGTGCGGAGAGAAGACCTTCGCTTGGCGCCGCCCGGGCGAAGGTGGCAAGTGGGAGTACAAGGCGCCGGACGCGCGCCCGCTGTACCGGCTGCCGGAAGTCCTGGAAGCCGCCGCCGCCGGCGGAACCGTGTTCGTGGTCGAGGGAGAGAAGGACGTCGAAGCCGCCCGCGCGGCCGGAGCCGTCGCCACCTGCAACCCCGGCGGCGCCGGGAAGTGGCGGCCGGAGCACACCGACGCGCTCCGCGGTGGCCAGGTCGTCATCGTGGCCGACCGCGATGCCACCGGATACCGGCACGCCGGCACGGTCCGGGAAGCCGCCGCCGCGGTCGCGGCCTCCGTCGTCGTGGTGGAAGCCGCGGACGGGAAGGATCTCGCGGACCACCTGGCGGCCGGTCACTCGCTCGGGGACCTGCGGCCGGTCGCGGATGCCGCGCTTGCCCCGGCGCCGGCGGAGGACGGAGACGACCCCCAGCAAGCCGAGGTGATCCCGCTCCCGCGTCGTGGCAATGCGCCCGCCGGCGACGGCAGCGACCGCCCCGGCGGCGGCTCGGGAGGCGGCTCCGGCGGCGGAAGCGTCGTCTCGCTCATCGTCCGCGACTCCTTCGCGGTCGTGGACGGCGTGACCGTACAGCTCAAGTACCCCAAGGGGAGTCGCCGCCCGCAGTACGTGCAGGTCCTGGACGCGGTCGCGCGGATCGTCCGCCGATACCGCATGGACGACGGAGGCTCCCGCCCGGATCTCGGGTACGACCTGGAAGTCTCCCGCGACGGAGAGACGGTCACTGTCGATCGCGTCCTCCGCGAGGAATTCCAGACGCTCGAATGGATGGCTCGGCTTCCCTGGGATCTCCAGTACGCCGACACTCCCTCCGGCCGCTCCACGCTGCGCAACGCGATCGTGGCCACCTCCGGCGAGCCGGAGAACGTGAGCATGTTCGGTCTACTCGGCTGGCGCGAGCGGCCGGACGGCTCATGGATGTACGTGCACGCCGGCGGCGCGATCGACGCGGGCGGCACCGTGGCCGGAGTCGGCACGGACCTTCCCCAGCAACTTCAGCCGTACGCGCTCCCCGAGCCGCCCGACACCCGCGACGGACTCCGTACCGCCGTGCTCGCCTCAGTCGGCATGCTGGACTCCCTTCCCGCCCGCGTCGCCGCGCCCCTGCTCGGAGCCGCCTACCGCGCAATGCTCGGGGAGGCGCACCGCCCCCTCTTCCTGGTCGGCACCACCGGCACGGGCAAGTCGTCGCTTGCCTCCCTCGCTCTCCAGCACTTCGCCCCGGGCGTACGGCACGACCGGCTTCCGGTCCCGGCTGGCGAAGACGTCCTCACCTTCCCGACGCTCGCCAAGTTGCTGTACCTCGCGGGTGACACCGTGATGGTGGTGGACGACCTGGCGCCGGACCGGTCCGCCGACCGCTCACAGTCCCGCGCGAACCAGATCATCCGCCTGGTCTTCAACGGCACCGGACGTCAGCTCTCCACGCGCAAGGGCGGCTTGCAGGACGCACGCCCGCCGCGCTCCATGGTCATCCTCACGGGTGAGGACGGAGCCTCCGCCGCCTCCGCAGAGAACCGCGTTCACTACGTGCCGCTGGTCTTCGGGGAGATCCCCATTCGCACCCTCGCGGAACTGTCCGCCTCCGAACTCGCGGCCGGCCGCGCGCGGCTCGCTGCGGCGCTCGCGCGGCACTTCGCCCCGCGGATGCCGGTCACGGACTGGCTGGCCGACCAGCGCTCCGCCTTCACGATCGCGCTCGCGGCGGACCCCGAAGCAGGCGAAGGCACGGACTGGCGCCGCGCGGAGTCCGCCGCCGAACTCGCCATCGGCTGGCGCGCGATGCTCGACATGGCCACGGAGCGCGGCGCCCTCACGGAGCAGGAAGCCGCGGACTACTGGACTCGCGCATGGGCCGGACTCGCGGAATCCAAGCGCCGGCAGTCGACCATGACCGCCCGCCGGACCCTGGTGGAGCGCGTAGCCGACATGGTGCTGTCCGCCCTGGTCTCCGGCCGCGGCCACCTGTTCAACCCCGCCGGCACGGGCGCCCCGGAGGACGGCAGCCTGTGGGGCTGGGACATGCCGAGTCTCACCGACCAGTACGGCGTTCCGCGCGCCCGCGGCGCCTCGCTCGGCTGGACGGACGGCGTCACGCTGTGGCTTGAGCCGGGCGCTGCCTTCGGTGTGCTGGAGTCTCAGGCACGCTCGGAGTCCGACCCCCTGAACGTCAGCAAGCGGGCGCTGGGGACCGCGCTCGCGGACGCCGGCGTCATCCGCACCGAAGATGCCACGGACGGGCGCCGCAACGAGGTACGCGTGTACGTGGGCGGCAAGCGCCGCCGCGTCTGGGAGATCCCCGCAACCTGGCTGTACCCGGACCAGGAGCAGGCTCCCGAGCCGCCCGCCCCGCCCGCCGGAGGGGAGCCGACCGACCCCACCCCCTCCGCTCCCGCGTCCCCTGCTCCCATGCTCCCCGAGCCGCCCGCCGCGGAGCCGACCCCCGCCCCGGCCGCACAGGAGCCCGCTCCGGCCCCTGTCGAGCAGGCGCCGGCCGCGGCTCCCACCCCGGCCGCCCCGGCGCCCGTAGCGGCGGCTCAGACCCCTTCCGCACATGAGCACATGAGCACGGCACGACCTGGAAAGTTCGCCGCGGGCGCGGTCGTCCTGGACGGCTCCGGCGCGTGGCTGTCCTCCGGGACGCTCGAATGCCGCCCGCTCCCCGAACGGCTGGAGACCCTGGCGGACGTCCTGGACTACGCGGCCACGCTCGGGCTCGGGATGGACCAGGAGCACGGCCACCCCGACGACGGCCAGGTCTGGCTCATGCCGGACGTGGCGAAGCGGATCGGACTCCCCGCCAACCCGCCCGCCGAAGGCAAGCCCGCGAAGGCGCACACCGCCCTGTCCGCCGCCCGCGACGCCGGATGGAACGTCAAGGATCTCCGGTCGTGGATGCGCGTCTGGCGCACGGGCGCCCGCACGCTCCGCGTCTCCGTCGTCGACTGGCAGGACGAACACGGTTGCCCCCTGCTCACAGGCGAGCCCAGCGCGCCCGAACTGGCCTTCCGCATCGGCCAGTACGCCGAACAGGTCGGGATCATGTTCCGCATGACCCCGGGCGTGACCGGCCTGGACATGAACGGCGCGATCCGCCGGAAGGTCAGCCTTCCCCGCGAAGCGCCGACCCCGCCGAAGGTGGCCATGGTCCGCACCGTGGAAGACGACTTCGCATGGATGCGCCCGCCGACCGCGGAGGAGCGCGCCATGGCGCACGTCGTGGCGGTCGACGCAAACGCCATGTACCTGGGAGCCGCCGCACAGATCGACGCCGGCACGGGCGGCGCCCGCCACATCGACGGACCGACCGAGTTCGACCCGACCCTTCCCGGTTACTGGAAGGTCGACCTTCCGCGCTGGGAGGAAGCAGGGATGCCGGACCTCCTGGTGCCGGTCCACCGCCCCGGCCGCGGTCGCGCCGGCGCCCGCTGGTTCACCACTCCCACGCTCAAGCTGCTCGCGGATCTCGGGTACGCGGTCAAGCCGCAAGAGGCGTATGTCTGGCCGGAGCGTCACCGCTTCCTGCTGCCGTGGGCCGAACGGCTCCGGGATGCCCGCTCCCGCGTCCTGCCTATCGAGCAGGGCGGAGACCCGGACGCGGCGGCCGTGCTCGCCACGCTCAAGCGCACGTACGCGGAGACCATCGGCCACTTCACCCGCGAGTCCGCCGGCGCCTACTTCCACCCGGAATGGCGTCACCTGATCATCGGGACCGCCCGGGCGAACCTCTACCGCAAGTTGGACCGCGCCGCGAAGACGGAGGGGCGCCGCCCCCTCCTGATCGCCACGGACATGGTCCTGTACGCCACGGACAACCCCGACCCGGCCGCGAGCGTCCCGGCCGCGCTCAAACTCGGGACCGGTCTCGGACAGTTCAAGGTCAAGGGCTTCGCGCCCATGGAGCAGATGGCCGACCTGCTCAAGAAGGACGCCACACCGAAGGACATCAAGCGCGCAGTCGAGGCGATCGCCGGCCCGCGCGAAGCAGGGGAGGAGTGAGCCACCATGGCCAAGAAGAGGATTCTCGACGCGCTGTATCGAGCCGTGAGCCGCACGCCGGCACCCACGGGCAAAGAGTCCGCCGCCGACCTGGTGACGCGCGCGGAGCAGGCTCTCGGCAGCAAGAAGGCCGTTGCCGACCGGCTCGGAGTCTCTACCCGCACGGTCGAGCGTTGGGCCAAGCGTGAGGGACGCTGGCGCAGCAAGCCGAAGGCGCAGCACGAACAGATGCTCCGGGATCTCGCACGCAACGCCCCCGAAGCGCGGGCGCGAAGCATGTCCCCACTCCGCGCCGCCCGCATCCGCAACAAGGGCGCCACGCTCCGCGTCACCGCGAACATGGGACCCAGCTACGCAGGCAAGAAGTACCGGCGCGAACGGACCATCGAAGTGCAGCTCTCCGGCGACGCCATGCAGCCGGTCATCGACAAGTGGCTGTCTGGCGACGACGCCGGCGCCATGGAAGCTCTGCACAGCGCGCTGGATGAGGAGTACCTGGCAGGGTTCGAACTCGGGGACGTCGTGGACGTCATGGATTTGTTGCGCTGACGCACACCGCGCCGGGCATGCATGCGCACTTCCAGATATCGCCAAGTGCGCACGGATAAACGGCGCCAGCGCCCGCAACATGCAAAAGGAGAGCCACGATGCGCACTGTTCCCGTACAGGTTGTGTGCCGAAAGTGCGGTAACCCCTACCGGACCACCGTTCGGGGCGGAAACACCCGGTGCCGAACATGCAGAACGAGCCGCTACGTACGCCGAGACCAGGAGTGGGAGGGACCGCGCGAGACCCTTCCCTCCGCCGCTTCCCGTGCGGACGCGATCGCCACACGGCGCCCGGTGTGGTGCGAGTGCCGCACGTGCGGCCATGAATGGCAGTCACGGGCGAAGGACCAAGTCACCGTCCGGTGCCCGGAGTGCGTCACGGCGGTACGCGTGCCGCGGCGGACATGGGAGAACACACAGTCACAGCCGCGCGCGATCCGTCCCGCCCCGACTCCGCCGCCGGCGCCCCGCCTGTCCCAGACGGCGAGCCGCCCGCGGTACTTCCAAGCGGAGATGCACCCGCAGTACCGGCCGGAGCCACGCGAGCAGGACGAACCGCGCCCGCGCGGTATCGGCTCCCTGCTCCTCGAACTGTTCAAGCCCAGCACGGAGCCGACCACCCCACGACGGGCACCCCGCACGGTTCAAAGGCCAACCCCACAGCCGCGGGTGACCACCCCTCAGCGTCCGGCTCCCGCCGCTCGCCCTGCTGTGGTGCCTCGCGACCAACCGCGCTCCGGCCCGATCGACCCCCAGACCCTCACCCGGGCCGAACAGAACCGCCGGGACATTGCATGTCAGATGGTGCGTTCCCTGTCCGTCCGGTCCGGCCTGCTTCTCTGGTACAACCAGCCGGCCGGCGCCTGTGAGGTACTGGACACGAACCGGCTCCCCGCCGAACAGCGCTGCACACGCCCCGCCGCCTGTGCCGTGTGGTTCCGCAACGGCCCCACCGAAGTGCCGGCGTACTCCTGTCTCGCGCATGCCGCGCCGCTCGCCTCGCTCGCGGAGCGCTCCCCGCACGTCACGGCCACGGTGTACCCGCTCGGTCGATAGTCCGCCGGATCGCGGCCCCCGCAACCCTCTTGGGTGCGGGGGCCGTTGCGTGTCCGCCGGCAGGCGGAGGCGAGTTCGAGCATGCGCACATGCGCAAGATCCGCCGCCCCTCCCTTCCCGCTTCGATCTTTCCTGCGTGCTCTCATGCGCATATGCGCATGGGAGCCGCACTATCCGCAGTTGCGCACGTGCGCACGCCACGACGTGCGCATACGCGCCGAACACACAACGGCGCCGCGCCTAGCACACGCGCCCGGATCGCGCAAGCGATCCGCCGGGAGAGGGGGGCCGCAGCGCGGCCAGCCCCCTGGGGGCGGCCCGGCACCCGCACAGACCACCCCTGCCCCTCTCCAGGGCGAACCCGAACTCGCCCCCACACTCCCCTGACCGGCCTCCGCCCAGAAAGAC
>NZ_JBFAWH010000066.1:0-17640 GCF_040680235.1 Streptomyces sp. NPDC052101
TCACGACCGCAGCAGACCTGCTCGCTGCCGGCCGGGCGCTTGAGGAACCACCCAGCGACACCGACACGCCGATGAGTTGATTCTTTACGGCTCCGGGAGATCGTCAACGCGCTGCTCTACCAGTCCCGGACCGGCTGCCAGTGGGACTACCTACCGCAACGGCCGGGACGACGGGACGGGACGCGGCGAAGAAGGTGCCCGGCCGCAAGCGGGGCTTGCCGTGGACGTGCTGGGCATGGTGATCGCCGTGGTCGTGCTGGCCGCGTCCGTCCACGACAAACGCCTTCGGCACCGCCCTGCTCGACAAGGTCGCCGCCAGTTCTGCCGGCACCGTGACGAAGGCCCTGATGGACCAGGGGTTCAAGACAGGGTCGTGGACCACGGCAAGCGGCTGGGGATGGAGGTCGAAGTCGTCGAGCGCAACCCGGCCGATGCCGGGTTCGTTCCGCAGCCGATCCGGTGGCGGGTGGAGCAGACGAACGGGATCTTGATGCTGCACCGGCGGCTGGCGCGCGACCAGGAGCACCGGCCCGCGTCGGCAGAGTCCCGGGTGTACTGGGCGATAAGCGATGTGATGGCCCGTCGGCTGACGGGCGGCGCGCCCCCATCCTGGCGCGGCCCATGACCGGCGGGAAACTGCCCCTGGGGGCGGTGCTGGTACGGCTGGAGGAGCGCGAGCGGGAGATCACCGCACAGGCCGAGCAGACCCGCGAGCAGATTGCGCGGCCTACCAGGAGATCCTGGCAGTGTTCGCCGAGGCTGGCGGCCCGCTATGCGCACGAGGCGTACGCGAGGCGATGGACCTGGACCTGGACCTGGCTCCGAACAACATCAACAACGTCCGGATCAAGCTCAAGCGCCCGGCCGGGCGCGGCATCCTGACCGAGCCCGAGCCCGAGCCCGATCCGGGCCTGTTCACCCCGCCATGCATAGTGCCGCGGCAGGCGCGGACCAGGGGGTGCGTGTGCCCCTTCGGTCTCGGGCGGAACCGATCATTTGTCCGTTCTCGTGGGTGCCTGGGGCGAGGTGGTGAACCTCCGCCAGACGGGGGCATGGCCGACGCCGAGGAAGCTCTGGAAGGCCCAGTAGGCGCCTCCTTCAAGGCGGCCGAACCCATCGCTCGGACGGACGGGGCTGTTGAGAGGCTCGTGCTCGCTCTCCCAGTCGATGTCCTCGTACCTGGGGTCGTCGATGCTGTAGTGGGTCAGGTAGCCACGGGCATGCTCGATGTCCAGGTCCAGAGCCGGGAACTGAGCCACCAGGAGGTCGGGGCGCCCCTGGCACGGAAGATCGCCGAAGAACGAGCCGATGTTGCCGGTCTCCTGCTGGAACTGGTCGATCACCGTGCCGTGGTGGAACAGCTCGCAGCCCCAGAAGTCGTCGTCGTAGATGAACACCAGCAGCCCGGGGCAGTCGTAGGCGCGTGAAACGTGAAGTTGGGCGCGTCGGCGCAGGTCCCACTCCCAGCCCCGGGTCCATTGCAGTACGGTCCAGTCGCCGCGCCGCTCGTGCAGAGCGTAGGAGTCGAGGTTGACGTCGTGGACGTCTTCCAGCTTGAGCGAGTGCTCCTCCTGGTGCCAGAACTCCTCCAACGCGGCGTACACCTGCTCGTGGTCGACGCCATAGAACAGGTTGACGCGCTCGAATGTGCCCATGTGTGCCCCCCGAGGCATGTGGTCGGCGCCGGCGGCAGACGCTCTCGCCTCGCAGTGTCGCAGCCACCCGGCTGGAGCTGGTGACCGGGCCGCTGGCGACGTCGGCCGATGCTGCCGATGCCGAGACCCGCTACGCACCCATGAACTGAACTGCACATACGGGAGAACGCCCAGATATCCAGCGAAGCTAGGCCCTTCGCGGCAGGGGAACGGACATCACCTCACATCCCGCCCTGTGAGAAGTGGTTGGTCTGCTGCGGCTTGGACCTGTATCGAACTGGCATGAGACAGCTCTGACAAGATGACGCAACGTTCGATTTCGGCATCGTCGGCTACCAGCCGATGTGGTTGAACCACCGCAGTGACGTTGTGCAGCAGCACGCACATCGCCTGCGTGGTCTTGCTGGCCGGACTCTGTCGAGAGTCTGGATGGTCTGGGACCTTCAGGGCGACGAGTGGTTCTCTGACTGCCCGGTCCTGTTCGACTTCGACGGCGAGCAGGTCGAGATCAATCACCAAAAGTTTGACGATCTCTCTGTCACGTGGAACACGATCGACCCCGGTCGCCCGGTTCGATGGCCCGACTTTGACCTGCGGTGGCATACCGATCCTCTTCCGGGACTGCACGCTCTGCCGGGCCAGTCCCTCAAAGGGGTCGAACTGCTCGAGTGGACGGGCAGGGATCCAGCTCAGGGAAACGTCGACGTCAGCTTCGTCTTCGAAACGAGTCGGGTGACCGTCTTCAATGCTCTCGACGAGAATGGGTTGAGCTTCGCCCCGCCTGATCGGCGTCAAAGGCCCCACCCGCTCTACTGATGCCACTTGGAGTTTAGGTATATCGCCAGGTCGGGGTGGCCTCGGGCGTGAGCCTGCGGCTTATGAGGTCGGTCATCGCGAGGCGGATCACGGCTTCGGAGCGATGCGGGTGGGTCTCGTAGTCGCGGGCGAGGCGGCGATGGTGCATGAGCCAGCCGAAGGTCCGCTCGACGACCCAGCGCCGTGGGATGACCTTGAATCCCTTCTGGTTGGGGTCGCGGCGAGCGATCTGGACGTCGATACCGAGGACGGCGCCGTGGTCGATGGCCTTGGTGCGGTAGCCCGTGTCGGCGCACGTTTTCCTGACGCGCGGGTGGGCCTTGGCGATATCCGAGAGCAGGTGGATGCCGCTGGCTTTGTCGGAGACGCTGGCGGCCAGGAGGAGACCGAGGGTGTCCACGCCGATGTGGCGTTCGCGGCCGGCGATCCTCTTGCCCGCGTCAATGCCTGGCCCGTGGCCGGGACGTTGGCGGAGGTTTTGATGCCCCGCGCGTCCGGCACGCAGGCGCTCGGCTCGGCATCCCGGCCTTCGGCCTCACGCACGAGGCGCCGCAGCAGGCCGCTGAGCTGGTCGAAGAATCCTTCCTTCTGTCAGGCGGCGAAGTAGCCGTAGGCCGTCTCCCACGGCGCGAAGCCGTGGGGGAGGTAGCGCCAGGGGATCCCGGTGCGGTCCACGTAGAGGATGGCGTCCATGATGCGGCGTAGGTCGTACTCGGGCGGAGCGTCCGATATCGAGGCCGTTGCCTCTGCGCTCGGCCCGCCAGGCGGTGAGCGTGGGGCTGATCAACTGCCAGCGGGTGTCGGAGAGGCCGCTGGGGTACGGGCGTTGTCGCGTCATGTTTCGGTAGTAGGAGTGACTCGGCTCAAACGGGCAGAGGTATGGAGTCTCCTGTCGCGCAGCCCGCATTGACCACTCTCGCCTCGGCGGCCGCAGGCCCACTCGTCCCCCGAAGCGCCACCAAACAACCTCGCCGGGACAAAAGGATCTTTCAGTACGTGTTTCTCAACTCGGGGCGTCGAAGACGTGGCGGGCGGCGGGCGATAGGCAGAGGAGTTGACGGATAGCGACGCAGCGCTCGTGCGGGGTCCGTCGATCTCCACTTGCAGTGCGGCCCGCTCGGGGTCCTGCCGGTGATGCTGCTGAACCGGGCTCTTGCGGTGCCGGCTTGCACCTCCGCTATTCCGTCTTGCTAAGTACCGGTAGTCAGCGTTACTGTGTACTGGTATTCAACAGCGCTGACTAGCGCAGGGAGGAGGTGTTCCATGACCAAGTTGGAGACGGAGATGCTCAAGGGCACGCTGGAGGGCATCATCCTGGCGTCCCTGGCCGGTCGGCCCGCCTACGGCTACGAGATCACGGCACGGCTGCGGGAGCAGGGTTTCTCCGACATCGCCGAAGGGACCATCTACGCGCTGCTCCTCAGGATGGAGAAGCGCGGTCTCGTCGACGTGGAGAAGGTCCCCTCCGAGAAGGGGCCGCCACGCAAGGTGCACTCCCTCAACGCTCAGGGACGGGAGTACCTCGAAGAGTTCTGGAGGACGTGGAGCTTCCTCACGGAACGACTGGAACAGCTACGCGAAGGGGGCAAGTGACCATGTCCGATGTCGAAAAGAGCGGCTTCATCTCGAAGGTGATCGGGCCCAAGAAGCGCTGGAGGGCGTACAAGGGGCGCGTCAAGGAGCTTCCCGAGAACTACCGCACGGCGGTCGAGGCGATCGAGCGGTACCTGATGCACTTCGTCCCGACCGACGCCGACAGCAATGCGTCGATGTTCGAAGACCTCGCCGACCTGTTCGAGCAGGCCGCGGCGGACGGAACGCCGATCCGCGAGATCGTCGGGGACAACCCGGTGGAGTTCGTCGACGCGTTCGCCCAGAACTACTCGGAGGGCGGCTACGTCCCCGCCCGCGCGCGGAAGCAGCTGACCGACGACATCGAGCGCGCCGCCGGCGAAGACACCGGAAAAGAAGACAAGAAAGAAGACAAGACGGTCTGATCACGCCCTCAGCACATCGTGCCCCGGGGGGGCCGAGCACCACTTTCATCGCCTGTCTGCACCACACGGCCAACGGGTCATGCTCGTCGGCCACCTCCCGCCGCATGTCTGTGGCGGCGTCAAGACCGAACATTGTGTGCAAGGAGATTCACGATGGGAAACGGCACTGACGGCTTCTCCGAAGCAGGGCTGCGCAGGCTGCGCGAAGTGCTGGAACGGCATGTGGAGTCCAAGAGGATTCCCGGGCTCGTCGCCCTGGTCAGCCGGGGCGAGGAGACACACATCGAAGCGATCGGGACGATGCGCCACGACGGCGGCGCGCCGATGTGCCGGGAGACCATCTTCCGGATGGCCTCGACGACCAAGCCCGTCGCGGTCGCCGCGACGATGGTTCTGCTGGACGAGTGCCGGCTGCGGCTGGACGACCCGATAGACCGGTGGCTGCCCGAACTCGCCGACCGGCGGGTCCTCCAGCGGGCCGACGGCCCGCTGGAGGACACCGTGCCGGCGCGGCGTCCGATCTCCGTGCGGGACCTGCTCACCTCCACTTGCGGGCTCGGACTGGACACGACGGCGATGGGCTCCCCGATGATGAGCGAGTTCTTCGCGCAGAGGGTCTACGGCGAGAACGGATGGATGCTGCCGGCGGTGGACCCGGATGAGTGGATGCGCCGCCTGGGCACGCTCCCGCTGATGTACCAGCCCGGAGAGCGGTGGCTGTACAACGTCAGCGACGACGTGCTCGGCTTGCTGGTGGCCAGGGTCACCGGCCAGTCGTTCGAGACGTTCCTGCGCGAACGCATCTTCGATCCGCTGGGCATGAAGGACACCGGCTTCCACGTGCCCGCCGACAAGATCGACCGGCTGCCGCCCCTGTACGCCCCCGATCCGCAGACCGGAGAGTTCAATGTGGAGGACGAGGCAGAAGGGGGACACCACAGCCGGCCTCCGGCGTTCCAGTCCGGTGGCGGCGGACTCGACTCCACCGTCGACGACTACCACGCCTACTTCCGGATGCTGCTCAACCACGGAATGCACGGCACCGAACGGATCCTGTCCCGGCCCGCCGTTGAGCTGATGACCACCAACCGCCTCAGGCCCGAGCAACTGGCCGCCCGGGAAGCCTGGGCCCGCAACGTCGTCCATCTGGCACACGGCCAGGGGCAGCACGGCGGCTGGGGCTTCGGGATGACGGTGCGCACCTACCGCGGTGACTACGCGCCCATCGGCCAGTACGGCTGGGACGGCGGAGCCGGCACCACTACATACGCCGACCCGCACCACCAGCTCGTCGGCATCCTGCTCACCCAGACCGGGATGTCCACCCCGGATTCGGCACGGGCCATCCACGACTTCTGGACTACCCTCTACCAGGCAATCGACGACTGACCTGCCTACCTGGTCGAGTCGGCCGGCGCCGGATTCCTCGGCCAGCGGGGGTGGCGCCCTTCGTCCGCACCAAACAGGCCGATGCAGCCCGACTCACCCGCAGGACCCCAGTGTCCCCAGCGACCCCAGGCATCCCGACAACCCGCCCACAGTTCGAGTGACCCGAAATGATCGGCCACGCTCACGGGCGCTTCGATCCCGCTGATAGGTTCCTTCTGGTGAGCGAGCAACTTCCCAGTGGCGGCATGGAACTGTCACCCGCCGAGCTCGATGCCCTCGACACCAGATGGTCACTCTGCTGGACCCCGAGTGAGGTCGCACAGCACCTGGCCGGGATCACCACGCCCTGGTGCGTGGCCGCGGGCTGGGCGCTGGATCTGTTCCGCGGCACGCAGACGCGCGAGCACGGGGACATCGAGATCGCGATCCCCACCGCACACTTCCCTGAGGTTCGCAACCGCTTCCCCGGATACGCCTTCGACGCGGTCAGCAGCGGCCAGATCTGGGAGAACGCCACACCAGACGTGCTGGCCGCCACACACCAGACCTGGCTACGCGATCCAGCCACTGGCAACTACCTACCCGATGTGTTCCGCGAACCCCACGACGGCAAGACCTGGATCTGCAGGCACGACGAGACGATCCGGCTTCCCTACAGCGAGATCATCCACCACACCCCAGACGGCATCCCATACCTGGCGCCTGAACTGGTCCTGCTGTTCAAGGCCAAGCACGCACGCCCCAAGGATCAGGCAGACTTCGACGCAACCGTCCCGCACATGACTCCAGCTCAGCGCACGACACTGGCCAAGCTCCTCGCCCGCGCGCACCCAGGACATCGCTGGCTCGGGAACCTGTGACTCCACCTCAGACAGCTTCCGGCTGCCGCGCACAAGTTCGAAGAGCCGGGACACGGTGACGTCTCGCGCGGTCCATCTGATTCGTTGACGGCAGCCGCGACCGCCTGACTTGACTTGGTGCAGAGAAGGTTCCTCTCGGCGATGGAGGTGGACTGGGCCCGGGCGACGAGGACCGAAGCCCGGCCAAGGTCAACTGCCCAGCGTTCGCCAGGACTTCGGCCGGAGGGATCCCCTGCTGGTTCAGGAAGGTCCGGAAGGCGGTCGGCGGTCTCGGGGACGAGCTTTCCTCGGTCACTGGCCGGCCGCTGAGTCGTCAACGCAGCCCACGTCCTTGCGCACCAGAAGGTGGCGCTCGACGACGATGCCATTCCCCTGCCCAACCTTCTGATCGTTGACGGCATCAGCAGCAACGTCGGTCACGAGGGCGTCGACCCAGAACGGCTCCGCAAGATGTGCGCCACCATGCTCGACACGGCGAACGAACACATCGACCGCCTGCAGATCATCGTCACCGACAACGACTCACCCCCGATCGACGGCATCCACCGTGCGCTCGGGCTGCCCGACACGGATCGACTTGTGCCCGGGGCGCCTGCGGTGACTGACGACGGTGACCAGCACCTGGCAGACGACCAGGCCGCGGACGGCGAGGACGCTGACACCTCCGAGTGATCTGGCACCAACTGGCCTACGACGCCCGCGATCATCGCTAAGGTTCACATCTCGCACACATTCGCTGTCGGCCGGGGGCTGTTCGTGTCGCTGATTGCTGCTCGTCGTGCCTCGGATCCGGCGCGGATCGGGCGATACCGGGTGGTCGGGGTGCTCGGCGCGGGTGGGATGGGCACGGTGTACGCCGCGGTGGGGGAGCGGGGCGAGCGGGTGGCGGTGAAGGTCGTGCATGCCGGGCAGGCGGCGGATGAACAGTTCCGGGCCCGGTTCCGCCGCGAGGTGCAGGCGCTGCGGCGGGTTTCGGGCCCGTGCCTGGTGCCGCTGCTGGAGGCCGATCCTCAGGCTGAGACCCCGTGGCTGGCCACCGCCTACGTGCCCGGCCCGACTCTCAACCAGCATGTCGCGACCCATGGGCCGCTGGCCGGGATCCAGCTGCACCTGTTCGCCGCAGGCACCGCGGGTGCGCTGGCGGTCGTACATGCCGCCGGGGTGGTCCACCGCGACCTGAAACCCGCGAATGTGATCCTTGCCCCCGACGGGCCGCGGGTGCTGGACTTCGGTATCGCCCACGTCGCTGACGGCACCGCGGTCACCCGTACCGGCATGCTGACCGGGACTCCGGGCTGGCTCAGCCCCGAGTACTACCGGGACGGCACCGCCGGCCCTCCCGGGGACGTCTTCGCCTGGGGCGTGCTGCTGGCGTTCGCGGCCACCGGCCGCCACCCCTTCGGCACCGGCAACGCCGAGGCCATCGCCTTCCGTGTGCTCAACGGTGAGCCGGACCTCGCCGATGTCCCCAACGAGCTGGTCGATCTGGTGAAGTCCTGCCTCGCCAAAGACCCGGCACAACGACCCACCTCCGCCAGCGTCGCGGAGATGACCACCGAACTGCTCGGCGAGCAGGCGACCCAGACCCTCATCGCGTTCCATGACCGGCCTACCGAAGTCCCGAACCTGCTCGCCGAACAATGGCACCCCCCAACCGTCGAAGACCCAACCTGGCCCACTCATGTGACACGCCGTCCCAGCAAGCGCGCCTGGCTCACCGTCGTCGCAGCCGCAGTGTTCGCTGCGGCGGCCACATGCACCTGGTTCGCGCTCACGCCTGGCCATGCCCAAGCGCACGGCAGCCAAGCCCCGCAGGCGGCCGCTGTCCGCTCCACGCCTGCCTCCGAACCGGTGGCCTCCAGCTCACCCATCGCCCGTCCCGCCACACCCACCTCATCGCAGACCCCGACCATCGCGGCCTCGTCCGCGCAGGCGACGCAGACGCAGGTGGTCACCATCAGCCCCTGGTCCTTGGACGGCACCCCCGCGAGCGGCATCACCATCACCGACCAGGCCAGCGGCTCCTGCTTCGGGACCGCCGAATCCACCATGCGCACGGACGCCTGGCGCTGCACCGCCGGCGACCGGATCCTCGACCCGTGCTTCTCCCCGGACGCGAATCCCGAGGACACCAGCGCCCTGTGCCTTGACGGAGCCCCGAACCGCATGGTCGAACTATCGGTCCCGCAGGGCTTTCCCGGTAACAACGATCACATGCCCGGCGGACCCGACATCGAACCGGTCATCATCGTCCTGACCAACGGCGCCCGCTGCTCCTTCACCGGCGGCGGTACCTCCACCCTGGCGGGTCAGCGTCAGAACTACGGTTGTGACAACGGCGGCTATCTGTACGGTTACCCAAGCAAGGCAACAGCGCTGTGGACGATCTCCTACTCCGTCCCCAACAGTGGCGCCAGCATCTCCACGCCGATTGCCACGGTCTACCAGTAGTGCGCTGGCGACGCGTCGGCACTGCGATTCCGAGGCCGAGTTGGCGGGTGGCGTTGGCGATCAATCGGGATGCCGCGTCCTGCGAGCGCCAGCTGGTCGGCGACGTCGGCCGGGAAGTTCGCCCTACTGGGCGTCCGGCTGCCGAAACGGTGCTGGACGTCGTACCGGCGCCCACGGTCTGTTCAGCGTGGCGTTTGCAGCCCTGTGTGCCTGGCCCTTCCTCGTGTCGCACCCGTATTTCGTTGGCCCTCGGCGAAGACTCGCCTGTAGACCCGTCGCATGGGGATATGGACCGATGCCTTCACCGCGCCCGCCGAGCCGGCCCTGCTGTCCCGGGAGGACTTCGGGCGACTCGTGGTGGGCCTGGCGCGCGAGCGGGTGGCCTGCACGCCCTGGGCGCTGCTTGCGGGCGAGCTGTGTGTCAACGCCAGTCTGAACTGGGGGAGCGTCAGCGGGCAGGCCCGCTGGGACCGCCCTGACATCGGTAGCGTCCTGCATTCCGAGGAGTATCCCGAAGGCTTGCGGGACGACGATCCGCCGCCGTGGGGCGACTCATACGAGCGGGCCAGCCTGCTGGCCCGCAGTGACGCCATTCTCGACGTGCTGCCGGCCCTGCAGCGGGCACCCTACGGGGAGGAAGACGTCGCGGTCGTCTTCCGCCGTCTGGACTTCACCAACCGGGCGATCCTCGACTACTTCCGGTTCGAGGACGAACGCACGATGCTCGTCGCCTTCTCCCTGGCCCGCCCGCAGAACCGGCCCCTGTCCACGAACGACGGTTGGAAGCCACATGGACCGGTGCACCCTGTGCGCACCTGCCTGGTGCACACCTTCAAACATGCGAATGGGGACGGCCCGCTGCCACCGCTCGCGTCCATCGCCACCCGCTACTTCGGCCCCGACCTCGTCACTGGCGAGACCTGGGGCTGAGTGACTGGAGCGCGGTCCTCTGCCCGGTGCCAGAGGCACGTTCTACGGTCGGAACATGACCTCCTTATCGATCCCGCGCCCCAACGACCGCTGGCTGCTCCAGGTCACGATCCGGGCGGCGCGCGCCGACGACTCCCACTGGCAGAAGCAACTGGCCGCCCTACGCGGGGTGTCCGAGTACGGCCCCCGCCACCCGGACATGGAGCACCTTCATCGGCGCGCTCGACCTGGCGAGCGTCCACAGGCTACAGGCCCTCTTCGACGCGGCCCGTTCGTTCGGGACCGACGTCCAGCTGGAGCCGGCAGCGGTTCCGTCCACCGGGACGGGGCCGTCCTTCGCAAGCGACACCGCAGTGGCCGCGCTCCTCACGGCTCAGGCTGACAAGGGACGGCCACTCGGCCAACTACCCGTGGTCTGAACGACGTGCGCTCGAGTGCACGACTTGGCGTCCGTACCGAGGCGACCGGCGAGCACATGCAGCCCATTCACCCGAGGGGGGCCCGCCCGGGGAGACGTTCGGGCCGGCCCACGTGTGCCCGTGGCAGTGACCGGGTCAACGAGCCCCTGGATTCGAGGCCACAACGGTACCTTCGCCCTGCGGGCTCGGCGGGGCACGTAGCACCCTCGACGCTGCCGTGGGGAAGCCAGACCCCGAATTGGCCGGCGGCCTCGGTGGTGCGGTGGTGGTCTCCCGCCTGCTGGAGGCGGTCGCTGCCCGTGCCCCGCGTACCGGCGTGGTCAGCCCGCTCTCGCCGGTTGCCGCCGCCCGGGTGGATGCGGCGGTGGTTCTTGTGGCGTGCCGCGCTCGCGGCCGGTCTGTCGCCCGGAGTACTGGCCGGCGCGGGCGCCTTAGCCGACGCGGCCGTGGAGGACGCCGCGTGGCTGGGCCTGGCTCGCGACGGCGTTGAGCACGCCTTGCTCGGGCTCGCGCCGGCCACGTCGCCGACCGCGCGGCTGGCCACCCCGGGCGGCGAGGGTGTGCTGCTGCCGGCCGGGCTTCTGG
This sequence comes from Streptomyces sp. NPDC052101, assembly GCF_040680235.1. Taxonomy (NCBI): domain Bacteria; kingdom Bacillati; phylum Actinomycetota; class Actinomycetes; order Kitasatosporales; family Streptomycetaceae; genus Streptomyces; species Streptomyces sp. NPDC052101. The sequence goes on from NZ_JBFAWH010000066.1 coordinate 11,103, forward strand.
TCACTCACCCGTTCCTCGTCTGGCACGACGCCGTGGTCCGTCATCGGCCGGGGCTCTGTCGATCTCGACGACTGCCCAGCTCATAGGGGGTAACGTGAAGCACAGCTCCCGGGGGCGTGTTCCCCCGTGACGCCGCCCGGGAGCGCATCGCCCTGGCACGTGCACAGTGCCGCAGAGCTACTCAGCAGTTCGTGAGTACGGCGACTCATGATTCCCTGCCGACCGCTTTCTATCGTGCTCGGCATGGACACGGACACTCCCTCCTCCAACACCGCGGCTGCCGGCGACACTCGCCGGTCCAGCTGCTGCGCGTTCGCAGCGATCGTCCTTGCCGGTCTGGTGGCGTTCGGAGCCTGGGCGCTGGCGAACGTCGAGAAGGGCCTGGACGGCTACGGCCAGCTGGAACAGGACGGTCCTTCGGGAAGTGCGACCGAGCCCCTCGGCCCCGGCGCAACGGCCCAGTACGAGGATGGCCTGAAGGTCACCGTCAGCGCGCCCCACGCCGAGACCGACGGCACCTACGCGTTTTCCGTGACGTACGACAACGGCACCGACCGAGAGCTGCGCCCAGGTGGGGAATCCTTCGATGGCAGCTTCTCGGACCTTGGCCCCGCCCCGCTCGTCGTCCGCCCCGGCAGGCCGCTCGACGACTACGTCGCCGATTACGGCCTGACCCTGGTGGACCCCCAGAGGTCTGCCTCCGTGCTCATGCCCTCGCTTGGTAAAGGTGACAAGCGCACCGTCCCCGTCCGCATCCAACCCACGCGAGCCGGCATCCCGGTCACCGTGGAGGTGGCTCCACCCGACGCCGGATACCGGGAGACGGCCTACTTCCAGCTCAGCGCCGGCTGATCCCAAGACTCTGGGAAACGACGAGGGCCGGTTCGTCGGCGGGAGTCTCCTGGGCCGCGACCGCGGCCACTGGAGCGGACGCCTGCACTGAGATGCCGGCCGACGTCAGCTGGCGCTGCCTCACGGCCGGCTTGCGCCGCACCCTGTCTGGCGTGCGCCGTGCTCGATGTGGCCGCGGCGGACGTGGCGGCCGGCGTCCCGCTGGCCGAGCGCACTCGCCGCTTCGGCCTGCTCGTCGGCGTCGACTCCCGCCTTCACGGCCGCCTCCTCGCCGGGCACCTGGCCCACCGTCCACTCGCGGCTGGCGGCTTGGGGGAGCAGGAGTGGTGGGAGCAGGCTCTCGCGCTCGTCCCGCAGCTTGTGGCCGCTGCGCCCGCGCCGGAGACGGCCCGGCTCGTCGAGCTGGTGCTCGGCGCCTGGCCGCCCGAGCACGCGGCGCAGTTGGAGGCCAAGGTCCGTTGAAGCGACCGGTGCTGGCGCCCAATACTTCCTGGACTCTCGTTCGCCTGCGGTCGGCAACCGCCTTGCCCGTGCTCGGCGACGGCTGCCCACCCCCTGGGTCGCTGTACGATCCGCGTTCGAAAATTGCTCTTGAAGGGGGTTGGGGATGAGGGTGTCGTTGCGGCGGCTCGCGGCTGGTGTGGCTGCCGGGGCTGCCTTGGTGGCGCTTGGGGCAGGTTCGGCGAACGCGTCGGGGTATGCGGGAAAGTTGCACTTCGGGCGAGTGACCGGGGTGCCGAAGAGTGTGCACCGCGGGCGGACGATCACAGTGGAGCTGTGGTTTCGTCAGTACTCTCCGTACTACGTCGAGGCCAACTTGTACGGGCTGCAATTCTGGAACCCAGCGGGTGTGAACGCACGCGGGCACTCGGCGCCGGGCGTGACGGTGACCTGGTACGACTCGGCGAAGAAGCGATGGGTGCCGTCGGATACACGACTGGACCACAACTCGCATCAGATCTGGGACGTTCCCGGGCGCGGTGTGATGGTGCCGTCGGGCGTGTGGAACCACCAGCTGGCGCGGATCACCTTCGCGTCGTCGGCGAAGCCCGGTCTGTGGCACTTCGAGGGTGAGGCGCCTCAGTCGTGGTCGGTGGTGACGAAGTCCGGTGGTGGAACCTCGGCTGACCTACAGATGAACCAGCGGCCGGTTCAGCAGATCCTGGTGACCAAGTAGGTTCTGTTCCTCTGCGAGCCAAGGTGCCCGGCCGAACGTCGGACGGGCACCCTCGCCGGCCGCCGTGTCGCCGGCCGCCGTCACGGTGGTGCTCGCCGCCCAGGTGGATGCGGCAGCGGGGGCAGGGGCGGCTCGCGGCGGGGCCTTGCGGTCCTCGGCCTGGCGGCGGATGACGTCGTCACTGAGGCACAGCTGCGCAACCTCTTCGGCGAAGGTCGGCACCCGCACGCCGACCGGATCGAGGCCGACCTCGCCGCCTGGAAGAAGCCCGCGGCCTCGCGGCGGGCCGGGGCGCTCGGTGGAGGTCACCGGGGTCGACCTGGTTTTCCGCCCGCAGCCGACCCTCACGCTGCTGTGCGCGCTCGGGGATGAGGAGACGCGGCGGGTGATCGAGGCGGCGCGTTGCCGAACCCGCTCCAGGAGCGGAGTCCGCGGAATCTGCGCAGGCTCGTTGGCCTGTGCCGGGCCATGCAGGGTGGCGTGCTTGCGAAGGCAGTCGTGGTGTTGGCGGCAAGTCTTCTCCACAGCGGCCGACAGGTTCTCCAGCAAGTGCCGGCGATCTGCCACTTCTTGGGCGTGCGGAGCGGCCTGCCGGACCGCCTTGGTGAACATCATGGCCCGGTCGCGGCAGACGATCTCCGCTCCTGGGTGCTCGCGCAGCCAGACGGCGACGGTGGCGGTGTCCCGGTGGGGCAGCACGTCTACGGGGCGGGAGGTCTCGATGCCGACGAGCACCGCCCCGTAGGTACGCCCCTTGCGGAATGCGAACTCATCGATGCCCAATATCCGAGGCGCTCGATCCGGTACGGATGGCGCCTTGAGCAGGCGAAGCAGTGCCGTCCGACCGCCATGCAGCAGCATTTGTCGGCAGGGCCGTTGGCCGGGACGGCCGCCCATTTCCGTGGCGACCGCGCACATCGCCGAGCGCAGTGACGTCGTGGTGCGCCGACGCGGTTCGGTCAGTCCGCGGACTTGCTCCACAAAGGTTCCGGACGGCAACGAGCAGAACCTGCAGCAGTTCGTGAACCAGTCCACCTGGGATCCGGTACCTGTGCGCCGGCGGATCGCCGAGCGACTGGTGCCGCAGGTCGGCCCGGACGCCTGGGCGGTCGACGACGTGTCGTTCCCCAAGGACGGCAGGATGTCGGTGAGGGTGGCTCCTCAGTACTGCCGGTTCCCCGCTACCGGCAGCCACCTACGACGGTGGCGGAACTGGCCGCGGCCACCGGACGGGAAGCCTTCAGCAAAGTGACCTGGCGGGAAGGCTCCTGCGGCCCGATGGCCTCCTGCTTCCTCGCGGTGCGCATCCGGCCGGCGGGGGTGCGCCCGCGTCGGCCGGCCCGGGCGGCCGCGGTGGCCGGGCACGGCTAGTGGGACGGCGTCCTGCCCGAGCTTCGGCTGCTGGCCGAATGGCCCGACAGTGAGGACGAACCGACCCGCTTCTGGCTGTCCGACCTGCCCGACGACACCCCGATCCCGGAGCTGGTCCGCCTGGCGAAGATCCGCTGGCGCATCGAGCACGACTACCGCGAACTCAAGCACGGCCTCGGCCTGGACCATTGTGAAGGCCGCTCCTGGAACGGCTGGCACCACCACGCCACCCTGGTCACCGCTGCCCACGCGTTCCTCACCGAACAGCGCCTGGCCCCAAAAGCCGACACACCGGACTCAGCCTCTACCAGATCCTCGACACCATCCAAGACCTACTGAACTGCTGGACTGGCACCTGCGCCACCTGCCACCAACCCCTGCCCAGCAGGACCACACCAAGATCAAGAAAGACCTGGCGTCGTCCTACTGGTGCCGTGACCGGAATGGTTCACCGGAGTGGTGCTATCGGTATCTCAGGGCGCGGTGTGAGTGGAACCAGTGTGGTGGGTTGCACCGCGTCGGCTGCAGCCGAGCCGCGCAGGAGTTCGGTCAGGTCGTGGGGGCGTGCCTGCTCGGTGGTCGGAGTCGCTGCTGTGATGCGGTCCAGCCGGAAGCCCCGGCCGGCCTGTCGCGTGCGGCACCAGGCGATGAGGTACCACCTGCCGTCGGCGGTGAGCAGTCCGGCCGGTTCCACCATGCGGTTGCTTTCGTGTCCTGTCGCGTCGGTGTAGGACAGCCGCAGGACCGTGTTGGTGGTGAGGGCCTGTTCCACCGCGGTGCGGACGGTGGCGTCGGAGGATGCGGGTAGCGCAACGATCCGGGTGGCCAGTTGCTGTGCCGCCGCTGATGCGGGGCCGGTCATCGAGGCCGCGATCTTCTGCGCCGCGGTGCGGGCCGCCCCGGCGTACGGGGCGAAGGTATCGGTCGCGGCGAGGGCGACGGCCAGGGCCGAGGCTTCCTCGGCGGTGAAGTGGATGGGTGGCAGGGTCATGGCCGGGTCGATCGACCAGCCCCCGCCGCGTCCCGGTGTGGTGCGCACCGGGACGCCGGTGTCCATCAGTGCCTGGAGGTCGCGCTGCACCGTGCGTGTGCTCACCTCGAAGCGCGCGGCGAGCGCCGCGACCGTCAGCGGCCGCGGCGCCACCGCGCGCAACTCTTCCACCAGCGCGTACAGCCGGGCAGTGCGGTTCATGCCGGCGACGCTACCGGCCCGTGGTGGACAGGAAGTGCCGTTCGCGGCGCTGTTCCCGTTCGGTGATGGTCAGCGGGAAGAGGGTGAAGCCGTGCATGGCGCCGGCGACGACGCCCAGCTGCACGGGCGCGCTCGCCGCCTGCCACCGTTGGGCCAGGAACAGCGAGTCGTCCCGCAGCGGATCTTCGTTGCCGACGACGATCCGGGCGGGCGGCAGACCTGCAAGGTCGGCGAACAGCGGTGAGACCTCGGGGTCACGGCGCTGTTCCGCGTCCATGCCGGGGGTGACCAGCTCATAGGTGCGCCGCAGGGTGTCGGTGTTGCTCAGCAGCCGCTTGGAGCCGAACGATCGCTGGCTGGGTGTCATCGACAGGTCGTAGGGGCCAAAGAGCAGGTGGGCGGCCCGGAAGGCGCCGGTGATGCCGTGCCGGTCGCGAAGGCGCAGCAGCGTCACGACGCTGAGGTGGGCGCCGGCCGATTCACCGCCGATCAGCAGCCGCTCGGTGCCGAACTCGGTCGCGGCGTGCTTCACCAGCCACCGGGCGGCCGCTTCGCAGTCGTCGGGTCCGGCGGGGAAGGGGTGTTCCGGTGCGAGGCGGTAGTCCACGCTGACCACGGCGAGCCGGGTCTGCTCGGCCAGTCGCCACAGTCTTTCGTCCTGCCCGTCCGCGGAGCCGAACGTCCAGCCGCCTCCGTGGAAGTGCAGGTACACGCCGCCAACGTACTCCGGCACGAAGACGCGTACCTTCACCCCGCCCTCAACGACGCGATCTTGGCCCTGCGGCAGCCGCACCGGTGGCGTATCGCCGCCGAGCCGGTTGCGCCGCAGGGCGGCCAACATGGTTGCATCGGGCGCCTCCTCGCGCGCCGGGCGGCTCGCGGCCGTGGCCTCGAATTGCTTGTTGAATGCCAGGGTCTCGGCGAGGCAGTCCTCATCGGTGGTCGTCATGCGTCGACCATCGCAACCGTCCGCGACAACACCCTGTCACCGTTTACCGGTGACCCGCGTCACACTCCTGTTGCACTTTCTGCCGCACCATCATCCAGCCCTGCTCGGGCCGATCCCTGCTGCGTGCCGGCTGGATGGGGCGAAGCGCCTGATCAGCGAGGGGAGGCCGGGATGGCACAACGGGTCAGGGTCCGGTGGTTGTCGGACGAGGAGGAGCAGAGGCTGCAGCGGATCGTGCGCCGTGGCAGCACCAACGCGGTCGGCTACCGCAGAGCGTTGATCGTGCTGGCCTCGTCCGAAGGGAACACCGCTCCGATCACCGCCCGGCTCATGCAGGCCGACGAGGACACTGTCCGCGACGTGATCCACGCCTTCAACGACAAGGGGCCGGCCTGCTTGGACCGCCGGTGGGCGGGAGGCTGTCCCCGCCTGCTCGCCGGTGACGACGAGGACTTCGTCGTGCAGACTGCCGCCACCCGCCCGGGTGCGCTCGGCCTGCCGTTCACTCGCTGGTCCATCCGGAAACTCGCCGCCTACCTGCGCAAAGTCCCGGGACGGTGCATACGGATCGGCCGCGAGGCCCTGCGAACGCTGCTGCTCCGGGGCCAGATCACCTTCCAGCGCACGAAGACGTGGAAGGAGTCCACCGATCCGGACAAGGACGCCAAGCTGGTGCGGATCGAGTGCGTGATCCATGAGCGCCCACGTCGTAAGGGTCCGTCGGGTCTGGTGGGCGGCTGACAGGCCATCGGTTGCCGGACCTGTCTGAAGTCGTTCCACGGATAACGTGGCCGGATCGACAACGGCCCGCAACTTTTTTCCAGGGGGCGTCAGGAAGCAGCCCCGCCGGCCGTGAGGCCGTGACGGACGCGGACGGCTCGCCGGTTCAAAGACGGGTTCTGAGAGGTCGTTTTCATCTGCAGTGTGGTAATGCATCCATGTTTGTGCGGGGCAGTGGTCTGGTGTTGATGAGGGTGCTGAGTCGGTCGTGTTTGTC
>NZ_JBFAWH010000067.1:0-16958 GCF_040680235.1 Streptomyces sp. NPDC052101
CGACCAGGGCACGCTGGTGCGGCGGGAGCTTGCAGCGGCGGTCACCCTCCCGGGTGACGATGAGCATCGTGACCCACTCGACCAGGGCGTGCGGCGGGTCGAGTGCGGCAGAATACGGAACCAACGCGGCTCCTGTGCCTGTGGGTTGAGACTTCGAACACCTCCCCCAACGGCACAGGAGCCTCGTGCGTTGCGCACACCACCAGCGTCCCCCGATCAGTGGCCGCGCTGAAAACGCTCACTCATCCCGAGGTGAGTGATCCGGGCCCTTCGCGGTTGTCAGGCCTCGACCCAGCCGTGTTTCTTTGCGAACTGCAGCATTGCTGTGCGAATCTGCGTGATCTGACTGCCTGTCAGTGAGGGTGCCGCCTCCAACAGCATCTCGGTCACGTCGCCGATGTACTCGTCGTGACCGAGTACATCGCACATCGCGTCATCGGCGAGCACCTGCCGGGTCACGGCTGGCTTGGGAGGCGTGACGGGGGTGCCGTCGGCGTTCCTCGCGAGCTGCACGGACGATGCCTTCGGCCCCCGATCACCGCTTTCGATCTCGAATTCGACCGCTATACCAGAGCGGATGTAGGACTCCGGAACGAGAATGTCGTTCACGTGGAGAAAGACATCCTCTCCACCGTGATCGGGAGCGATGAAACCATATCCCCTTGAACCGTCGAAACGAATCACACGACCAGTGACCACGCCAACCCCCAACAACATCGGGCACTTTGCCCGACCGTATTGGTCGCAGGTTAGTACAACAGCCGACGAGAGTGCGAGGCCGAAGCCTGGCAAGCGCCACCCGGCTACGTCGGGAACGGGTCGGTCGCGCTCATCAAGGTTGTCGCAGTGTATCGACGCGCGAGGTTCCCCACCATCGTTCCTCAATGCGGTGGCACGGCGGCCGTGAGGCTGGTCCATTCCGGGGCCCCGTTCTCCTGAAGAAGCCGCAGTAGTTGCCGCCGCTCGTCCTTGAGGCGCGGCGACGGATCTCGCAGGAGCTCGGTCGGCGAGGCGAAGACGCAGCCGGGCAGGAAGCTGGTCTCCAGATAGCCATTGGCCCGCTCGACCAGCCCCTTGGCCTCCGGATCGCCCGGCCGGCACTGGGATGATGCGGATGCCCAGCAGCCCGACGAACGCCGAGAAGTCCTCGGTGAGCCAGGGTCGTCCGCCCCGCAGGATCCGACGGCGCCCTCGTTGTCAAAGACGAGAGCCTTCGGCACCACGCCCAGGCCGGTCACCATCACCAGCACCGGCGGGCCGCAGGTCTGCCCGAACTCGAGCGGGATCTCCGCCGACGGCATTACGGGCCTGTGCGGCGGCGCCCGGCGATTGTTGTCCAACGAGCTGGTGAGATTGCGGCTCTGAAGTTGCGACCTCCCAAAGCCGACCATGCGGGGTTGTATCCAGAGACGTGGTGGTAGACCACCAGGCCGCTGCCGGCGCAGCGCCGCGCGGCACGATGCCCCGGGCATGGCCTCCCTGCGGTAGTTGTCGTGGGCGTAGCCACGGTCGGCGAAGATCGAAAGTGCGCTGCGGCGCGGCTGACAGCCCCGGCTGCAGGCGGGCAGGACGGCAGAGAGCAGCGGCAAGAGCCGGGTGACGTCGTTGCGGTTGCGTAGCAGGTCATGCTCGAACCGAGCCCCAGTTCCTGCGACAGGTACCTTCACTGGATGTCGGTGTGCGCCATGTATAGGATCCCGCGCAGCACCTGCCCGTCCGGCAGCGTCTTGCGGCCCGGGTACCGGAGACCTGCGCTCCCTCCTCGGCAGCAGTGGCTCGATCTGCGTCCACAGCTCATCCGACACGATCCACGGTGATGCCCCTGCACCATGGGCAACGCTCAACTCGCCTTTGGACACGGCCCACAGTGTCAATCCCTCCGGTTGTGTCAGCCGTTGTTAGGGGCGTATAGGGGGCGGTTAAGGGTGTCGGGCGGCCATACCTGTTCATACGCTCCGAGACAAGCATGGCAGTTCCTCGCGCGCTTGGAAGAAGAAGGCGGCGTTGCCGAACTGTCCGACGCTGCCCTTGGCCACACAAGATTGCCAGCAACGCGACAACGCCCCGCCGCTAGGAGAAGGCTCGATGAAAGCCCTGGTCTTGTCCGGAGGGATGGGCACACGCCTGCGCCCCTTCACCTATTCCATGCCCAAACAGCTGATCCCTGTCGCGAACCAGCCCGTGCTGATCCATGTCATGGACAATCTGCGTGCGCTGGGAATATCACAGGCCGGGGTTGTCGTCGGCGACCGCGGCGACGAGATCGCGGCGGTACTCGGCGACGGGTCGTCGATCGGGATCGAGATCACGTACATCCGCCAGGACACCCCCCGCGGTCTCGCGCACTGCGTGAGTCTCGCCAGGGACTTCCTCGGCGCCGACGACTTCGTGATGTACCTGGGGGACGTCATGCTCTCGGAAGGCATCACGGAGATGGCCGAGCGATTCCGTGCCAACCGTCCTGCCGCACAAGTCGTGGTTCAGAAGGTCACCGATCCGCGGGCGTTCGGGGTGGCCGAACTGGCCGCCGACGGGCGGGTCACCGCACTGGTCGAGAAACCGCAGCATCCCACCAGCGACCTCGCGATGGTGGGCGTGTACTTCTTCACGCCTGCCATCCATGAAGCCGTCGCGGCGATCCGGCCGAGCGCGCGCGGCGAACTGGAGATCACGGACGCAGTCCAGTGGCTGGTTTCGAACAATTGTGATGTGCGAGCCGAGGTGTACACCGGCTTCTGGAAGGACACCGGCCGAGTCGAAGACGTCATTGAGTGTAACCGCCAACTGTTGGACGCACTGACCCCGTCGGTGCCCGACGGCGTCTGCGCGGACAGCGAACTGGTCGGTCCCGTACTGATCGACCCGACCGCACGCGTGGTGCGTTCGCGGATCACGGGCCCGGGCGTGGTCGGAGCCGGGACGGTGATCGAGGACAGCCGGATTGGCCCGTACACGGCGATAGGCGAGAACTGCGTCGTCAGCAACGCCGATGTCGCCGACTCGATCGTGCTGTCCGGTGCCACTGTCCGTGACATCGTGGGCATCCACAGCTCCGTGATCGGTCGCGGCGCCGCGGTCAGTTCCGGCGACGGCCGCCATCGCCTCGTGGTCGGCGACCACTCCAGCGTCGAGGTGGCGGTATGAAGCTCCTGGTGACGGGCGCGGCGGGCTTCATCGGCTCGCACTACGTGCGGAGCATGCTGGCCGGTGAGTACGCCGGATGCGCCGAGGCCGATGTGACCGTGCTTGACAAGCTCACCTACGCGGGCAGGCGGGACAACCTTCCCGCCGACCACCCGCGGCTCACTTTTGTCCAAGGTGATGTGTGTGACGTGGAACTGTTGCGCGAACTGTTGCCGGGCCACGATGCGGTGGTGCACTTCGCCGCCGAGTCACACGTGGACCGCTCGATCGACGCCGGCGCCGCCTTCGTCACGACGAACGTCCTAGGCACCCAGGGCCTGTTGGAGGCGTGCCTGCACGGCGGCGTGAGCCGGTTCGTGCACGTCTCCACTGACGAGGTGTACGGCTCGATCGCGTCCGGCTCGTGGACCGAAGAGTGGCCACTCGCGCCCAACTCCCCCTACGCCGCGTCCAAGGCGGGCAGCGACCTCATCGCGCGAAGCTACTGGCGCACACACGGGCTGGACGTGTCGATCACCCGCTGCTCCAACAACTACGGGCCGTACCAGCACATCGAGAAGCTCATCCCGCGCTTCGTCACATACCTGCTCAGCGGCGAGCCAGTGCCGCTGTACGGGCAGGGTGCCAATGTCCGTGAGTGGCTGCATGTGGCCGACCATTGCCGCGCGATCCATCTGGTTCTGACCAAGGGGCAGGCAGGAGAGGTCTACAACGTCGGTGGCGGCAACGAGATGACAAACCATCAGATCACCGAGCAGTTGCTCGAACTGTGCGGCGTGGGTCGGGAGATGATCCGCTACGTGCCCGACCGCAAGGGCCACGATCTCCGGTACTCGCTCGACGACTCCAAGATTCACGAGGAGTTGGGCTACGCACCGGCGGTCTCCTTCGCGGAGGGGCTGGCGGAGACGGTTGCCTGGTACCGGGACAATCCCGGTTGGTGGAAGCCACTCACCACGTAGACCCCGGATTCCGCACCGGCTGCGGCGGATGTCGGCCGCAGTCGACTCAGGAAACCCCCTTGATCACTCTCACCAAAGGCGTTCCCTGCGTTCCCATCAGCAAAAAGGACAACGCCTTCCTGGTCGCCGGTGACAACGGGACACACTCATTGATGTCGGGTTCGACAAGGCCCCGCAGTACTGCTGGACGCGGTCGTGGGGCTGGGTGGCAAGCCCTCCGGCGTCCGCCGCCTCGTGCTCACCCACGCCCACCCCGACCACGTCGAGGGAGCCGCCGAACTCCGCAAGCAGACCGGCGCCGAAATCCTCATCCGCGAGGCCGACGCGGGCTGACTGGGGGGTGGGCGGGTGCCGACGTTCGGCCGGTTGGTCGCGTTCGGCCGATTCCCGACGAGCTTCCGGCCCTGCACTGGAGGTTCCTCGTCGGTGACGCCGTCTTCAACCGGAAGCCGCCCAAGCTCTCCCTCAGGCCCGACGCCCTCGCCGCTGACCCGAGTCGTCAGCCGTCGGCTACGCGCACCGTGCCCCGCTCGCCGAAGGCGGGACCGGCGCCTGCACGAGCCTGCTGGACAGCCTTGTAGGGCGCTTGAGCTTCCCTGCCGGGGGACCCGGTCCGGGGTGGCCAAGGGGCCCGGCCAGGCGCCCCGCCCCTCCGGCGTGCATCGGTCCATTTCCGCAAGCGTTGTGTGCTTCAAGTGCCCATCAAATTACGGTAAATGAATCGCGCGTGAGGCTGTGCGATCGTTGCAATGTACCGGGTTCCAGTGGGAAATATGTGACTTGCTGCACAGCTGTCATCAGCGATGGCGGTTGTGCTTTTAAGGGAGCCATTCGGCGGTCGGATGGCGCGCTGCAATGGCGGAATCCGTCGTGGCTGCCGATGTGATCGAAAAGCTTCGGTAAGTGATCCTGGACGCTGCAGCGAGAGCGCCACGGCGGCCGGGGAGCCTGGTCGCAACCGAACCCGAGTGTCTGCACCGCCTCTTGGCCGACGCTGAACGAATCCTGACCCGGGCCGCTTCGTGCGGTGGTAATCGAATGGAACGCCCGATTCGCGGGACACTCCTTCGCGTGGGCCCACATGGCACAGATCGGCCTCGGCTCCTCTCCGTGCCTGCTGCAGATCTACCCACCAGCATATCTGACCTGACTCTATGAGGGCCGGGCCCCTTCCCTGCGCAGCCCGGTGGATTCTGGTTCCGGGTCCATACGTGCTCGGGAAGGAGGCCCTCAATGTCGGTTTACGTCGGCATTGACGGGCATCGCAAGCGTTCGCAGATCGCGGTCGTTGATCACGATGGTGCGGTGCAGGTGAATCGGCACGTGCCGAACGGGGTCGAGACGGTGCTTTCGGTGATCGGGGATCTTCCGATCGGAGCCCCGGTGGCCTTCGAGGCCGCTTCCGGCTGGGGCTGGCTGGTGGAACTGCTGGAGGACTACGGCTTCGAGCCGCACCTGGTGCACCCGCTGCGGTGCAAGGCCATCGCCTCCGACCGACTGAAGAACGACAAGGTCGACGCGGCGACCCTCGCCCAGTTGCTCCGTGCGGATCTGCTGCCGGAGGCGTGGATCGCCCGGCTCCAGGTGCGCCAGCAATGGGCTCCGCTGCGCCACCGCTGCCAGCTGGTGCGTCTGCGCACCCTGCTGCGCAACCGTGTCCATGCCGTCCTGGCGGACTACGGCTGCGACCGCTCCGGCGCTGCTTCACCGCTCCGGGGCGGCGCGGGCTCGACGGCTTGGACCTGCCGGACGCCTCCCGCCGCGTGGTCGACGATCTTCTGGTCCCGATGGACGCTCTCAAAAGAGCCGCTCGACGCCCCGGACCAGCAGCTGGTCGCGCACGCCCGTGGTGATCCGCGGGTCAAAACCCCCACCCGCCTGCCGGGGGTGGGCACGCTCACTGCCCGCATCATCGTCGCCGAGATCGGTGACGTCAGCCGCTTCCCCTCCGCCCGCAAGCTCACCGCGTGGGCGGGACTCACCCCCACAGTCCGCAGCTCGGATCTGACCGTCCGGCACGGACACATCTCCAAGCAGGGTTCGGACTGGCTGCGGTGGATCTTGTGCGAGGCCGCCCGGACCGCGAAACGCTCGCCGGAGTTCGCCGCCTCCCACCAGCGTCTGGCCCGGCGCAGGGGCAAGAAGATCGCCACCACCGCGATCGCCCGCCGCCTGCCGGCCCGCGCCTGCCATCTGCTGCGCGCCGTCCAGGCCCAGCGCGACCGGCGGGGGGCCCGATGACAGCAGCCGACGACAACCACCAGGGGCGGTCGCAGACCCCGGGTGAACTCGCAAATGCCCATGAGACGGGCTGCCGCCCGTGCTCCATGACCTGACTGAGCAGCCCGGATCCCCGAACCACCGTCATGGCGCCGGCCCGCCCGGCCAGACGCCGAATGGGTGGATGTGAGTCCACTCCGCCAGGCCTTCAGCACCTCGGGGACGTCAACGACCACATCCCTGAACATCGGTGACGCTTCCTCGCTCCCGATACAGAGCCCCGCACGGCAGAGTCCTGCCGGACAAGCACGAGGAAGACCCACAAAGGAAAGCGCCTCGGCGAAGAACAAAAGGCCGCAGGCCGGGGTCACTTCTACGTTTGACAGGCCCGGCCCTCATGGGTGGGTGGACAGGGCACCGCCGGCCACGTCCCGGTGGCCCATGCGGTGATGCCACCTCGTTGCGCCCGACGGCGCGCCACGGGTACCTGCCAGGTTCAGTTTCGCCGCTCCAGCTCACCCGGATTGAGCGCTCGGGTAGTTCAACCCCCTCATGCACCGGTTATGCCGTAGACGGTCGACTTGTCAAACGAATTAAAGATGGGTGCAAGGTGAGGTTTCCGCCGATCGCACGAGGAGTATGCCTCCTACTCCTTTCGATACGCTGACTCGGCATTCCGGGCATACCGGCTGACTCGTGAAGATATGACTCTTGGCTGGAGTTGAGTTGGGGGATTACGTTGACAGTGCACGCAAGTCATAGTGCGTCTGTGTATATTCATGGGGGAAACTGTGTTCACCGAGCTCTTCACGGGATATCTAAGGCCTGATTCGTCAATCCGAATCGAGCAGTCCGATGTGTGCGGGCGCCAACCCGTCGCCGGAGCGCGACCTCCGCGACCGGTCGCCGTCGTCACGTTCACGGGGACGATGGCGGCGTGACGACTCTGATAGAACGAGCGGAGGCGCTTGCGACACTTCGCCGCCTCGTCGACGAAGCGGCACGGGGCCGTGGTGGAACCGCCCTCGTCAGCGGAACCGTCGCCAGCGGAAAGAGCGCGTTACTCGACGCGTTAGCTCAAGCGCTCACCGGCACCGGGACTCTGACACTCACCGCCGTCGCCTCCGCCGCGGAGACCGGCCTGCCACTCGCGGTCTTCGACCAGCTCCTTGCCCGGGCGCCGCTCACGCCCGGACAGCGTCAGCACGCCAAGGCGCTCCTGGCCAAAGGTTCCGAGCCGATGGAAGCGGACAGTCGGCTACCGGACCGGATGGCCTCGTTCGACGGTTGGCTTGCACGCGAACTCTGCACGTTGCTGATCGACCTCTCGGACCAGCAGCCGCTCACACTTCTGGTCGACGACGCCCATCATGCCGACCCCGCCTCGCTCGTCTGCCTCGCCTATCTGGTGCGCAGGATCCGCGAGTCCCGGATCACCGCCGTGTTCGCCCACTCCGACGCGTCACCCTACCGCAACACCCGGTTCTGGACGGAACTGCTGCGTCGGCCTTCGAATTTACACCTGTCACTGCCTCTGCTCACACCGGCCGGTGTCAACCGAATGGTCGCCGACCGCCTTGGTGACGAGGCGGCAGACCGCATCGCCGCGCAGTGCCACACACTCAGTGGAGGAAACCCGCTTCTCGTAAAGGCGCTGCTGGACGACCAGCCTGCCGACCACACCGATCTGATCGTGGGTGAGACCTATGGCCGGGCCGTTGTGGGCAGCCTGCACCGGGGCGGCCCCCAACTACTGGAGACCGCACAGGGACTGGCGATACTCGGCTCCTCCGAGACCGTGGACCGGCTGCTCGACCGTGACTCCAAGCTCGTCGTCCAGACACTGGGCGAGCTGAACGCCACGGGGGTGCTCGATGCGGGCCGCTTCCGCCACCCGATGGCCCGGCGCAGCGTGCTGGTCGACCTGCCTCCGGAACGTCGCGCCCAACTCCACGCCCGCGCTGCAGAGGCAGCCCACGCAGACGGGGCCCCGGCCACCGTCGTCGCCGAACACCTTCTCGCGGCCGAACACACCAGCCCGTTCTGGGCGGTGGCGACTCTCGAACAGGCAGCGACGACCGCGATGGTCGAAGGTAGCGTGCGCTCCGCCGTCGCGTACCTCAAGCTCGCCTGCCGTGACTGCCCCGACTCCGAACTGCTGACACGGCTCAGGATCGCCCTGATCAAGGCCGAGTGGCGGATCAACCCCGGCGCATGCGGCCAACACCTCAGCGCGCTCGTCGACTCGTTCCGCAACGGGCTCATGCGTGGCAGCGACGCCCTCGTGCTCTCCCGCGCCCTGCTTTGGCACGGCCGCTACAAGGAAGCCGAAGAGGTACTCTCGCGCATCGGCGACATGGCAGAGGACCCGGATATCGATGTGGAGATGCGCATCACCCAGGCATGGATGCGCTGGTCCTACGCACCGCTGCTGGGCCGCGTACAGCCACTGCGATCACCCCCGTCCGGGGCCGATGGCGCCTCCCTGCGGGCCGGTTGGCGGCTCGAGGCCGTCACCGCCCTGGAGTCCGTGCAGACCCGGGGCCCGAGCGAGAAGGCCATTGCCGACGCCGAACGAGTCCTCCGCGACACCAGGCTCAACGAGATGGGCATGGACACCGCCGAGGCCGCGCTGCTGGCGCTGACGTTCGCGGAACGTGCCTCGCTCGCGGGGCCCTGGTGTGACGGCCTGATCGACGACGCCGTCTCCCGGGAGGAATCCAGCCATCAAGCCAGGCTCGCCGGCATCAGGGCGGAAATCAGCGTCCGCCAGGGCGACTTGCCGGGGGCCGAACGCCACGCCCGGCAGGCCCTCGCGATCCTGCCCGCCGCCAGTTGGGGCGTGACCATCGGAGCGGTGCTCGGAAGCCTGTTGCTCGCGCTCACGGGAATGGGACGCTACGACGCCGCAGTGGACGAGCTCAGCCGACCGGTGCCCGAAGAGATGCTCCAGAGCCGCTACGGGCTCCACTATCTCCAGGCGCGCGGCCGTTTCAAGCTGGCGACCGGGCGCCTGGACTCGGCGATGGAGGACTTCCAGACGTGCGGCAGCCTGATGCGTGCCTGGGGCCTCGAAGCGCCGGGACTCGTCTCCTGGCGCACCGACCTGGCCGAGACCTGGCTCGGCCTCGGCGACCGGGAGGAGAGCCGCAGGCTCGTCGAGGAACAGCTCGCACTCGTCGGCAACGACTACCCCCGCGCTCGCGGATCGGCCCTGCGTCTGCTGGCTGCCAACCTCGAACTGCGCCACCGTCCGGGCGTGTTGCGTGAGGCCGTCGAAGCCCTGCGGACCAGCGGTGACCGCTATGAGCTGGCCCGAGCTCTCACCGACCTCACCGAGACCTATCTGGCACTCGGCGAGACCCGCAGGGCACGGCTGATCGGCCGGGAGGCATCGAGTCTGGCCCTGGCGTGCCATGCCAACCCGCTGGGGAAGGCGCTGGGCGACATGCGCGTCGGCACTGACACGGCGCAGCTCGAACCGAGCCCCGCTGGGACCAGCTCGGAACTCAGCGACGCCGAACGGCGGGTCGTCGACCTGGCGGCGATGGGCCACTCCAACCGGGAGATCGCCACCAGGCTCTATGTCACGGTCAGCACCGTGGAGCAGCACCTGACCAAGGCCTACCGCAAGCTCGGCGTCCGTTCGCGGGCGGGACTGCTCTCCGCGCTGGTCTGACACCGGCGGCCGCCACGGGCACGGCGGCACATGAAAAGGCTCCGGGCGGGGACGCGGCCAGTTGCGCGCTCCGCCCGGAGCCCTTCTCCACCGTCAGGCGAGGGCGTCGGCCTCCGACTTCCGCTCACCGTGCCAGCGCTCGGCCCAGTCCTCCAGGATGTCGACGGCCCTCTCGACACCCCGCTCCGCACGCACGGCTTCACCGATGTTCGCTGCCTTACGGCGGATTTCCTCGTCGGTCAGGGCTGCACCCAGAGCCGCGTCAAGCAGCTCAGGGGTGAACTTGGTGTACGGCACGGGCGCGGGAGCCACGCCCAGCCGGTGTGCCTGCGCCGCCCAGAACGGGCTGTCGGCGAAGGTGGGCACGACCACCTGGGGCTTGCCCGCCCGCAGCGCCTCGCCCGTGGTGTTGCAGCCACCGTGGTGGATCACTGCGGCGGAGCGGGGGAAGAGCCAGGGGTAGTGCGCCTCCTCGAGGCGGAACACGTCGTCCGGTACATCCTCCGGGCCGCCTCCCACCATGACCAGACGGCGCCCGTGGGAGCGGACGACGTTCAGCACCTTCTGCAGGGTCTCGGAGGGCCGGTGCACCGGCCAGATGCTGCCGAACGTGAGGGTCACGGGCTCGGTCCCGGCGTCCATGAACTCCACCAGCTCCGGTGACGGCGTCCACTCCCGGTCCCAGAACCAGTAGCCGGTGATGTGCGACAGCTCGGGCCAGTCGGTGGGCTCCGTGAACATCGACCGGGTTGCCGGGCAGAGCAGCGGGACCTCGCGGCCCAGATTGCCGTACGGCGCGCCGAAGGGCAGCGGCGGCAGCTTTCCGTCCTTGCGGAAGCCCGCGATCAGGAGCGAGTCCATCAGGCCCTGCACCCGGTGCGTCAACCGGTTGTACGGCGCGCCGAGCTTCAGTGGGGGGAAGATCATGGCCGGCCACTGGGCCGTCGGGCTCTGCGGCCACCAGCTCAGGGACGCCCAGGGGACGCTGCCGTCGTCCTCGAACATGATCCGGCTGAGGATGGTGTTGACCACCAGATCGGCACCGGAGACGGCCTCGGTGATCGCGGAGGCGAGGCTCTGCAAGTGCTCCGAGCTCTGCCGCGGGACCTTGCGGGACGCGCGGAACAAGGAAGCACCCTGCTGCAGCGCCTCGACGAGCGCCGGGTGGGCCAGGAAGTCACGCGGACTGCCCGGCAGCGGGGCGAAGTCCACGCCGGCCTCCTCGGCCAGCCCCGCGAAGTCCTGGTGCGTGGCGAGGGTGACGGTGTGCTTACGGTCCTTCAGGGCCACGGCCAGCGCGATGAACGGTTGGACGTCGCCCCGTGATCCCGTGACGACCAGTGCGACATGCATGCATCCTCCAGATGAACGTACCGATGGAACGGCGCGGCGGGCGGGAGCCCCGGGTCGGCGGCCTCAGTAGCACCGCACGTAGCGGTTGAGGATCCGGTCGAGGTAGTCGGGTTCGCGGACCGGCCGCAGAGCGGGCAGCAAGGCGCACAGCCTGTCGACCGAGACCGTCGTCGACACCGGCGTCACCTCGACCACCTCGTGCCGTGGAGCGGCCCCCATGCGCCGTTCGATCCCCTCGACGAGTTCCTCGACCGGCCGCGGTACGCCGGAGGCGACGTTGACCACGTCGTGCACGCCGAGTCCGATCAGTCCGTCGATCGCGCCGATCACATCGGCCACGTCCACCAGGTCGCGGTGGGCCCCCCGGTACAGCCGCACCGTGCCGCCGCGTATCTGACGGACGAAGGCGGGCAGCAGGTGGTGGTCCGGCTGCCCCGGACCCGTCACATGGCTCAGGCGCAGGATCAGACTGCGGACGCCGGATGCGGTGATGGCCTGTTCGAGGCGCAGCTTCTGCCGGCCGTAGGGCGACTCCGGGGCCACGGGGGTGTTCTCGTCGGCCGCGGCGTCCGTGCTCCCGTACATCGCGTGGGACGCGGTGGACAGGTAGACGAGCAGGCGGCCTTCGCGACGGCACCGCCGGGTGACGTCGTCCACCATGGCCGTCTCGCGAGCGAACTCCTCGGGTGCCTGCACACTGGTGCTGGAGACCCCGGCGGCCAGCACGGTCGCGCCGGGGTGCCGGCCCGCGACCGATTCCAGGCTGCGGGCGATGAAGCCCCTGCCGATGATCTCCATCAGTCCTGCTCTCGGGCGTGGACGCGGTGGGCGCACGCGCCGATCCGCTCCAGCAGTTCGGCGGTCCGGATCGTCGTGGTGGCCCAGGCGCTGTGACCGGTGTCCTTTCCGGTCGACCGCGTGTGCCGCATGGCCTGCGTGAACTCGGCCGAAGCGGCGGCGAACTGGTGTTCCGCCGGGAGCACGATCTCCTCGGCGTGGTCCTGCTCCTCGATGCGCAGCACCGGGGAGAGCCAGGCCGGGGGAGTGAAGGCCCGCTGGGTCGACAGATGACCGGTGCTTCCCCACAGTGCGTAGGTGGCACGGTAGCTGTGCTGGAAACCGAAGTTGAGTGTCGCGGTCTGCCCGCTCGCCGAGGTGAGCAGCGCGCTGCCGGCCACGTCGACTCCCGTCACCGGGTCCATGCGCAGCACCGCGCCGACGACGGTGAGGTCGTCCCCGAGGAAGTACTGCGCCAGTCGCACGGGGTAGATCCCCGCGTCCAGCAGGGCACCGCCGCCGAGCTCCGGCCGGTAGCGCACATCGGTCGCGGGCAGGGGAGGAAAGCAGAACGACGCGTCCAGGTGGCGCAGTTGCCCGATGCGTCCGGCGGCGAGGAGCTCGGTGACCCGCCGGTGCAGCCCGTGGTGGACGAAGGTGATGTTCTCCCGCAGCACCAGTCCGCGCTCGGCCGCGAGTGCCGCCAGCTCCGCGGTGTCCGCGGCGCGGGTGGTCAGGGGCTTCTCCGCCAGTACGTGCTTGCCGTGCAGCAGCAGCCGGCGGACCCACTCGTGGTGCAGCGCGTTGGGCACCGAGACGTAGACACCGTCGATGTCGTCCCGGTCCACGAGCCGCTGGTATCCGACGACCGCCTCGCAGCCGAATTCGGCCGCGAACCGGGCCGCCTTGCCCTGCTCCCGGCTGGCGACGGCGACGATCTCGACGCCCGGGAGGTCGCGCAGTGCGGGTGCCGTCCGGCGCCAGGCGATGGAGGAGGCCCCGAGGACGGCGACGCGCACCGGGGCGGGTGCCTGGGCGGGCCGCTGGTCGTTCTCCATCGTCTCAGCTCCGTCCCGGTTCGCGCAGCAGACTCTGCAAGCAGGCCGTGAGGCTCCTGGCCTGGATGTTCACGTAGTGGCAGTGGCGCATCAGCGCGTTGAGTTGTTGGGCCGTCAGCCAGCAGAAGTCGTCGGGAACCGTCAGGTCGCCGTCCGCCTC
Source organism: Streptomyces sp. NPDC052101 (assembly GCF_040680235.1). Lineage (NCBI taxonomy): Bacteria > Bacillati > Actinomycetota > Actinomycetes > Kitasatosporales > Streptomycetaceae > Streptomyces > Streptomyces sp. NPDC052101. The sequence continues at coordinate 13,354 of NZ_JBFAWH010000067.1, forward strand.
CACCTCGACGACGAGGTGACGGCTGCGGGTGTGGAAGAAGCGTCCGCCCTCGTCGGAGAGGACGGTGTCGAAGCGGATGCTCTCCGCGGGCGCCTGCAGGACCTCGTCCAAAAACCGGGGGCGGGACGAGGCGGGTGTGCCCTCGTGGTCGTCCGGGGTGCACTGCACCGTGGGTGCCAGCTCGACTCCGTCGACGAAGCCCGGTTCGGCCTTGACGTTGACCAGGGCGTGGAGCACTCCGCCGATCCGTTTGACCAGGAAGGCGGCGAGCCCCTGGCCGCGGGACCGGATCATCGGCTGGGTCCATCCCCGGATCTCGCGGCTGCCGGTCCGTACGTCGACCGCCATCACCTCGAAGTACCGGCCGGACTCGTGGGAGAGCCGGTCGGCCGACATCTTCCAGCCCTGGATCTCGTCGAGGCCGACGAGACAGGCGTCCACCTCGTGGCGGACCCGGGCGTCGGCCAGCAGGCTGCGGATGTGGCCCGCGTCGTGGAGCGCCCCCCGGTCCTCGTCGAAGGAATCGAGCAGGGCGGAGCGGAACGGCTCGCCCTCGAAGCCACGGACCCCGGTCAGGGCGGCGCCCGCCACGGGAAGACAGGCCAGGACCGAGCGTGCGTCCATGTTGATCAGATCGTCGACCGAGAGCAACTCGTGCAACTGGCCGACCGACAGCCAGCAAAAGCCGTCCCGCACCTCGATGTCGTCGGTCACCTCGACGACCATGTTGCGGTTGCGTTTGCGGTAGAACCAGGAACCCTGCTCCGACTGGAGCACGTCGGCGAGCACCCGGTGTGCGAAGGGCATCCGGAAGTACTCCACATAGGGCACCTGCCTGCCGCCGTGGACTCCGGAGTAGTTGCTCCTGGTCGCCTGCACGGTCGGCGAGAGCTGGAACCCGTTGCAGTTGCCCGGTTCCATCTTGGCCTGCATGAGGCAGTGCAGAACCCCGTCGAACTCCTTGACCAGGATGCCCAGGATGCCGATCTCGGACTGGTCGATGATCGGCTGCGACCACGGACGGTCCGGGTGCCGGCCGGTCCGCACCCGCAGACCCCGGACCGAGAAGAAGCGGCCGCTGTCGTGGACGAGGTTCCCCGTCGTGTCCTCGAACTTCCAGTTGCTGAGTTCAGCGAACGGAATCGGCCGTATATGTGCGGCATTTCGATGTGCATGGTCCGCAAACCAGGTATGGAAACATTGGAGTTCCATCACGGTGTCGGTCGACAGCATTGACCGGACCATCCGTGCCGGCAGCGCGGAATCCTCCTTTTTCAGCAGGGTCGGAGGGCCCGCCGAGGTGAGGGCCACGATTCACTCCTCGATTCCGCCGCACGGCGTGTGATATGGAATAGTCGACAGGCATTCACGCTGATGCGGCGACGGTCGGCGCCTGTCGCCCGCGGAGGTCCGCCGGCCCGCTGCCCGAGCCTCCCGGGCTCCTGTGACATCGCGCCAAGTCAAGCGTCGTCCGCAAGGACCAGTCAATACCCATAATTCTGCGGCGCCCTGACTAGGGGGTCCCGCTTCAGGGGGCTGGGGGGAATAGGGGGAGCGGTTCGCGAGGTGGGGTTAGGGGTTGTCCGGCGCGATCTCGCTTGGCAGGTTGAACAGGTGGTCGGCGCGCGGCCGCGGAGCGAAGCGCCGGAACTCCCGGGCCGGTGCGCCGAAGTATTGCGGACCTGCCCTGTGCGAGTACATCCGTCTGACGTGAAAAGTTGTCGGGATTCCGGTCCTGGCAGCTGAAATTCTTTGGGGGGGATCGGGTTGCCCGGGCGTTCTGAGTCGCTGGACCGTGATCACGTGAGTGCCCCGATCGCGGTGATCGGGATGGCCTGCCGCCTGCCTCGGGCGGATTCCCCCGACGCCTTCTGGAGGCTGCTCGGCGGGGGTTCGGAAGCAGTCACCCCGGTTCCGCACGGCCGCTGGATGCGCAGCCCGGGAGGGCCGTCGGCGACCGGTCGCGGTGGATTCCTCGACCAGGTGGACCTGTTCGACGCGGACTTCTTCGGAATCTCCCCGCGCGAGGCGGCGGCCATCGACCCGCAGCAGCGCCTCGCCCTCGAACTGGGCTGGGAGGCGCTGGAGGACGCCGGTATCACCCCTGCCGCCGTCGAGGGACAGCGGGCGGGTGTGTTCATCGGTGCGATGAGCGACGACTACGCCGCCCTGGCACGGCAGCGCGGTGCCGGCGCCGTCACGCACCACACACTGACCGGCCAGCACCGTGGCATGATCGCCAACCGCCTGTCGTATCTGCTGGGCACCCGCGGACCGAGTCTGGTCGTCGACTCCGGACAGTCCTCCTCCCTCGTCTCGGTGCACCTCGCCTGTCAGAGCCTGCGCCAGGGCGAGTGCGAGGTGGCGCTGGCAGGCGGCGTCCACCTCAACCTCGCCCACGACGGCACCGTGGCCGTCGAGCGCTTCGGCGGGCTCTCTCCGGACGGTCGCTGCTTCACCTTCGACTCGCGGGCCAACGGCTACGTCCGCGGCGAGGGCGGCGGCCTCGTGCTGCTCAAGCCACTGGACCGGGCGCTCGCCGACGGAGACCGCATCCACGCGGTGCTGCGGGGAAGCGCGGTCAACAACGACGGCGGCGGCGACAGCCTCACCACCCCCCTGCGGACCGCCCAGGAGGACGTCCTGCGGCGTGCCTACGCCGCGGCCGGAGCCGCCCCGGCCGACGTGCAGTACGTCGAACTGCACGGCACCGGCACGGCACTCGGCGACCCCATCGAGGCCGCCGCCCTGGGAGCGGTGATCGGACGGGCCCGCCCGCAGGACCGGCCCCTCCACGTGGGATCGGCGAAGACCAACGTCGGCCACCTCGAAGGCGCCGCCGGCATCACCGGGCTGATCAAGGTCCTGCTCTCGCTGAAGGCCGGCGAGCTGCCGCCGAGCCTCAACTTCGACGTCCCGAACCCGCGTATCCCGCTGGACGAGTGGAATCTGCGGGTCCACACCGAGCTGTCCCCCTGGCCCCGCCCCACGGCGCCGCTGCTGGCCGGAGTGTCCGCGTTCGGCATGGGCGGCACCAATGTGCACGTCGTGGTCGAGCAGGCACCCGCCGCCGACGAGCGGCCTGCCGCGGACTGCGGCGGTCCGGCCGCCCTCACCGGCGATGTGGTGCCGTGGGTGGTGTCGGGCCGTACCGCCGACGCACTGCGCGGACAGGCCGAGCGGCTGCGCGACTTTGTGACGGCATCCGAGCCGGACGCGCTCGACGTCGCCTGGTCCCTGGCCACCGCACGCGCGGCTCACGAGCACCGTGCGGTGGTGCTGACGCGGGGCGGGGACCGGCAGGCACCCCTCCGGGCACTTGCCGCCGTCGCAGCCGGTGAACCCGCCGGCGACGTCGTCACCGGCACGGTCGCGGGTGAGTCGTCGGGTGTGGTGTTCGTGTTCCCGGGTCAGGGCTCGCAGTGGGTGGGTATGGCGGCCGAACTGCTGGAGTGCTCGTCGGTGTTCGCGGGGTCGGTGGAGCGGTGTGCTGAGGCTCTTGCCGAGTTTGTGGAGTGGGATGTGCTTGCGGTGCTGCGTGGTGAGGAGGGTGCGGCGTCGCTGGAGCGGGTGGATGTGGTGCAGCCGGCGTTGTGGGCGGTGAT
>NZ_JBFAWH010000068.1:0-15495 GCF_040680235.1 Streptomyces sp. NPDC052101
GAGCAGCGCATCCTGGACCCCAACGAACTCTGGAAGCACGACTTGGCCATGACGACCGGTGACTTCACCGGAAACGGTCGTACCGACGACCTCGTGATCCGCTGGTCCGACGGCGAGACCACGATGTACAAGGACACGCTCGCCTCCCGTCTGGGCAGCGAGGAGACCCTGGTCCACGCCGACTGACCCCGGAGCAGACCCGGCACCCGATGCCCTCGGTACGACAGCGTGCCGAGGGCATCACGCGTACGGCACGCCGTATGAACCCGGGTCCTCGGCCAGGAACTCGTTGATCAACTCTGCCGGATTGGCGTGCTGCGACGCACACCTCGTAGAACCACTCGACCAGCCGCTCGTGGCGCTCGCCCGGCTCATCGTCGTCCTCGTACCACAGCCCCCGAGCCTTCGCCTCCGGCCGGTGCGACTCCGTACCGGCCGGATCACGCCCGACGATCCCCACCCCTTCAAGCCCCGTCCTGGGGAAGAACGGGTAGCTCCAGCGCGCCTCCCAGGCGTGCGGAACGTCACCGCGTAGATCCCGCTGTCCGCCGGAAACGCTCCGACGACTTCATCGGCGACCCGTTCCACATGGTCCTGAAACGCCATACGACCTCCGTCCTTACCGGTTCGTGTCAATGACGTTGACGCACCGTCAGGCAGCAGCCGGGCCCGAAGGGCGGTGAGCGCGCAGGAACAGGTCGGTGGTGGTGCGGGAGATCTCGCGGATCTCCTCGTCGGACAGCGGGTGCACCCCGCGCAGCGAGCGGACCTGTCCCTCAGCGGACAGCAGCATGATGAACTGCCGTGCCGACAACCGCGCGTCGGCCACCTCCAGCTCGCCACGCCGGGCCCGTTCGGTGAAGAACTGGGCGACCGCTTCGATGATCGCCTCTGATGCGCTCTCATCGCGCCAGGAACGCTGGAGTTCCGGGTGGTGGGCCAGCTCGGCGATCGTCAGTCTGTGCAGCGCGGAGACGTCCGGCGCGAGGGTGGCCTTCAGCAGCCGCTCCCCGGCGGCCTCCAGGCCGGTCCTGGCGTCGGCGTTGTCGTCGATCAGCGTTGTCAGGCCCTCGGGCCCCACGCCCACCGCGCGCTGTGCCTCCTCGATCACGGCGAGGAAGAGTTTCTGCTTGTTCCCGAAGTGCCCGTAGACGGTCTGCTTGCCGACCTCTGCCGTGGCGGCGATCTGGTCCACGCTGGCGCGGCTGTATCCCTCGCGCAGGAAGACCTCGGTGGCCGCATGCAGGATCGCCTGGTGTTTGGCCGGAGAGCGGCGGTCAGTGCCGGTGGGCGTGGGCATATCGGGATTCTACAAAAGGAAGACGGAACTGTTCAGTCTAGGATTGCCGGGATGGAACTAGACGGTCTAGTCTCGTCTGCGCCCGGCTTCTTCGGGGACCGACGCACCAGTGCCGGGTTCCGCTCCGTGTCCCCCGCACTGAACGTCCAAGGAGAGACACACATGACTCATGTGGCCGCACAGTCGGCGGAGAGCCCGCCCGGCCCGGCGTCGGCCGCGACGCGTTCACGCTGGAGCCTGCTTGCCGTGATCGGCATCGCCCAGCTCATGCTCCAGTTCAACTCCAACGTCATCGTCATCGCGTTGCCGTCGGCTCAGCACGCCTTATCCATGCCCGACAACATCAGGGCCTGGGTGCTCGGTATCTACTCCCTGGCCTTCGGCGGCATGCTCATGGCCGGCGGCAGGATCGTGGACCGACTGGGCCGCAAGCGGTCCATCTTGGGTGCCATGGTGGGCTTTGTCATCGCCTCCGCGGTGGGCGGTGCCGCGCCCAACTCCACTGTGCTCATCGTGGCGCTCGCCCTGCAGGGCGCCTTCGCCGCGATCCAGAACCCGGCCCAACTGGCCATCCTGAGCACGTCGTTCACGGACGCCGAGCAACGCGCCGAGGCGTTCTCCGTCTACAGCCTGATCAACATGGCGGGCGGCACTCTCGGCTTCCTCGCCAGCGGATTGATCACCAGTTACCTCGGCTGGCGGTGGTGTCTTTACGTCAGCGTCCCGCTCGGCCTCGTGGCCACGCTCGGCGCGGTCCTCTGCCTCAAGGAGGGCCCGGTCGGCGAGCGCAAGCCGTTCGACGTCCCGGGCGCCGTACTCGTCACCGCCAGCATGCTGCTGGTGGTGTACGGCCTGACCGAGGCCGGAAAGAGCGGCTGGGGCCACTCGGGACCCGTCAGCCTGCTCATCGCCGGCGCCGTAGTGCTGATCGCCTTCGTCGTGGTCCAGTTGCGGGTGAAGAACCCGCTCATGCCGGCCAGGGTGTTCTGGGACCGCAACCGCGGTGGAGCCAACCTCGTCATGCTGCTGATCAGCATGCAGATCCTGGCCATGAACCTGTTCCTGACCTACTTCGCACAGAACATCCAGCACTACTCGGCAGCCAGGACAGGACTGACCTTCCTGCCGCTGACCGCCGGCCTGATGGTGACCAACTCCCTGATGGGCAGGATCGCCCCCAAGGTCCGCCCGCGGGTACTCGTCCTGCTCGGCATGCTCGTGTACGCGCTCGCCTACGGCCTGCTGACCCAAGTGCGCTCCGGCAGCAGCTACTTCACCTCGTTCCTGCCCGCACTGGTCCTGATGGGCCTGGGCCTGGGATGCATGGTGGCCCCCCTCTACAGCGCCGCCACCAAGGGAGTCGACCCCGGCGACGCCGGAGCGGCCGGCGGCATCGTGGGCACCGCCCGGCAGATGGGCGCCGCGCTCGGGCTCGCGCTGTTCAACACCATCGCCTCGATCTCCACGCGGGCCTCCGCCGACTCCCACCCGCATGCCTCCACCGTGGCCGCGACCGTGCACGGCTACAACGTGGCCGCGGGATGGTCCGCGGCGGTCCTGATGGCCGGCGCGCTGATCGGTGCGCTGCTCATCAACGCCCCCAAGCCTGGATGAGCGAGGCCTTCCGGGCGTACCGGACGGGCCCGCCGTTCAGGCCGCCCCCATGTGAGTCCAGCCGACAGGCAGAGGGGAAGGGCCGTACCCCATGTCGCCGTCAGGCGACCGGACCACTGCCCCGAAGGCCAGACGCGGACGTCGCGCATCAGCGCTGGAACAGAGCGACGGGGCCGGTCCCGGCCCCGGCCGGCCCGGCCGGTGCCCCGCCCCTGTGCCGAGGCTCCGGTGCCCCGCCCCTGTGCCGAGGCTCCGGTGCCCCGCCCCTGTGTCGAGGCTCCGGTGCCCGGTCATCGCTTCATCGGCGTCAGCGCTGGCGGGCCGCCAAGGACTTGGCCGCCTTCATCCGGGCCGGGGCGGTGGCCTCGATGGTGCCCGCGCCCTCGCCCGGCTTGAGTTCCCAGCCCCGCAGCTTCGCCGCGACCTGGCGCAGCGCCGCGTCACCCGGCTTCACATCGATCTGGAAGTGCGACTCCTTGGCAGGCTTCAGGTCGCCGCCCCACTTCACGACACCCTCCAGGTCGGCGAGGATGTCGCGGACCACGACGAGCTCGTGCGGGAAGAAGCCGCCCTGCGCCCGGGCCGGGTAGAACAGCGGACGGATCGCGATCGCCGTGCCCGAGAGGTAGTTGCTCTCGTACCCGGCCGCCACCGTGCGCGAGGTGGTGTGCCCGGTGACCTCGCCCGCGCCGAGCGTGTCGATGTCGTAGTGGAAACGGCGCACGACGTGCGTCAGCACGGTCGCCACGTCGCCGTCGGCCGCGTCGAAGCGGACGCCGTCCGTGCCCTCGACGCGGTGCGCCGGGGCGGAGTCGAGCACCGGCCAGCCGTTGGCGCTGGTCTTCTTGCGCCACTGGGTGGTGGCGGCCGCAACAGGCGTGGCAGCGACGGCAGTTGTGGCCATCCCGCCGGAGGCGAGTACGGCCCCACCACCAACACCGAGCCCGGCGAGCAGAAAGCGCCGCCGGTCCAGCCGCATGGCCGGGGTCATGACATCACGCATGAATAAGGGTTCCTTTCAAGACTGATGGAGGCAGGTGCGTTCCGGGGCGCCCTACAAGGGCGCGGGGACGTGGCATGTGCGGCTCCGCCGCGCGGGCGCGACCAGCCCCCGGCCCGCAGCAAGACAACCGCACCCCGCGGAGCGCTACGCGCCCTTCGCGTTCGCTTCCTGCATGACCCGGTCGTGGAGCTCGTCGGCGAACGCCTGGCAGAACTCCATCAGCTGCGCCTCCGGCAGATCGAGGGGCATCGTGGCGTGGGGTGCGATCTGCGTGATGAGGTACCAGCGCCCGGCCGAGATGGTCGGGTCACTGAACATCGTGAGCATGCCCTTGGCCATCGCCGCGACGTTGTCCACGCTGCCGCCGAACCGCATCTCGAAGAAGTCCCGGAACCGGGTCAGGGCGCCCATGTCGCGCTCGCCCTTGCCGTAGTGCTCGCGCGCCACGTCGAGGAACTGCCCGCCCTGCTCCACCCGCCGGGCGATCAGATAGCCGTCCGCGTCCTCGATGAGGTCGTCCAGCGGGAACGTGGACTGCACGCCGATCTTCGCGAACTTCGCGTGGACGTAGGCCCCGCCGGACGGGTAGCTCTTGATGTCGCGCTGCCACTCGCCGTAGAGCGTCATGAGGTCGCCGCCCCAGCCTGCGACGTCACCCGCGCCGACCGTGCGGATGTTGCTGTTCGACTGGGGCTTGACGTAGTGGCCGTTGGCTGTGGCCAGCAGGTGCTCGGCGCCCAGCGTGACCCCGGTGACCGGGTCCTTGAACGCGTCGAAGACATTGGCGCCGTGGCTGTCGGCGAACTTGATGAAGGCATCGTTGGGATAGCCAATCAGCGCCGCCCACTGGGCACCGCCGTACCCCTTGTGCCGGGCGTACTCCATGGTGAGCCGGTTCGGGTCACCGGCCTCGGTGTTCGTGTACTGCATCGCCAGCGGGAAGACGACCTCCAGGTACTTGATGAAGTCGTCGGCCGGGTTCACGGTCTTGCGGACCGAGTTCTGCCCCTCGTCGCTGCCCTGGCGGTGCGCGTCGTTGTCGAGGTCGAACGAGTCACCGCCGGAGCTGAACTTGAACTCCTTGATCTGGTTGAACGCCCAGTTCGGCGGCAGCGGGAAGCCGAGGTTGCCGGAGAAGCCCCAGGACATGCCGGAGACGAAGGAGTATGCGGCGTCCGCGTGCTGGCTGACCTGCGTACAGACGTTGCGCGAGCCGTAGACGCCGTGGACGTAGAGGGCGCCCTTGTTGGCGAGGCCCGCCTTGATCCCCTGGAAGTAGGGCACGATGTTGGAGGTGATCTCCTCCGTGGTCGCGTCGTAGTCGACCGCGAAGTAGATGGTCGTACCCCGGTTGAAGCCGTAACTCTCCGCGCGCTCATGGGCGTTCAGCGCGTGGCTGAAGCCCTGCTCGTACGTGAAGTCGACCAGGCGCCGGGCGTTGTCCTGGTAGATCGGGAAGACGCGCAGACCGGCGGCGAAGATGTCGTCGAGCTCGCCGTCCTTGATGTTCTTGTCGAGCGTGCTGCCCGGCGGGTCGAACAGGTAGCGGCCGACATAGCGGTAGCCCGCCTTGTACAGGGCGTCGCCGCGCGAGCGGGTGATCCGGAAGCGGGTGTCGCACCCCAAGGTGGAGCGCTCCGGGTCACCGGTGGAGACCAGCAGCTGCGCCCAGGTGCGGTAGTCGCCCCGGCCGTCCTGGCTGTCCAGCTCCGAGAACGCCTGGAAGATCTTGACGAACTCCGTGAGCTTGGAGTCGAAGGTGCTCCGGAACGTGGTGGCGACGTTGGAGGTGCCCTTGATGACCGGCGAGTTGAAGACACATGCCGCGGAGAAGAGCTGGACGAAGATGCCCGAGTCGCCCTCCTGCATGACGTGCTGCTTCAGACCCGCCTGGGTGCCCGGGCCGAACGATCCGGTCGCCTGGTCGTCGGGTATGCCGATCTCGTACTGGATCGCCTTCATCAGGGACTTCTGCACATCGCGGGAGTACACACCGTCGGCGGGCCCGATGAAGAACGACGACTTGCCGAAGTAGCGGCCGTTGAGCCAGCGCTGGACCTCGCGGACCTTGTCGGTGCCGCCCTCGACCGAGACGTAGGCGTCCATGGTCAGGAGCGCCTTGAAGATCTTGGGCTGGACCAGCAGGTCCGAGTTCTCGATGCCCGCGTCGACCTTGAGCTTGCCGACCGACTTGGCGGTGGCCAGGTCGTAGTTGCCGTTGCCGTCGCCGCCCCAGTAGCCCTTGCAGAACAGGGCGTGCTGGACGATCCGCTTGATGTTGGCGTTCGGCTCGTTGGCGCCGATGTCGCCCCGCGCGGCCAGCTTGGCGAGCGTGCCCGGGCCGAAGCCGGCCACGAGCGGGGTGATGCCCAGCTCGGCCTGGAGCGCCATGGTCAGCGAGAACATCGTCGACCAGCCGGTGCGCCCGTCCTCGGGGCACCTGACGTAACCGGGGACCGCCGCGTACGTGGCGTTGACCCACTTCTGGGCAGCAAGGACTCTGTCGTCCGCCATGTTTCTCTTCCTGATGAGCGGGGCTCGGGACTCGGGGGTGCGTGAATCCTGATGGCGGAAGACAAGCCGACTGCGGGCACCGCTTAACTGCCCGTCTCGGGCAGCGTGGTCAGAGCGGCGCCGTCGGCAGATTTCCCCGCATCACCCCGGCGTCGGTTTCCCCCGTCGACCGCCGATGGTGCGGTGATCATATCCGATGGATGCGACATCGTCGGCATGTACAAGCCATGCCCCGACCTGTCGTACTATCTCCCACTGCAAGTGATCATTTACGATCCAGGGGGAACAACTCATGGGTATGGGCAAGAAGTTCGTCATGGCCGCAGCGACGGGTGCGCTGACTGTCACCGGCCTCGCCGCCACGGGCGGGACCGCGTTCGCCGGGACCGACGGACAGCAGATCGTCATCGACGACTCGACGCGCAGGGTCGAGTCGATCAAGATCCAGGGCCTCGACCAGCACGGTGCGCCCGCCACGGCGTGCCTGACCACGCCGGGTTACGAGACCCGGATGCCCGGCTGGTGGTGGCGCGACTCGATGCACTTCAGCAAGTGGACCGACAAGACCTGCGGCAAGAGCGGCGGCAGCTGGCTCGGCTCGCAGGACGAGTGGGTTCCGGCGTGGCAGTCGCCGGACCGGGGTGACTGGTACTACATCGGCATCTTCAAGAACGACAACTAGTACTCCAGGGGACCTCGCCATTCCTGCTGGTCAGAGGCATCATTTCGCGCCTGCGGGCTGACGGTGAGTCAGGGACGGGTTGATCCGTGCGTCCGCCGTACCGTCCGGTGCCGGCAGGAACGGCGTCCCCTGCCGGGCCCGATTCCGCTGCCGGGCCCGATTCCGCCCGGGCCGCCGTCAGCCCTGCGACACCCAGCCCTTGATCTCCTCGGCGACCAGCCGTACGTCCAGTCCGTCGCGGGCGATCCGCTCGGCGAGGTCCCCGGCCTCCTTGTGGTCGACGGTCACCACGGCGCCGGACATCGTCAGGTACGAGGCCGCGCAGATGGCACCGTACAACTCGTTGGCGTACTCCAGTGCCGGCACTCGGATGAGCTGGTGCATGAGTGCGGCCGCCCGATGATGGGGCTGGGGGTACACGTACCGGTCCATCACCTTGTCGGTGTGCCGGGCCACCGCGGCCTGGAGACTGCCGAAGTCGACCACGTCCGGGTCGCCCGGCAGGTTCCGGTGCGCGACGTCCAGCAGCCACGCCCGATCGACGGCGAGGATCACGCGGCCCGCCCGTCCGTCGCGCCCTTGGTGTGCGCGGGGTGTCCGAACCGCTCGGCGAAGTGGGGCCCCCACTCCTGCGCGAAGTGCGCGGCGGCACCGAGGAACCGGTGCCGCAGGTCGTTGCCCTCGTCGGCAAGGACCTGGCGGGCGTAGTCGGGCACGTCCATGCCGGCCGCCTTCGCGCGCTCCTCGATCGTGGCGTACACGTCTTCGTCCACGCGGACGTTGATCTGCTTCTTCGCCATGAGACAAGCGTAGCCATTTGTACGGGCCGCTACGCGGGGTTGGGTAATTCTCCCCGCAGGCCTCCCAGCCGGCGGACAGGCAGGCCTGGGCAGACTTGGGGGCCAGGCACCACCCGCGATGACGCGCCGCGCGGCTTCGAGGGCACGGCCAACCGCCTGCCTCGTGGGCGCGGAAATCCCTTTGCGGGCATTCGCCGCGTGAGCCGAGACTGAGGTGATGCTCGGATTCGTCAGGACCGACAACGAAGCCCTCGTCTCGTGCTTGGGCGATCCTCAGCGCACCGTTGCGGCATACCGCGAGCTGCTGCGACGCGGAGAGAGCGCGGTGAGCGCCATCCGGGCCGGCCTGCGTGATGCGCATCCGGCCGTCCGTGAGGGCTGCTGCCGCCTTCTCGATCACCTCGTCGACACTGACTCGATGGGCGAACTCGTCGCCATGGCCGGCGATCCCGACGCCCGCGTCAGGATCGCCGCATTCCACGCACTGGCCTGTGACCGGTGCAAGGGCGACACCTGCGCGCCGGGCCCGGACCGGGTCCTCGAACCCGCGCTGCGGCACCTGGTCTCAGACCCCGACCCGCACGTCCGCGCGATGGCCGCCGAACTCGTCGGCAAGTTCGCCCACTCCGACACACGCGCCGCCGCTGCCCTGAAGGCGTCCCAGGCCAACGACCCGAGCCCCGCGGTGCGCAAGAAGGCGGGTTGGTTCACACCCGGCGGGACCATCTATGAGCGGACCCTTCCGCCCGCGACCAGACAAGCCAGACAACGGGACAGCCCTGGAGATCGCCATCAAGGGCCATCGCCGACGACCTTCGTCAGTTCGTCGGCCGACTCCGGGGTGAGACGGTAGAACCCCTGGAGGCTGACCGAGCGTTCGAGGCGGCCCTCCACCACGTACTTCAGCCCACGCGTCCGACCGCGGCGGTTGCGCCAGGTGAGCCCCGCCAGCACGTCCCCGGGTATCGGCACGTCGAAGCGTACGGGCGTCGCGTCCACGTGCACCGCCGCGGCGCCGCAGCCGCCCGCACCGAGCATCGACCAGTCCTCGTGCCCCGGAAAGGCCGGATCCTGCCACGTAGCGGGTGCGGTGCCGCAGCATTCACGGCGCTCCATGTCGACCACCCGCATCCGGCTCACCACGAAAACAGCGCACCGGTTGACGTGCAACGCGTACACCTCATCCCCAGCACGGGCCCCCGACCAGGCAGGCAGAGACGAATGGACGCCGCTGAAGGCGACTGGCGGGCGCTCACCGGTGCGCCCCGCCTTGCGCAGGGCACGGCAGGTGTCATGGGTCCACAGGATGGTGAAGGCATCAGGCATGCCCTGATGTTACGAACGAGGGTTCCCGGCAGGGCGAAGGTGCTGTTGGTCAATTCAGGACTTGCGTGACGTCGTTGTTCAGCCCGGGTGCGTCTCTTCGCGGTCGCGGGCACCTACATCTGCACGACGACAGAAGAGCCGACCATGAGCAGCTTCCTGAACCGTGCCGCTGAACAAGACAGCTGGATCTGAAAACGCGTCGGTACTTACGTCTGGCTGTCGCGTGCGTGTGCCAGTCGTCCCGTCTGTCATGGGGTGGGCCAGGTGCCCAGTGCCCGGGCCAGCCGTTCGCTTTGCTCGCGAGTGATGCCCATGGCGAGGCGGACTCCGCACCGCGGACTGCCGGGCTCGTCGCAGTGCAGGATGCCCGGAAAGTGCTCCCGGCTTCCGGAGAGCGGGGAGACAGAGGTCAGCGACCATCCTGCCGGCTCCCACAAGGGATGATCGTCGGACGGGACCGGATGGGTGGTGGAAGTGGTCTTCGCACAGCGGACGGGTAGCGGCGACGACGAGGCCGACGACCCGTGTACACCGTGTGCGCGGCCTGCGCCGCCGACGACGGCTGACCCGCACGGATCCGCCCTGGAACCCGCAGCCTGCGATGCCAGGACTGCGGGCTTGGAATCCCCAACGGCGTCCCGAGGGGCGCGGGCCGTCGCGGGCCGGTGTCCGGTGTCCGGTCAGGCAGCCTTGAGGCGGGCGACGTCCCGGGCTCGCGCGTCCAGGGATCGCACGACTGGCAGGAACGCGTACGGGCGGATGGATGTCCGCAGGGTGGCGAAGTGCTCGTCACCCCGTGCTGACGAAATGCCGGTGTAGTCGTCCAGGAAGCGATCCCATTCCAGGCAGGCTTCCTCCACATGCCGCGTCTCCATCAGCCGACCGGCGAGTAGTCCGGTGGCGTGCACGCGGCCTTGCCTTTCGCCGGCGGGGCGTACGCGGTTGGACCGGCGAAGGGCCTTCACTGATCCTGGGCGGTCGCCGAGTTCCCACAGCACGTGGGACACGTGGAACTCGTACGCGGCGCGGTCGTAGCCGCCGATGTGGTCGTTGCGGCCGTCGGCCTGCGACAACGCCTCTTCGGTTTCCTTCAGCCAGGCGAACGCCTGGCGCCGGTCGCCGACCATGGCCGCTCCGTGGGCCTGCTGCCCGCGCAGGAACGCCACCAGGCGCGGCCCGGACGCCGGGGCCGCTTCCGCGGCCGAGTCGGCGAGTTCGAGGGCCTTCGGGCCGTATCCCAGGTTCGAGGCCTGCAACGCCATGCCGCGCAGGGTGCGGCAGTAGGTCACGTGGTCCTCTGCTGCACCGGCGAGCTTCAGCGCCTTGACGTAGTAGCGCTGGCCGACGCCGTGTTCCCGCTCGTACATGGCCATCCAGCCCGTGAGGTACGTGAGATCGGACGCGGCGGCCCGCATCGCACGCTTCACCTCGTCCGTGCCGTCCGCCCGCAGGTACGGGCCGACCGTGTTGACGAGGAACGCCGCCGCCATGGGGCGGGCATGGCCGCCTCCGAGGTCGTCAAGGATGTCCGCGATCCGCTCCGTCATCCGCTCAACGGTGTCCACGTCGGACCGGCCGATACGGACCGTGCGACCGGCTGCCACGTGGTCGATCCGGCCTGCGACGTCCCCGTACCGGGGGATGGCCAGTGCCGCCGAGTACAGGCCCGCGCCGAGCACAGCGCGCCGGGATGGATCCATGTCCGCCCTTCCAAGATCGACGATCCCCGACACGACGTTGGGAGACTCGGCGGCGTCGCTGTCCCAGCCGAGTTCGGCCGACGTTACGGGGCGCGCGAGGAGGCGCGAGAGCGCTTCGGTGACAGCCGGACGGGCCTCCTCCTTCGGCTGGTGACCTTTCAGCCACTGAGAGACGGCCGTCTTGGTGTAGGTCAGGCTGAGACCGAGTTCGGCGCCAGCGGCGTTGACCCGGCGTGCCAGCTGGTCGTTCTGGATGTTCCCCTCTCGCATCAGCGCCGCTAGGGCGTCGTTCGGCATGAGTGGCTGTCGTCCCATCGAAACCCCCCAGCGTGTGCAACCGGTGCAACTCACCATCCACTGTGCCCGCTTACCCATGGTCGCGCACAGGTGTTGAGTGATTACCGGCCGTTCGGTGATCACCTCCTCGGGCGGCATTGACGGTGGTGTTGGTCCCTCCCTCCCTCGAGCGGGACCAACACCGCATCCCCCAGCCCCGACCGAGGCGTGACGATGACCATGACGAGTGCGGAACCCAGACCGACAGGTCACCCCGGATACAGCGTGACCATGACGGCCGAGCCGCAGACTGTAGGCGAAGGACGCAGACTCGCACGCCTGAGCTGCACTGCGTGGGGGTTCGACCAGGAGACCGCCGAGACTGCCGCACTCCTGATGTCCGAACTCGTCACCAACGCTGTCCGCCACGGCCGCTCGCGCTCCATCCGCGTAATCACCAGCCGTCCCACCCCCGACCGGGTCAGGGTCGCCGTCGTAGACAAACTCCGCCGTATCCCCGAGATGAGTACGCCCGGCCTGGAGGACATCGGTAGCCGGGGCCTGGTCCTCGTTGACGGGCTCTCCGACCGTTGGGGAACTGATCTGCTGCCCTGGGGGAAACGCGTCTGGGCCGAACTCGTGATCAAGGACGCTGCCCAGTGACCGGCCGCCAAAGGACGGAGCCTGACGGCCGCACCGCCGGTGCAACCTTCCCGGGAGCCGTCGCCAGCGGACTCGGCCCGGTCGCGTCGATCGTCCAGACAGACTCACGCGCCGGCCTGCACGCCCGATCGGGCACTCCAGCCTGGACGCCGACTCCATCGAGCCCGCTGCCCTCGCGTTGGCCGATCACGCCATCGGTCACACCTGCCGATGTGGTTCCCGGGCCGCTCCCGGATCTGCCCCGCTGCGGGTTGCATTCCCCTCCGTCGGGCTGTTTCCCCACGGCCCGCAGCCCCGCAGCGTGGCGCACCACCACCCGACCGGCATCCGTGAGCCGGTCGGGACGGGTCCGGGACCGCTGCGCCGCCGTCCCGGACCCGCAAGCCCCCTGCCGGGGCCGTCTCGCTCATCACACCCCGGCCCCGGCAGGGTCCAGCAAGAGCCGTGCAGCCGACCAAGGGAGGAACGTTGTTCGCTCACTCCGATCGTGTCCCGACCGGCACCCCGCTGCCGTCCGGAGCCCGCACCCCAGCCCCGTGGGGCCTGCGCCGCATGGCCCCCTACCCGGCGGTCGCCCCGGGCTACGCCCACGTCGAACTGGACCCGGTCACCCAGACCGGCCGCTACTTCGACGCCGCCGGACAGCCGGTCATGATGCCGGGGCACGGCACCAGCACCGGCACGAACCCGCCCACCGGTACGAGCCCTGACGGCAACGGCACCACTCAGGACACCGACACCGGAAACGACAACGACCAGTGACGCATCCGGGTCCGGTTCTGGTCGTCACCAACCTGGACGACCCCACAACCGACCTGGTGATTGACGAGCTGCACGGCCGGGGCATCCCGGTCGTGCGGTTCGACTCCGGGGACTTCCTCGCCACCTTGTCTGTTGCGGCCACCATCACCAGCGACGGCATCCAAGGCATCCTGACCACGCCGTCGCGTGCCGCTGACCTCGCGAACGTACGGTCGCTGTTCTACCGCCGCCCGTCCGGCTTCGCCTTCCCTCACCTTGATCAGCAGACGGCCCGCTTCGCCGTCGCCCAGGCCCGCTACGGCCTCGGCGGCATCATTGCTTCCCTGCCGGACTGCCTGTACGTGAACCACCCGCACCGCATCGGCGACGCCGAGTTCAAACCGTCCGGTCTCGCAGCCGCGGCGGCGGCCGGGTTCCAGCTCCCGCCGACCCTGATCACCTCCAGCCCCGACGCGGTCCGCTCGTTCGTCAAGCGGCACAGGCCGGTGATCTACAAGCCGTTGGCAGCCCCGCTCTACCAGGACGACGAGGGCGTCTCCTGCACGGTGAAGGTGGACGAGGCCACTGCCGACGACATCGACGACGCGGTAGCCGGCACCGCCCACCTGTTCCAGCAGCGCGTAGACAAGGCGGCTGACGCGAGGGTCACGGTGATCGGCGACCACGTGTTCACTGTCCGGATCGACTCGGACCTGTTGGACTGGCGCACCGACCACACCCGGCTCACCTACACCCCCGTCACGCCCCCGGACGGCCTGACCGCCGCCCTGTACCGGTATCTCGGCTCCTTCGGGCTGGTCTTCGGCGCTTTCGACTTCGCCATCGACCGCGAGGGGACATGGTGGTTTCTGGAGTGCAACCCGTCTGGACAGTGGGCGTGGCTGGAGCCCGAGACCGGCTTGCCCATGATCGCGGCCATGGCTGATCTGCTGGAGAGGAAGAACACCACGTGACCGACGACGACAAGGCCCTACGCCTGGCGCTCGCCGACCGGCTGGCCGCCGGCGGACAACTCCGCACCGCACCATGGCGAGCCGCCGTCGAAGAGGTACCCCGACACGAGTTCCTGAGCGGGGGTTTCTTCGAGCCCGTACCCGGCTCCGCACCGACCGCATGGCGGTCGGTCATGCCCGACGATCCCCGATGGCTGGCGCGCTGCTACGACGACGACTCCCTAGTCACCCAGATCGCCGACACCATCGCCCCCCGCGACATCCGCGGCGAGATCCTGCGCGCCCCCACCGCGTCCCGTACCCTGCCGTCCCTGGTGGTGCGCATGCTGGAAGAGCTGCAAGTGGAGGGCGGGCACAGGGTGCTGGAGATCGGATCGGGCTACTCCACCGGGCTCCTGTGCCACCGGCTCGGCGACGACCTCGTGACGTCCGTGGAAGTGGACGCCGACGTTGCTGGCGCGGCCCGGGTAGCCCTCGGGAACTGCGAATACTACCCGCATGTGATCGTGGGTGACGGTCTCGCTGGTGACCCTGATGGCGCACCGTATGACCGACTGGTCGCCACATGCGGCGTGGTCGACCTGCCGTACGTCTGGGTGGAGCAGATCCGGCCCGGCGGGATCATCCTTGCCGCCCTGTCCGGCTGGCTCTACGCCTCCGAACTCGCCCGCCTCACCGTGGGCGAGGACGGCACCGCACGCGGTCGGTTCCTCGGCGGCCAGGTGTCCTTCATGCTCGCCCGCCCCCAACTCCCGCCGCCCCTGGGCACTCTCCCGGACCTGAACGCCGGACACGAGCGCCCCGCCGTCCTCGCGCCCGACGTGCTGAACGACTGGAACACGCGCCTCGTCGCCCAGCTCGCCGCCCCCCAGGCCCAGCGCGTCACCCTCACGTGGGATGGCCGGGAGACGCATGTACTCCTGGACGTCGCAGAGGAGTCATGGGCCGCGCTTACGCAGGACGACGACACCTGGACCGTGCGCCAGGGCGGACCCGAACGCCTCTGGGACGCGGTTGAGGATGAGGTGACGCGGTGGCGCACCGACGGCGCCCCGTCGCTGGAACGCTTCGAGGTCATCGTCACGCCCGAGGGGCAAGCCGTCACATGGACCAAGGTCTGAGCCCGAGAACGAGGGAGGGTGAGCGATGGGTGAGCTGGGAGACGAGCCCCTGAGCGAATGGGCGGCCCGCCGCGCCGTACGCCTGCGGCCGGTTGGTGAACGCCGCGCCGTCACCCTCAGCACCGGCCCACAGCGCGCTGCCCACCTGGACCGGGATACGCCCCGGCTGATCATGGAGTGGGACGGCTACCAGTGGGTGGCGGTGACCACCGTGGACAACTATGCCGCTGCGCAGCGGATGCTTCACGGCATCAGCGACGAGGCGGCACAGATCACGGTCACGGCCGGAGACGGACGGCCGCCGATGGCCCCCGGACGCGGACGTCACCGCAAGCCCTGACACGCACCCTGCGCACGACAGCGCCCCGCCGGTCCGACGACGCTGTTGGCGAATCCGGGGCCTGAACGTGACGTCGGCTTTCGCGACCCGTTGTGGTCGTGAAGGCCGACGTTGTGTTCGGGGAGGGTGTCGGTGTCGTTGCACGTGGGGAAGGCCGACGGGTTCCTGAGGAGACGGCCCGGGTGGTACGGGCAGCGTTTCCGAAGGGCAGTCTGGTGATGCGGATCCGTGACGAGCCGGGTGAGCTGTTCCAGGACGCGGACTTCGCGGGGCTGTCCTCGAACAGGGGAAGCCGGGGTGGTCGCCGGGCAGGCTGGTTCCTTGAAGGCGTCACGGCGCAGGGCTTACTACTGCTGGATTCCGCTTTCGGTGGGTATAGCTGCTGGTAGCGGGGCGGTTGCGGGTACTCGGGGGCGGGTGCTGGGTCATGGTGCTGAGGGC
>NZ_JBFAWH010000069.1:0-15273 GCF_040680235.1 Streptomyces sp. NPDC052101
TGCGCTGTCGCTGGCGGATGCCGCGAAGGTGGTTGCGCTGCGCAGCCAGGCGATCGCCGCGATTCTGTCCCGCCTACTTACCGCTCCAATCCTCGGCGTACAGCCTGTAGAGCTTCTTGAACGCGTCGTCCTTGGCCGGGTAGAGCACCTGGATCCGGACGGTCAGCGTCTCGCCTTTGGGCACGATGTGCTTGCCCTTCTCGGGCGGTGGTGAGCCGAGCTGGACCCTTCCGTTGGAGCCGTCCTCGACGATCACGCCCCAGAAGTTCTTGACGAACTCCTTGAAAAGCACTGTCCCCGAGGGCAGCTCACCGAAGCCGACACGCCACCGCTCCACGTCGGTCGCCCCGGCCTTCAGAGTGATGTCGTAGGGGTAGATCCACCCCTTGGTCTCCCAGTCCTCCCAAGGGTCCTGCACAAGTTTGTAGGCGACGGTCAGGTTCTTCTTCTCCACCGTGAAGCCGACCTTGGCCTGCGGGGACTTCCCCTCGCCCTTGACGGCCACGGCGGTGACAGTGTGACTCCCCATGGCCCAGCCGCCCTTGGGGATGAACGTCCATCTCCCGCTGGTCACCGGGGCCTTGCCCAGTGGCGTGGATCCCTCGGCGAGTTCGACGGTGTCGGCGTTGAGGGCGATACCGTCGACGGGGGTTTCGGCGTCCACCTTCGCGCCGTCCTTGGGCGCGACGATCTGGACCACCGGGCTGGACTCGGCGACGTAGAAATTGCGGTAGACCCTGCCGGACCTGGTCTCGCCGCGTACGGCCATGGCGTGCAGCTCCTGCTTGCCGAGCGGCCAGTCAGAGTTCGGTGTGTAGCTCCACTTCCCGTCCTTCACCTCGGGCGAGGCGAAGGGCACCGGTTTTCCGTTGTGCGACCCGTTGTACAGCTCCACCTTCGTCACCTGGGGGTCCGCCGTGCCGCTGACGGGCTGTCGGCGGTTGGTGGTCTTCGCGTCGGCCTTGGGCTCGGTGATGACGGGGACGGGGACCGGCTGGGCAGTGGCGAGGGCCGACTGGGCCTGGTCGTTCCAGGTGCCGTCGGGGCTGCCCTCCAACTTGTACTTGGTCAGATCGGCCATCGCCGTACCCGCGGGGACCGGAAGCTGCTTGCCCTGCTGGTCGATCTTGTTGAAGAGGACGTTTCCCTTGGCGGTGTTGTTGACAACGGCGCTGACACCGTCGCCGGTGTGGTCGAAGCCGTAATCGCTGAAGTTGTTCGCCGTGGAGCCCTCCGGGATGACGAGAATGGCTTCCCGGCTTCCCGAGGTGTTGTATTCGATATCGGCGAACAGGCAGAAGCTGCCGGCGGGGCACTTGTCCTTGCCTCGGCCCTTGATGACATACGGCGTCTTGCTCTGCTGGTCGGACACGGTTGTCCCTTCTTCTCCTGGGGGGTCTCATGCGGCCCTCGGTTCGACGCACAGTCACTTGGCCAGAGCCGGAGGCATATGCACGCTGATCGCTTCCAGGGCATCAGCCGGAGACTTGACCGGCAATCCGGGCGGGGCCAAGAGGGCGGCGGACGCCTGCCGCGGACCGCAGCCCTCGCGTGGGCGGCCGGTGACGGTTCGAGACCAAGTGCTGGACGGGGTACGCGGCGCTGTTGCCCGAACGCGAGAAGCAGGCGCCCGTGCGGCACGGGCCCCTGCTCCTTTCCCGCCTACTTCTCATACGTCCCTAGCGGCTGCCAGGTGTCCGGGTTGCCGCCCGGCTTGTCCTTCTGCCCGGCCGGGACGTCCCAGGCGGCCGAGTAGAGCTGGCCTTCGTAGGTGACGTAGTTGCCCGTCTTGTACGCCACCGAGTTGTCCCAGGGCTTGGCTCCGGCCGGGAGTTTGAGCCGGATGGGCAGCGTGCAGGCCTTGAGCTTCTTCCAGACGGGATTGCCATCGTTGTTCTTCGTGCCAGGAGGCGTTCCCTTGCTCCACTGCGTGGACTGCCACATCGCGTCCTCGTAGGTGACCTCGTTGGGCGCGACGTAGACGTACTTCGCGTTCCATGCCGGTGCCGTGCAGGCGTTCTTCTGCTGTTCCTTCTCGGGTGGCTCCTGGCCGTCCAGCGCCGCGCGGATGTACTTCGAGAGGATGCCGGTCGTTTTCTCGTCGCCGTCGAGGGAGTACGACATGGCTCCGGCGAGGCCCTTGCTCTTGGCGAACTGCGCCTTCTTGTAGACGGCCGTGGGGTCGTCGAAGGTCCAGAAGATCCGCTCCGTCGGGCTGTGCAGCCAGGCGACGGCGTTGGCGTCGTCGCGGTGCAGCGTGTAGCCGCTGCTGACGAGCCCCGCAAGGTCCCGGTATTCGTTGACGCCGGCCTCGTACTTGGCCTTCGGGGTGGGGACCGCGCCCTTCGCCTGCTGGAACAGCCCGCCCTTGGCGTCGCTCTGCACGCCTTCCCAGCCCCGCCCGTAGAACGGGATGCCCAGCACGATCTTGTTCTTGGGCGCCCCTGCCTTCACCCAGGCGTCCACCGCCGTCTCCACCGACAGCTTCCCGGAGGTCGGGTCACCGTTGATCGGGTGCAGCGCGGACTGGTGGTTGGTGATGCAGCTCGCCGGGCATTCGAACGCGCCGTGCAGGTCGTAGCCCTGCAGATTGCCGTAGTCGAGGTACTTCATGACCTCCGGCACGTCCCAGCCCGCCTCGATGACCGAGGGGTCGGCCGGCAGGAAGGCGGTCAGCAGGTACTTCTCGCCGTCCGGCCGCGCGGGCAACGCGTCGAGCTGCTTGCGGAACTCCTTCAGCAGCAGCGGGAGGTTCTTCTTGTCGTCCTTGCTGTAGAGGTTGCCCGGCAGGCCCTTGTCGGTGCCCGGCCACTCCCAGTCGATGTCGATGCCGTCGAAGATCCCGGCGGCCACGCCGGCGCCTCCGTAGACCGCCCGCCACTGTGCCGGGAAATTCTGGGTGTCCGTCCAGATCTTGGTGGGCAGGTTGCCCCGGATGTAGAGGTCGATGCAGGACTTGACGAACTCCTCGCGGTGCGCATCCGTGGCCGCCTTCGAGAAGTTCCGGGAGTAGGTCCAGCCGCCGAACGAGATCAGCACCTTCAGCTTCGGGTGCTTGGCCTTGAGCTTCTTCAGCTGGTTGAAGTTGCCCTTGAGGTAGTTGGGGCTGTTCCAGCCGGGGTCGGCCGTGCCGTCGACGGACTCCGCGGCCTGGAACGGCCGCACCCAGTCGGCGTCGGCGTCCCCGACATCCTTGCCGCCGTCCGCGTGGCCCGGATTCTTGTTCGGCGCGGTCGCGGCGAAGGCCTTGTAGCCGGGATGGATCTGGGTGTCGGAGGAGATGTTGGCGAAGGCGTAGTTGAGGATCGTCAGCCGGTCCGCCGTGCCGTTCGCATGCAGGTCCCGTAGGAAGAAATTCCGGGCGTAGATCGCCCACTGCGGGTAGTAGCCGTGGTAGTGCACCGTGCCCACCTGTGACCTCCCGGTCGCTCGACTCATGACGCCCGCATATGCCTATGGCGTCCTGGCCAGCGCATCACCGCCCACCGGGGCGGGCCATCCGGAGGCACCCTTTCGAGTGAATCGACGACCTGTCCCGGCGGTGTGAACGGCCGAGGGCCTCATTTCGGGTGGTCGTCGGACGTCACCGGGGAACGGGCCGTCGAGCCAGTCGGCTGAGCGCGGTCAGCCCGCGGGCAGAGTGACCACGAACCGGGCCCCGGCCCCGGCCCCGTGCTCGGGGTCGTGGGAGACCTCGCCGCCTGCCGAGCGGGCCAGGCGCCGGGCGAGGGGAAGTCCCAGGCCGGCGCCCTCGTGCCCGTCGTCGAGGTCGGCCCGCTTGCCGGGCTGGAAGAGCAGTGGGGTGAAGGCGGCGGGCACGCCCGGGCCGTCGTCCGTGACCTCGACTCGTACGCCGCCGTCCGACCGGGACGCGCCGAGCGTGACCGTCGTACGGGCGTAGCGCACGGCGTTGGCCAGCAGAGGACTGACGATGCGTTCGAGCAGCGCGGGCTGCACCCCTGCCGTGAGCGGACCCGGCCCGTCCGGTACGACGACCCGCACCGCACCGGGAACCTCCGCGTGCGCGGCCAGCCGCTGCAGCACGGTGGGCACATCGGCGGTGCCGGGGGCCGTGGGCACGCCTTCGCGGGCCTCGTCCAGCAGAGTGTCGCAGATGGTGCGCATCGACTGCGCGGCCTGTGCGACGACGTCGAGACAGGCCCGGGTGTCGGCTTGCGAGCGCGGGCGCGAGTGCCACCAGTCCAGTTCGGCGACGATCCGGCTGAGCGGGGTGCGCAGTTCGTGGGACAGCTCGCCGGTGAGCTGCCGCTCATGCCGCAGCACCGCCCGGATCCGGTCCAGCAGGGAGTCCAGCGAGCCGCCCAGCGCCGCGAGTTCGGCCGGCCGGCCGCGGCCCGCGAACCGCTCCTCGGAGCCCACGGCGCTCCACTGCGTCGCCTGGTCCGTCATGGTCCGCACCGGCCGCAGCGCCCGCCCCACCGCCAGCCGGGTCAGCGCGTAGGTGCAGACGAGCATCACCGCGTCCAGCGCGAACGAGCCCAGCAGCATGGTCCGGGCCGAACTGCGGTACGGCGCGAGGTCCAGCGCCGTGACCACGGTGGCCCGCGCCGCCGCCCCGGGCACCGGCTCCGCGCACAGCCGTACCGTGGCGGGACCGTGCACCGTGCGGCAGCCGCGCCGGCCCGCGGCGGCCAGGGAGTCGGCGGCGCGGGTGAGGGCACCGGCCCCGGCCGGAGGCTGCTCCAGCAGGCGGCCGCCGGCGTAGATCCACGCGTTGGTGTCCAGCAGCCGGTCGCCCGAGGTCTCCAGCACCCGCATCCGGCCGTGCCGGGTGTCGACGGTGGTGGCGACGGCCGCCGCGCGGGTGCGCAGTTCGTCGTCCGCCTCCCGTTGGAGACGATGCCGGACGACGGTGTTGAAGACCACCGTGAGGATCACCATCAGCAGTGCGGCCGTGGTCAGCGCGACCAGGGAGAGCCTGCCGCGCAGGGTGCGCGGCGCGAGTCGGGCGAGCAGCGCCTCGATGCGGGCGGGGACTCTCATGCCAGGCGGTGGCCGATCCCGCGTGCCGTGGCGATGGTCCGCTCGCTGCCCGCCGCCCGCAGCTTGCGGCGCAGCCGGGTCAGGTACTGGTCCAGCGTGTTGTCGCTGACCTGCGCCCCCTCCGGCCAGCCCGCGCGGAGCAGCTCGCGGCGGCGCACCAGCTCCCCGCCGGCCGCGGTGAGCGCCGCCAGCAGCCGGAACTCCGTCGGGGTCAGATCGACGCGCCTGCCCTCCACGGTGGCGCTGTGCCGGACGGCGTCCAGCACCAGTCCGCCCGCCGTGGCGGACGCGGCCGGGGGTGCGGCCCGGCGCAGGGCGGCCCGCAGCCGGGCGGCCAGCTCGGACAGGTGGAAGGGCTTCGGCAGATAGTCGTCGCCGCCGGCCGAGAAGCCCGACAGCCGGTCCGTGAGCCCGTGCCGCGCGGTCAGGAAGACGACCGGGGCGAGGAAGCCGCCCGCGCGCAGTGCCTGGCAGACGTCGCGGCCGTCGGCGTCGGGCAGGCCGACGTCCAGCACGACGGCGGACACGTCCGGTGTCGCCAGCCGCAGGGCCGTGGCCCCGTCTCCGGCGCAGACCGTGTCGAAGTCCTCGTCGTGCAGACCGCGGCGCAGCACGTCACGCAGGGCGTGGTCGTCCTCGACGATGAGGATCGTGGGTCGCATCTCTCTCCACCGGCCCGTCGGCCGTGTCGCTCGGGTGGGATGTGCCCGTCTCGGGGGCACGGGGGACATAGCGCTCGGGCAGCCACCGGGCCGTCGCGCCGATGCAGACACCGAGCCAGCCGGCGGCGAACAGCCAGCCGCCGATCACATCGGTGAACCAGTGCACTCCCAGGAAAACACGGGTCAGCCCGACCCCCGCTGCCCAGCAGGCGACCAGCAGGCACAGCGCGGTCCGGCCGCGTGGGGCGCGCAGGCACAGGGCGACGATCAGCAGCCCGGCCGTCAGCGCGGCCGTGGTGGTGTGACCGGAGGGGAACGACCAGCCGGAGGCCTGTGTCTGCCAGTCGTACCCCGGCGGCCGGGCCCTGGCGACCAGTTCCATCACGCCGTACCGTGCCGCCTGGCCCCCGCCCAGGCAGAGCCAGCCGAGCGGTACGGCCAGCAGCCGCTGCCGCGCGGTGCGGCCCGCGATCAGCCCGGCCACGACCACCAGGACGTACGGCACGACACCCGTGCCCGTGGCGGTCAGCCCGCGGGCCAGCGTCACCGCCACCGGCGGGCGGTGCGCGACGGACCAGGACAGCAGGCCCCGGTCCAGGTAGAGCGGTCCGCCCTGGTCGCTGACCACCACCGCGGCCAGCACCGCGAAGGCCATCCAGGCGCCGAGGGCGAGCGTGCCCGCCGACTCGGCGACCCTGGCGCGGTTCATGACATCAGAAGGGGACGCAGCCAGGTCCCCGACAGCCGTCCCGCGTGGCCCGCCGGCCACCGCCGCAGCACGCTCGTCACCACCCAGCCGACGAGCCCGCCGAGCAGTGCCCCCGCGACGACGTCGTGCGGATAGTGGACGCCGACCCACACCCGGGAGGCCGCCATGGCGAGCGCGCACACGGAGGCGACGGCACCCAGGCGCCGGGAGACGGAGAACAGGGCGACCGCCGCGGCGCAGGCGACCGCGGTGTGATTGCTCGGGAACGACCAGTCGCCGCGTGCGGGACACGCCTCCAGCGTGCGGTAGGCCAGGCCCCGGCACGGCCGTTCCTCGGCGACGAGCGGCTTCACGGCACTGGTCACCGCGAACGCCGCCACCATCGCCACCGGCAGGGTCAGCGCCGTCATGGCCGCCCTCGCCCCGTCCCGCTGGGCCTGCCACCAGCCCACGGCCATGAGCAGCGCGGAGATGGCCAGGCCGTACGCCGACCACAGCCCGATCGTGTCGTCCAGCCAGCCGGGGGAGCGGTGGGCGAGGTCCACCACGTCGGTGTAGAGCGACCTGTCGACCGACGGGCCCGACAGGGCGAACGTCATCCGCGGGCCTCCTTGGCGGCCTTGCGCGAGCGCAGCACCTCGGCGGCGACCGGGAGCAGGGACACGAGGACGATCAGCGCGATCACCGGCAGCAGGTACTTGTCGACGTTCGGGATCGAGGAGCCCAGCGCGTATCCGGCGAGGGTGAGGCCGAGGCTCCACAGGAGTCCGCCCGCCACCTGCCAGACGGTGAAGGTCCGGGCCGGCACGCCGAGCGCGCCCGCCATCGGGTTCAGCACCGTGCGCACCACCGGGACGAAGCGGGCCAGCACGATCGCCTTGGCGTGGCCGTAGCGCTCCAGCAGTTCCTCGGCGCGCTCGGCGCCCTCGCGCAGCTTCACCGAGCGGCTGCGGGCCAGCAACGCGCCGCCCGCCTTGCGGCCGAGCAGGAACCCGCACTGTGAGCCGGCCAGCGCGCCGACGGCTGCCGTGACGAGCAGCGGCCCGAGCGAGAGATGCAATCCGCGGTCGGACGAGCCCGTGCACAGCAGTCCCGCCGTGAACAGCAGGGAGTCGCCGGGGAGGAAGAACCCGATCAGCAGGCCCGTCTCCGCGAAGAGCACCACGCCGACGCCGAGCACGCCGAAGGAGGCGAGCAGCGAGTGGGCGTCGAGCACGTTGACCGCGAGCTGCGACGCCAGGTGTGGGGGAGTGGCCATCGCCGTACGCCCTTTCCTTCGACTTGCTCCGAGAAGATTCGACTACACATTTGTAGACGGTTGGCCTGTGTGTAGACGAACCCAGAGTGCCGATCGTGCCCGGACTTTGCCTCGTCATTGCCGCTTCATGACCGATCGACTACATGGCCGTCGTCATGATGGTCCGCGAAGGTAAGGCATGCCTTCACTAACTAACAGGGAGGGCAGCAGGACATGTGGGACGACGCGTTTCCGAGTTTCCTGATCGGACTCAGGGAGGGACTGGAAGCCGGACTCATCGTCTCCATACTGGTCGCCACCCTGGTGCGGGCCGAGGCGCGCTCGCGGCTGCCCCAGGTGTGGACCGGCGTCCTCGCCGCCGTCGCCGTGGCGATGAGCTTCGGCGCGGTGCTCACCTTCACCGCCGCCTCCATGCCGCAGACCGCCCAGGAGGCGTTCGGCGGCATCCTCAGCGTGATCGCCGTCGCGTTCGTCACCGCCATGGTGTTCTGGATGCGCCGCTCGGCCCGCAGCCTCTCCGGTGAGCTGAAGGAGAAGGTGACCGGCGCCCTCGCCATGGGCTCCGGTGTGCTGATCCTCACCTCGTTCCTCGCGGTCGGCCGTGAGGGGCTGGAGACGGCCCTCTTCCTGTGGACCACCGCCCAGGCGGCAGGTGAGTCGGCCGGACCGCTCACCGGCGCCGGCATCGGCCTCGTCCTCGCGGCCGGCCTGTGCTGGGGCCTGTACCGGCGGGTCCTGAAGATCAACCTGACGAAGTTCTTCACCGCCACCGGCGCCGTCCTGATCGTCATCGCGGCCGGTGTCCTCGGCTACGGCCTGCGCGACCTCCAGGAAGGCGGCGTGCTGCCCGGCAAGACGGCCTACGCCGTCGACCTCGCGAGCAGCGTCGACGCCGGCTCCTGGTACAGCACCCTGGTCCAGGGCGTCCTCAACCTCACCCCGACCATGACCTGGCTCCAGGTGGTGGCCTACGTCGCCTACCTGGCCGTCGTGATGACCCTGTTCGTGCGCGGCGTACAGGCCACGGCGCCGAAGCCCGCGAAGGAACGCCCCGCGCCCGAGCCGAAGGCCGACCGGCCCGAGCGGCGCCGGCCGGTGTGGGTCGTGCCGGCCGCCGTGGTCGCCGTACCCGCCGTGATCGCCGGACTCGTCGTCGCCCTCGCCCGGCCCAAGCCCGCCGGCGACCAGACCGTCGCCGTCTCCGGGACCGAGTGCGGCAAGGGCTTCACGGCCCCCCGGCCGGGCCGCCAGACCTTCCAGATGAAGAACACCGGCGGCAAGACCTCCGAGGTGTATCTCATCGACCCGACGACCAGTGCGGTCTACGGCGAGATCGAGGGCCTCGCCCCCGGCACCACCCGCGACCTCGTCGCCACCGTCGCCGGCGGCACCTACGCCTGGCGCTGCGTCCCCACCGGCGGCAAGGCCGTCACCTCAAAGTCGGTCACCGTCACCGGCGGCGGCGCCGCCAAGCCGGTCGTCCCCGTCTCCGAACAGGACCTCGCCGCCCCCCTTAAGGCGTACAAGGCGTACGTCGGCCAGGGCCTGGCCACCCTGGTCGCCCAGACCCGCACCCTCGCCGACGACATCGACGGCAACCACCTGGACAAGGCCCGCACCGACTGGCTCACCGCCCACCGCACCTACTCCTCGCTCGGCGCCGCCTACGGCACCTTCGAGGACTTCGACAAGAAGATCAACGGCCGCGCCGACGGACTGCCGGGCGGCGTCCAGGACAAGGACTTCAGCGGCTTCCACCGCCTTGAGTACGGCCTGTGGCACGGCCAGTCGGCCAAGGAGCTGACCGGCCCCGCCCAGCAGCTCGCCACCGACGTCGCCGGACTGGGGAAGGCGTTCCCGAGCCAGGACTTCGACCCCGGCGACCTGCCGCTGCGCGCCCACGAGATCCTGGAGAACACCCTCCAGTTCGAGCTGACCGGCGACACCGACGAGGGCAGCGGGACCAACCTCGCCACCGCCGACGCCAACCTCACCGGCACCCGCGAGCTGCTCACCGTCCTCAAGCCGCTGCTCACCACCCGTGCGCCGAAGCTCCTGCCGACCGTCGACGCGGACATCGCCCGCGTGCAGAAGCTGCTGGACGCGGCCCACGACGGCGACCGCTGGACCGCCGTGGACAAGCTCGCCGCCGCCGACCGGCAGCAGCTGAACGGCGCCACCGGCCAGCTGCTGGAGGACCTCGCCCCGATCCCGGACCTCCTCGAGATCCGGAAGTCCGCCTGATGACCGAAGCCCGCCCGATGATGTCCGCGCACCCGCACCCCGAAGGGAACCCTGCGATGTCCACTGCCGAACCGTCGGCCTGCCCCGTCGGCCCCGCCCGCCGCTCCTTCGTGCGGTCCGCGCTGGGCGCCGGCGCCGCCGGAGCGGTCCTGGCCGGCGGCGGCTTCGCCCTCGGTGAGAGCGGCGGCACCGCGCAGGCCCAGCAGGCGAACGCCGACGGCACGGCGAAGGTCCCCTTCCACGGCGCCCACCAGGCCGGCATCGTCACCCCGGCCCCGGCCGCCGCCACCTTCGTCTCGCTGGACGTCATCGCCGACGGCCGCAAGGGCCTGACCGACCTGCTCAGGACCATCACCGAGCGGGCCCGCTTCCTCACCGCCGGCGGCGCCCCCGCCGACCTGGGCGTCGGTGCGCCGCCCTCCGACAACGGCATCCTCGGCCCCGAGGTCCCGACCGACGGCCTCACCGTCACCGTCGGCGTCGGCGCTTCCCTCTTCGACGACCGCTACGGCCTCGCCAAGGCCAGGCCCGCCCGGCTCACCCCGATGCGGACCTTCCCCAACGACAACCTGAACGCGGCCGAGTGCCACGGCGACCTGTCCCTGCAGATCTGTGCCCAGAGCCAGGACACCGTGCTGCACGCCCTGCGCGACATAGCCCGGCACACCCGCGGCGCCATGCAGATCAAGTGGCGGATCGACGGCTTCCAGAACGCCCCGCGCCCCACCGGCGCCCAGCGCAACCTGCTTGGCTTCAAGGACGGCATCGCCAACCCGGACGTCACCTCCGCCCGCGAGACGGACAAGCTCATCTGGGTCGGCGACGGCCAGGGCGAGCCCGCCTGGACCGCGGGCGGCAGCTACCAGGTCATCCGGATCATCCGGATGCTGGTCGAGTTCTGGGACCGGGTCTCGCTCAGCGAACAGGAGAAGATGTTCGGCCGCCGCAAGGACACCGGCGCCCCGCTCGACGGTGCCAAGGAGACCGACATCCCCCAGTACGCCAAGGACCCGCAGGGCACCGCGATCCCGATGGACGCCCACATCCGCCTCGCCAACCCGCGCAAGGCGTCGACCGACAGCTCCCGCATCCTGCGCCGCGGCTACAACTACGACCGCGGCGTGGACAACGTCGGCAACCTCGACATGGGCCTGGTCTTCTGCTGCTACAACCAGGACGTCAAGCGCCAGTTCGAGGCCGTGCAGACCCGGCTGATCGACGAGCCCCTGGTGGACTACATCTCCCCCACGGGCGGCGGCTACTTCTTCGCCCTGCCCGGAGTGCGGCACGCGAAGGACTGGCTGGGCCGGGGCATGCTCTCCGTCTGACGGCCCCGGCGCACCCGGACGACCACGGCAGGCCTTTCCCCGATCATGGGAAAGGCCTGCCGTTTCCTTTACCTGACGTCTGCTGCACATAGTTTGCAAGTACGGAAAGATGGCACAAGGCTGTGATGTGCAGCCGTGCCGTGCCCGCACCACCGAAGGATGACCCTCCCGATGACGGCCGCCCCCGGTTCCGCTCCGCCCCTCCCCGCCCAGGCCGAAGCCAAGCGCTCGGCCTGGCGCCGTGTCCGCGGCTCCATGACACGGCAGGAGTGGATCAGGGTCGGCGGGATGGCCGGCTTCGTCCTTGCCCTGCACATCATCGGCTGGGGCACGCTGGTCGGCATCGTCGCACCGCAGCACTTCAGCGTCGGCACCGACTCCTTCGGTATCGGCATCGGCCTGACCGCCTACACCCTCGGCATGCGGCACGCCTTCGACGCCGACCACATCGCCGCGATCGACAACACCACCCGCAAGCTGATGGGACAGGGGCAACGGCCCCTGTCGGTCGGCTTCTGGTTCTCCCTCGGCCACTCCAGCATCGTCTTCGGCCTCTCCCTGCTGCTCTCGCTCGGCATGAAGACCCTGGCGGGATCGGTCCGCGACGACAACTCGCACCTGCACGAGGTGACCGGCCTGATCGGCACGACGGTCTCCGGGACCTTCCTCTACCTCATCGCCGGTATCAACCTCGTCATCCTGGCCGGCATCTGGAAGGTCTTCCGGCAGATGCGCTCCGGCGCCTACGACGAGGCCGCCCTGGAGACGCAGCTGAACAACCGCGGCTTCATGAACCGCCTGCTCGGCCGGGTCACCGGCTCGATCAGCAAGCCGTGGCAGATGTACCCGCTGGGCCTGCTGTTCGGCCTCGGCTTCGACACCGCCACGGAGATCGCCCTGCTGGTCCTCGCCGGCTCCGGCGCCGCCTCCGGCCTGCCCTGGTACGCCATCCTGTGCCTGCCGGTCCTGTTCGCCGCGGGCATGTCCCTGCTGGACACCATCGACGGCTCGTTCATGAACTTCGCCTACGAGTGGGCGTTCTCCAAGCCGGTCCGCAAGGTCTACTACAACCTCACCATCACCGGCCTTTCCGTGGCCGTCGCCCTGATCATCGGGACCGTCGAACTCCTCGGCCTCCTCGCCGACAAGCTGGACCTGCACGGCGCCTTCTGGGACTGGATCTCCGGCCTCGACCTCAACACCGTCGGCTTCGTCATCGTCGGCCTGTTCTTCGCCACCTGGGCGATCGCCCTGCTGGTGTGGAAGGCGGGCCGCATCGAGGAGAAGTGGACGGCGAACCTGGCCGAGCAGTCGGCGGACTGAGCTGCCTGCCGGGGCACTAGTCCAGCCGGTCAACCTGACGGAGTCGGTTCGTCGCGTCCAGCGCGGCGACCTTGTACGACTCCGCCAGCGTCGGATAGTTGAACACCGCGTTGACCAGATAGTCGACCGTGCCTCCGCACCCCATCACCGACTGCCCGATGTGGATCAGTTCGGTCGCGCCCGAGCCGAAGCAGTGCACCCCGAGCAGGGTGCGGTCCACGGGAGAGACCAGCAGCTTCAGCATGCCGTGCGAGTCCCCGATGATCTGCCCGCGGGCCAGCTCCCGGTACCGGGCCACGCCCACCTCGAACGGCACCCGGTCCTCGGTCAGCTGGTCCTCGGTCCGGCCGACGAAGCTGATCTCCGGGATGGTGTAGATCCCGATCGGCTGCAGATGGTGCATCCGCCCGGCCGGCTCCCCGCACGCGTGGTACGCGGCCGCACGCCCCTGCTCCATCGAGGTCGCGGCGAGCGCGGGAAACCCGATCACATCACCGACGGCGTAGATGTGCGGCACCTCGGTGCGGTAGTTCTCGTCCACCTCGATCCGGCCGCGCGGATCCGCCGCCAGCCCGGCCCTGGCCAGGTCCAGCTCGTCGGTCAGGCCCTGCCGGCCCGCCGAGTACATCACCGTGTCCGCGGGGATCTTCTTGCCGCTCTCCAGCACGGTCAGCGTGCCCCGCGGATGGCGTTCGACGGCGGCGACGGTCTCGCCGAAGCGGAACGTGACGGCCAGGTCCCGCAGGTGGTACTTGAGCGACTCCACGATCTCCACGTCGCACAGGTCCAGCATCCCGGGGCGCTTCTCCACCACGGTCACCCTGCTGCCCAGCGCGGCGAACATGGAGGCGTACTCCATGCCGATGACACCCGCGCCGACGATCACCATGGACCGCGGCACCCGCTCCAGCGACAGCACGTTGTCGGAGTCCATGATCGTCCGCCCGTCGAACTCGACCGTGTCCGGGCGGGCCGGCCGGGTGCCGGTGGCGATGACGATGTGCCCGGCGCTCAACCGCCGTTCCCGTCCCGAGACCTCCGACAGGGCGACCGTGTGCGGGTCGGCGAAGCGAGCCGTGCCGGAGTACACGGTCACCTGGTTGCGGGTGAGCTGACTGCGGACGACGTCCACCTCGCGGCCGACGACGTGCTGGGTGCGCGCGGTCAGATCGGCGACCGTGATGTCGTCCTTGAGCCGGTAGCTCTGCCCGTACAGATCGCGCTGGGTGAGACCGGTCAGGTACAGCACCGCCTCGCGCAGGGTCTTGGAGGGAATGGTTCCGGTGTGCAGGGAGACCCCGCCGAGCATGTCGGGGCGGTCGACGACCGCGACCCGGCGGCCGAGCTTGGCCGCGGCGATGGCGGCTTTCTGACCGCCGGGTCCGGATCCTATGACGAGCATGTCGAAATCGAAGTCGGGCACCCTCGGGAGTCTGTCAGTCCGGCGGCCCGCTCCGGAAGGGAGCGCCGCCGAAATCCCCCGAGCCGCGCGGAAGTTGCGGCCGCCCCCCGGCTCTCCTCGCCGCGCCGGGGTCCCGGGAGGACAATGACGCCATGGGCCAGCGAACCGGCGACCTGAGCGCCCCCGCCCGGCTGGCCGCTCCCGACGAGGAGATCGGCGCCGACGAACTCGCGCTCGCCACCCGCAACCACGGACTGCCCCTGGAGGCGCTGCGGTACGACGTCACCCCGCCCGGACTGCACTACGTCCTCACGCACTACGACATCCCGTATGTGCCCGGCGCCGGTGCCTGGCGGCTGACCGTCGACGGACACGTACGCGCCCCACTCGATCTGTCCCTCGCCGACCTGCTGTCGTTCCCGCAGGTCACCACCCGGGTCACCCTGGAGTGCGCGGGCAACGGCCGGGCCCTGCTCAGGCCCCGGCCGGTCAGCCAGCCCTGGCTGGTGGAGGCCGTCGGCACCGCCGACTGGACCGGCGTACCGCTCAGGCTGCTGCTCGCCGAGGCGGGCGCCGACCCGGCGGCCGTGGACGTCGTCTTCACCGGCGCCGACCACGGCGTGGAGCGCGGCGTCGAACAGGACTACCAGCGCGCCCTGCCCCTGGCGCTGGCCCTGGGCGGCGATCCGGAGGTACTGGTCGCCACCGCCATGAACGGCGCCCCGCTGCCCCCGCAGCACGGCAGGCCGCTGCGGCTGATCGTGCCCGGCTGGTACGGCATGGCCCAGGTGAAGTGGCTGCGCTCGGTCACCGTCAGCGACGTACCGTTCACGGGATTCCAGCAGTCGGTCGCCTACCGGATGCGGCGCACCGCCGACGAGGAGGGCGAGCCGGTCACCCGGATCGCGCCGCGCGCCCTGCTGATGCCGCCCGGGTTTCCCGACTTCATGTCCCGCACGCGGGTGGTCCGGGAGGGACCGGTGCGGCTCTTCGGCCGGGCCTGGTCCGGGCAGGCGCCCGTCTCCTCGGTCGAGGTCAGCACGGATCGCGGCGCGAGCTGGATGCCCGCGGTGCTTGAACCGGAGGTGCACCGATGGGCTTGGCGGGGCTGGCACTGCACCTGGGCCGCGGCCCCCGGACAGCACGCGGTGGGCGCGCGTGCGAGCGACTCCGCCGGTTGCACCCAGCCCCTTGAGCAGCGCTGGAACCGGGGTGGCTTTGCCAACAACGCGGTGCGTTATGTGCGGGTGGTGTGCGTGGACGACGCGCCCTCGCCGTAGCGGCTCATGTCGCACGGCGGGGTGCGGGTGGTGCGTGGTCGCCCGCGCAGTTCCCCGCGCCCC
>NZ_JBFAWH010000070.1:0-13481 GCF_040680235.1 Streptomyces sp. NPDC052101
AAGTGATCATGAGTTCTACGCGGTCACGGGTTCGGTCCTTGGCCATGCCTTTCGCTGTCTGCAGCGCCCGCATCCCGTCGTCAGCCAGGCCGGCGACCGCGAGCGCCCACGCTGCCTGGCCCTCCAGCTCACAGCGGTCGAACCACGACAGCCACTCCGGATCACGCGCGTGCCCGGCGGCCGTGAATGCTTCCCTCGCCCGAGCGACGGCATCCAGCGTCGGCTGCTGCTGACGGTTGAGTGCCCACGCCCGGGCCTCGGTGATCGCGGCATAGGACATCACCAAGGGCGGCACACCGGCACTGGCCAGCACCGCGGCACGAGCGTGGGTAATCACATCCCGGCGCTCGCCCTGGGCGGCGGCCAGCCGGGCTTGGTGGATGTGCACGCGCGCAATCCGCGCACGGTCCCCGATCGCCTGGGCCAGCCTTAGGGCCTGCAGGTCGTACCTCTGGGCCAGTCCGGGTAACTCGTCGTCGTAGGCCATGCTGGCGGTCGCCAGCACCGCATCCGCGACACTGCCGTACAACCGCCTTCCCAGACGCTCGGTGAAGCCACCGTTGAGGAGCGGCGTGGCGTGAGTGGACAGAAAGGCAGCGAAGACAGATCGGTACTTCCCGCCTCCATGCCGTGCGTCCAACCGGCCATAGACCCTGGTCTGCGCCTCCAGCAGTTCGATGTCCGACACCATGACCTGGAACCGGCCATGCCCGGACAGATCGGTGTCCGGCGGCATGACGAGCGCCTGGTGCGAGGCATCCCGGAACTCGCCGGGCCGGAACGTCCTCTCCACGAGTCTTCGGTCGCGCCCGGCATCGAGTTCCCACAGCTCAGCCAGCATCCGAGCCGCGTGCGGCAGATCCCGGTACAGGAGGGAATCCAGTGCAATGTTCGATTCCTCCGGCCAGCCCAGGCTCCTCGGGGGCACGGGGTGGCCCAGAGCCATGGACAGCACGTGGCATGCGGCTGCCGCGAGCGGCGGACTGGGCCGGTTGTCCCCCGTGCACCATCGAGACACGGTGCCCGGATTGCCGGTGTATGAGATGCCGACCTTCTGGCAGTACTCGAACACGCGCTGGGCAAAGCTGCGGACAGACCAGCCGAGTTGGTTGAGATGCCTCTCCAGGACGTCGTTCCTGCCTTCGGGTGCTGCAGAGCGGGAGCGCGCCATCGTGTCATCTTTCTACAGGCCGAAGCGGCGAAGACCTGACGGCGTGTAAACAACGGCCCCAGAGCAGGGCAGACGCATCCGCCGATTGGGTGATCAAGGGGAGTCCTTTCAATCCGTCGTGGTCGTCAGCTCGGACTCGCTGAATTGGCCCCCGCCCGGGGCTGGTGGTCAGTTCCGCTCATGCACCGCGCGGAGTTGCCGGTCATACACGTCCTGCGGCTCCAGGCCGAGCGCCATCCGCCGTTCGTCCAGGCGCTCCGGGTCCTCGACCAGGTACGGCCCTACAACGTTGCCCGCGCCGTCCTGGTCGTACTGCGTGCCGTACACCTGCGGCCGGCCGTCGGCGACCCGGACCCGGTCGGTGAGAAGGGCGAAGTGCCGGGCCGGCACATCACCGGCGAGCGCCGCGTGGGTCAGCAGTTCCAGTGCGCGGCGCTGGAACTGGGTGTCGTGGTCGGCGTGCTGTGTGATCAGCCACGCGGCATCGGCGCCTTCTTCACCGGCGAGGTCCACGCCCGGCCAGCCGTGCGCCGACACGACGGTCCTCAGCCAAGCCGTGTTGTCCACATCGATGGCCTGCACCGCCTCGGAGTCCTCCGGGAGCCGTGACTCCAGCATGCGATGCCTGGCCGTCTGGTCTCGCTCCATGCGCTCCTTCAACTCATTTGCCAGGTCCGGCCTTTTCACTGCTTGTTCCTCCTCGGTGGGGACGGACGGGCCGCGCCGTCCAGGTGCGGCGTGTGCTCACCCGTGTCGGGTTGGTCAGTGGTCACGGGCCGGCACGGGGCGCCAGGCGGGGTGGGAGGGCTCCCCGTGCCAGCCGATCAGCCCCGCTTCCTGGCTGGTGTGACGCCCGATCGGCAGCCACGAAGCGGGAGTTCTTCAGCAGGGACCGCGCAGCACGATTCCGATCAGGCTGCCGCTGCCGTCCAGGCCGTAGGTCGTCATGAACTGCCATCCAGGACGCAGCACTTCGATCTGCCGCCCGGTCAGGCCACGGTGGGGGGCCGTCGGAGGCATCAGCTCTGCGCGGTGCGTCGTGATGTGCAGCACGCCCGAGCGGATCAGCCAGCGTCGCGCGTCGGTGAGGAAGCGGGGCAGGTCCAGGAACTCCAGGCTGTGCCGACACACCATGATGTTGACGGAGCCCGGCTCCAGCGCGCCCGGGATCGCGTCGGCGTTGAAGTCGTGTCGGGCGAACGTCAGCAAGTCCCCGTGGTCCTGGTGGCTGGCCCGCGCGTGCTCGATGGCGACGCCGCTGAAGTCGAAGGCCCTCACGGTCAGACCCCAGGTGGCCATGTGCGCGGCCATACGGCCCTGGCCGCAGCCGACGTCGACGACACGCTGCCCGGACTTCACGGCCGCGTAATTCCGGAACATCTGACGCTCGAACGGCGTCGGATCCGGCACCCGGTAGCCCTTGGCGTACATCGCGTCCCAGTACTCCGGCGTCTGCCGCTCATGCACGACGTTCAGGGTGCTCACCGTGTTCATGCGGCCGACTCCGGGCCTCGAACCCTGGCCTGCCCCCTCCCACAGCCTGGCCAGCCTGCTCGGGTCGCTGGTCAGGACCTCACCGGACGGGATGCCGAACAGGTTCATGCCCGGCGAGGGAGGGGCCTTGTCCTCTACTACGCGAAGGGCAGCGCCGGGCTCGGGTGGCGGCAGGTGGTTCATCGTGCGTCCTCTCAATGGTGGGCGTACAACAGCAGGGCCTGATTTCCGATAGCGGCGGCGAACAAGATCTGGGTAGCGATCTGCCGCTCTTCCTGCCACAGCGATGGCGTCGTTCAAGTTGTGGCGAGCGCCGCCCTGACCGGCAGGGCTTGCCGCGCGGTCAAGAAGGATGCGGGCGATGTTGGGCCGCTGTGAGCGCTTGGCCGTGGTCGGGCTCCGAACGGGACTGCGTCGACGAGGCGACGCCCGGCTGAACGGCGGCAGACTTCGCCTCCCCAGCGATCGGCTCCAGTTTGAAAGCGAGCCCGGCGAGCGCGCCGGCCTCATGGGGGGCGAGAGCGGCGTGCGGGTGACCGGGGTGCCAACGGTTGGTGGGTACGAGTCCCGGCGACTCCAGAGGCCAGTCCCCGAACAACTCCTCGATGAGGGCGGGATCACGCGGCTTGTAGGTGATTCCCGCCGCGCGGAATGCCTTGGTGAACCGACTCATGCAGTTATCGCCGAGATCAGCGGCATGGGTGATAGACATCGCGCTGCCCGGTGGCAGTTGCTCCCTGAGTATGGCCAGCGATCTCTTCACGATCGTGTCGGTGCCGATCCAGGGCAGGACGTCGTGCAGCAGCACCGCGATCGGGCGGTTCCAGTCGAGCAGGTGCTGCACCCGGCCCGAGGTGAGGAACTGACGCGTGTACCGGATGTCGCCCTGGACGTACTGCGGCTTCATCGGGTGTTCTGACAGCACCGCGCGGCTGAAGCCGAAGAGGGTGCGATCGTGGTCGGCGTAGACCACGCGCGCGGTGTCGTGGTGCCGGGCCACGATGGCGTGGAGCGGGTCATGCAGGGGGTTGTCGCTGGGCCCGAAGTCGGTGGCGGCCGGCAGTCCGGACCCCAGGTCGAGGAACTGGTCGATGCCGCGTGCGGTGAGGTGGCTGACCACGGCGGGCAGGTGCGTGCGGTTGACGACAGCAGCTGTGGACAGGGTCTCGGCGTCGGCCGGAGTGAGCGAGCGGAGGAATGCTCTGTCCGCCATGTAGCTGTCCCCACGGCGGCCGAGGAGGAGATCGTAGATCCGTGCCACGCTGGGGGCCGCGGGGAGCGCGGGCAGCGGTGTGACGGGGATCCGCGGGTCGTAGCGGGTCTGCTCGGCTACGTATGCCTGTACACCGGCGTCGTGGTAGCCCCACATCCTGGCCCGTTGCCGCGGCCCCTCAGCGTGGGTACGCAGACCCCAGCGGATGGTGCGCGGCGCGTCGATCGCGCTGCTGAAACTACCGTCCCTCAGATCCGGGAACCCCGGCTTGCCGTCCAGGGCCAGCAAGACGATCAGGGCCTGGCTCCAGCCGGTCACTGTGACTTCCCCGGCCACCCGCCGGCCGCCCAGCGGGACAGCCAGGCAGGTGTCACAGGAGTCGCCCTTGCCCAGCCGGATCTCCACGGCCGCCTCGACGAGCGCGGGATCTGCCAGCCGCTCCGCCATCATGGCTCCTTGGCCCGCGCATCGCGACAGGGCGCTGCTCTGGGGCATTCCGGCGGTCGTGCTCACGTCAGAACTCCTTTGCGTGAATGGGTGATTTGCCAACACAGCGGCGCGAACCGCTGATCTTCCTCAGCTGCGAGCTGCTGCATGGCTGGAGTCGGCTGCCGTCCGCTCCTGGGCCGAAGAAGGGCGGCCAGGAGAGCGCAGGTGACGATGGAGAGGAGGAAGGCGCCCGGCGTCCGCCGACCTCGACGTTGAGGCACTGGGTACGCAGGTCGGCGCCAATCCGGCCGTACTCGGTGGATTCCTCGACGCCGTCCATCGCGACGTTGCCAGTCGGCCCGGAGGCCGGGGCTCTGGAGGCCCCAGGCGAGCACCGTTTCGACGTTCGCCAGGGCCTCGGAGATGTCGGCAATGGAGGGGGGCTAGGGCGGCCATGCGCTCACCTGGACCGTGCAGGCGCTTGCCGTTCCACTGGTGCTGTGTTGGCATCAGAGGTCCACCGGCCCGCGGGAGAGTACGGCACGAACGGTTTTCCCGGGGCCTTCGTGGTGCAGGAACCAGGAGACCTGGGCACCCAGTTGCGCGATCTGTCGAAGGCCGCCGCCCTGTTCTCCTCGAACTGCGGCCTCGAAGTCGGGGAATGACCGGTTGAGGTCGGTCACGTCGATGAGCAGATTGCCTGCTTCGTCTACGGCGGCGCGTAGGAGCAGTGTGTGCGTCGTCGTGTGATTGGGCAGGCCGTGGCGTACGCCGTTGGAAACCAGCCGGGCGACCACCTCAGCGGCTTGGAGAGTGGAACCCATCCAGCCGAGCGTGGGAAGCATGGCACGAATCCATACCCGGCCCACCCTCACGGCGCGGATTTCATCGCTGGGCAGGTCAGTTTGGAGGCTGGCGGCGATCGACGATGACCGCACAGCGGGCAGGAGATCTGTTCCTGCGTGCTCGACCGGCGGCTGCACGGTGCGGAGCAGCTGTGGCAGCGCCCGGTAGACCAGGCTTGCCTGAGTGGGTGCTGCTCCACCCAGCATCTTCCGAGCCTGCTTGGCGATGTCCTCCACGTCCCAGACCGTCGTGTGAAGGTCGTCCTCCGCGTACTGCTTCAGGGTCCTGCCGCGAGCCAGCGCTTGGACGTAGCCGAGGACGTCAGGGGGGCAGCCAGTCGGCGTTCTCTGGGTCCGGAAGGTCAAGGACGCCGTGGACACGCGCACGAAAGACGAGTTCTGGCTGCCGGCCCTGCGGCCGGACGCGTTCGGCGCCGAGTTTCTTTGCCGCCGTAGCCCAGATCGGTCCCAGGCCGACCGCAGGAATTCGGTACTTTTCCTCGGCCAGCTTCCCCGTGATCTCTGAGCCGTCGTGGCCAAGCGCGGCCAGAGCGAGCGCACGCCGTTCTGGCGCAGACAGAGGGGCGGCACCCGCCGGTAGTTCGGGGCGTACGAGAACCGTCATGGCCGGCCCCGCTGCGTCTGGTCAAGGACCACAATGGACGCACTGGCTGCGGCCGGCCCTGTCTTGGTGCCGGGTGCCGCGAGGGGCTGTGCCTCGGCGAACACCGGTAGCGAGCCATCCTTCAGGGAGTCTGGCATCTTCATGATCTCGTGCTCGACCAGGAGGTCCAGCAGCTCGTTCACGGCCCACCCCATTCGGCGCAGGTGGCCGAGGGCCTGCTGGTAGTCGCCCGGAATTTCCTGCTCGCGCAAGTAGCGCGCCTGCTTAATGCGCGGTTCCGGCTGATCCTTCTCCTCAGCGACGTAGTTGAGGGCGGTGCCTACGAGATGCATGAGATGGCTGCGGAGGCGCAGCCCCAGTGCTTCGACCCTGTCCTCGGGCGTCGCGATGGTGTCGAGGGCGTCCGCCACGTCGTCCAGGACGGCGTCGCCGTCGTATGGGGTCCAGGCGCGGATCTTCGCAAGGGCTTTGTGCATGGCGGCTTCTG
Source organism: Streptomyces sp. NPDC052101 (assembly GCF_040680235.1). Lineage (NCBI taxonomy): Bacteria > Bacillati > Actinomycetota > Actinomycetes > Kitasatosporales > Streptomycetaceae > Streptomyces > Streptomyces sp. NPDC052101. The sequence goes on from NZ_JBFAWH010000070.1 coordinate 6,265, forward strand.
CCGGCAGCCTGGCGGGCTCCACGGGGTGGTCCCAGCCAGGCGCACCATCGCTGCCGCGGCGGGTGAGGGCGGTGGAGGTCACTGGCGTCCCTCCCGTGCGGGGAGGAGACACCAGATGGTGGTGCCGTCTTCGCTGACGCCCCAGTCTCCGCCGCTCTCCTGGACCAGGGCGCTGACGAGCGCGAAGCCCCGGCCCGTCTCGGCACTGTCGTTTGGCTGCTTGGGCTTGATGCTGCCCTCTATGCCGTCGTGGACGTTGATGCGCAAGCGGTCTTCCTGGAGGGTCACCTTCAGACTGATCTCCGTGGTGCCGCCGTGCAGGATCGAGTTGGTGACCAGATCGGAGACAATCACCAACACGTCCTCGATCATTGCCCCGAGACCGCAGTATTTGAGCCGTGCTGCGGCGATTCGGCGCATGATGCCTACTCGGACTGTGTCCTCGGGCCGGGGCGGCTCGCCCCGCCGGCGTGGAGCAACGGGGAATCTCTCATCCATCACGTCCCCGTCGCGGCGGAGAACCGCGCGAGGCGTCCTTACGGCTGTCGTCGTCATCACGTCCTCTGGGGGGAGCGCAGGACTGAGCGGGCAGCGGACACAGCCCTGCGCAAGGGGGTCCGCTCCGGGGCGGGCGGGAGGATGGTGCAGGCTTCGGTCAGGCAACGGGCCGGCGGGGCCGGGCTGGTGGGCAAGGGCCCTCGTCCAGCACGAGTGCCACCGTCTCCGCTGCGGCAACTGCCTGATTCCGCTGCGGGCCCGGCTCGGCGTTGACGCCACCCTGTCTGCTCGGACCAACTTGCTGACAGGTGTCCCGATGGATAGCCAGCGGAATGCGCATGACACAACTCCTGTACGGATCCGGCCAAGTTGAGTGGAGGTCGCCGTACGGATCCGACGACCGGCGTGCAAATCGAGTGATCCGGCGGCTACGTTGAGCGAACCGTGAATCCCCGTCGGGGGGTATGCCTGCGCAGTCCCGAGGACCGTCAAAGGCGTCAAAGATCATTTCGGAACCGAGGGGCAGCCCATGGCCCGCGTGCGAAACGTCGCCCTCGCCGCACTTCTGCGTGAAGCAGGCTGGTCCCAGCCACAAGCAGCCGCCGCAGTCGCCCGGGTAGCCACAGAGAGCGGGGCGCGTGAGCTGGAGGCCATCTCCCGCTCGCACATCGCCATGTGGGTCCAGGGCACACGACCGAGTGGAAGAGCGCCGCATATCCTGCGCGAGACGCTGTCCCGCAGGCTTGGCCGCCGTCTCACCCTGGCCGACCTCGGGCTGGAAGGAGTGCCGACAGGCACGACCGACAGCGGTTCCGACTGGAGCGTCGACCCTCTGACCGTGCTGGCTGAGCTGGGAAGCGACGACCTCGATATGCACCGACGTAAGCTGCTGGCGACCGCCGCGTACTCGGCCGCCGGCCTCGTCTTGCCCACCGCCTCGTGGTGGGCAGCCGCCCCCGCCGCTGCGGCCAAGCGCCCAGCAGTCTCTCCCCGGCTGGTGACACAGGCCGACATCGACGACGTCCGAGAACTGACGACCTTTTACTCCGCGCGCGACCAGCAGCGCGGAGGGGCCTCCGGCCGATCGGCACTCGCCGGCCATCTTCGCGACGAAGCGGTGCCCCTGCTTGGCAGCAGGCACCGCACGGAACAGATTCGACGTGACACCTACTCGGCCGTGGCGGAGATGACCTACCTGGCGGGGTGGATGGCTTTCGACGCCTCCGAGCACCGCACTGCCCAGCGCTACCTCACCCTTGCCGCCCACATTGCAGCTGAAGCGGGCGACGGGCCGCTCGGCGGCCACATCCTGCGCGCCCTCGCGCATCAAGCCGTGGACCTCGGTCACCCCCGCAGAGCGCTTGCATTGGCCGACGCATCCATGTCCCGCGACCGGTACGGCCAGGCCAGCCATCGCGAGAAGGCCCTGCTCGCGATCGTTCACGCCCGAGCCCTCGCGGCGGACGGCGACCGCGCCGGAACCCTCGCGGCAATCAGCCGCGCAGAGCAGGATCTTTCCCGCGCCGACAACAACGGCGGCCCCAGCCGCGTGGACTTTTTCCAAGAAGCCTCCCTGGCCCACGAGACAGCTTGTGCCTTGCGTGACATGGGGCAGCCACTGGACGCGGAGATCCATTTCAAGCGCAGCGTCGCTACCCGCCCCCGGCAGCAATACGCCCGCACCCACAGCGTGACACTCGGATACCTCGGCGCCGTCCAGGTCCAGCAGGGACGCCTTGATGAGGCGTGCGCCACCTGGAGCCAGGCCCTCGATGCCATGGCTGGAGTCCAGTCCGGCCGCGCCCGCGACGTCATCGTCCGTATGCAGAGCGACCTCTCGCCCGTCCGGCAACGTGGTGGTCGCCACGTCGTCGAACTGGACCGCCGCGCGCGAGGCATGCTGCGCGCCATAGGCTGACCGCAGAGCAGATCCGCGGCGCCGACCCGAGGCCGCCGTACATGCTGAGCCCAGGGAGAGGAGCGAGCGCTGATGCCGACCTACGAGGTCGAATCGATCGCCAAGGTCGTCGGGGGCCACACCCGCGTGCAGGACGACTACCAGGGCGGGGTCGAATCGATCATCCGGCTCAACGATGAGTACCCCCTCGAAACGCTTCAGGGAATCGAGGAGTTCTCTCACCTGACGGTTACGTGGCGCTTCCACCTGGCGCGACCCGAAGACGTTCAGCTCCACGCACGCAGTCCACGGGGAAACCAGAGCTGGCCGGCGACCGGTACGTTCGTCCACCGCAACCACCGGCGCCCCAACCAATTGGCGATCAGCTATCCGCGGTTGCTCGAGGTCAAGGGCCGGGACGTCCTGGTCACCGATCTCGACGCCGTAGACGGGACGCCCGTGATCGACCTGGCCCCGTACTTCGTACAGATGGGGCCTCGGGGCCCGATCCGTCAGCCGGCATGGCCTGGCGAGATGCTTGAACCGAACTACTGGGCGAAGGCAAGTGAACGGCCCTCGGAGCGCTCTATGTAGCGGGGGCGACAGAGCTGTGCCGCTCGTCATTCGCATGGACGGGGGCGAGCTGGAGGTCTGATTCAAGCCTCAGCCCTCGCATATCCGAACTCACACCATGTCTCCTCGCCGCTGCTCTTCCACGCGTCTGAGATCGCATGGACAAGCCGGATCCCGCGACCGGATTCACCGTCGGGTCCGGCTTCCTTGAGTACAGCTGGGGCTGGGTTGTGGTCGGTTACCGAGACGCGCACCAAGTCAAGGGCCACCGTGATCCGGAGCAAGACTTCGCCCTCACCGTGAACCACGGCGTTGGTGACCAGCTCTGAGACGGCCAGCACGACGAACCCAGCCACCGACTTCGGAACGCGGCACCGCCGCAGGAAGACCCTGGTTGTCTGCCGCATCTCCCCAACTTTCGTGAGATCAGGGAGAAAAGCCGCCTGACAGGCACGTTGTGCCGCCGGTATGTCGGCCCGTGCCGATGCGCTGCGTCGGTCCTCCTGAACTGACCTCACGTCTGACGCGCCTGCTGTGGCCGCGAAGCTACGGATGCCCCCGCCGGGCGGGGTCGCCTCTTGGAGCCTGGTCATGGGGGCTATCGCACCGCGCTGCGACGCCGTTGACCAGGGGAATCCAGAGGGGGAAAAATCTGTCAAGGGGGGAAACTGGAGGGGGAATTGAGTCCATGATTGGATTCCGTCCACCAACAGAGGTCACACTCATGTCAGATCCGTTCGCCGACCTGCTCCTCCGGCTTCGGCAGGATGCAGGGCGGACGCAGGAGGAGCAGGCAGACGCCATTAACGCTGTCTCCGGCCGGGACACGATGACCCGCCGAGAGATCAGCCGCTATGAGAACTTCGAGAACGTTCCTACCAATCACACAATCGGTCACATTGCGGCGGCCTGCGGTGTCCCCTTTGAGGAGCTACAGCGGGAGGCTAAGGCGGCCCGTGCTCGAAAGAGGAAGGGGCACGCCAGTGCAGGGGAGGGCCAGGACGCCGTGAAGCGTCGCACGCTGCTGGGTGGCGCCGCTATCGGTGTGAGCGCGGCTGCGGAACCCTGGGGGCGCCTCGCCTTCGCCCTCAACAAGGGTTCCAAGATCGATTCGTCCGCCGCCGCTGCCCTCATCGACCGGGCCGCTGAACTGCACGTCCAGGAACTCAATCTCAGCGCCCGGCGACTGCAAAGCACGGTCGAGTCGCATCTTGACGCGATCACCGCCGCCTTGCCTCGTGCCAGCGAACACGAACGGGCTCTCACCATCGCTGCCGGAGAAACCGCCGCTTTGGCCGGTTGGGTGGCCTGGGACCTGGGCGAGCACGACAAAGCTGACGCCTACTACAAGGTAACCTCGCAGTGCGCGGCGACCGCCGGGCATCCTCCCCTTCGAGCCTTGGCCCTGACATACGCCAGCTACGGCGCCTCCACGCCGAAGGCGAGGTTGGAGCTCCTTTCCCAAGCTGCCAGCGACGTGCGGGGCTACGGCAATGCCACTGCTGCCGCCTGGGTCCTCGGCAGGCAGGCGGAAGAGGCTGCGGCGGCCGGCGATGAGACGGGAGCGCTCCGAGCGTTGGAGCGAGCGCGCTTCGCCTACGACTTCGCGGATCACACCAGCGAGCAGGCGTGGGTCCGGTTCGTGACCCCGTACCGCATGGACTCGTTGGCCCTCTCCGTATACGGCCAGTTGAAGCGTCCCGAACTCACACCCACAGCTGACACTGCAGTCGACCGCCTCGGAGAGGAACTACCGGGCGGGGGCGTCGTGGTTCTGGGTGATCTCGCTTCGGCCCTACTGCGTGGGGGCGACGTCGACCAAGGCGTCTACGTGTCACGTCAATTCGCTGCGGCGGCACAGGCCAAGCCCAACACGATGGGCAAGGAGCGGGCAGCGACTATCGCAGCATCACTTCCCGACAGTGAGCAGGAACTCGCACTTCATCTGCTGCAGTTCGCATCCTGAGCCCCCTTGCGAGGTACGCGGACAAACTCAAGGACGAGAACGCCGTCGTACTGCCGGCCCGTCGCTTCTCTGCCCTATGCCGTCTCCTCGACAACCCAGGACAGGTACGCCTCCGACCCACCGGTCACGGGTAGCGTGATCCACTGGGGGACGTCGTACGGATGCTTCTCGTGCACCCATGCCTCTAGCGCCGGGAGACGGTCCGTCGTAGTCATGTACGAGATCCGCCACTCCTGCGCTGCCTCGACCTTGCCCTTCCACCAGTAGAAGGCGGTGATTGGCGCATCGATGTGAACGCCCGCCGCCAGCTTGCTCTCGACCGCGCCCCGGGCCAGCGCCTTCGCCTGGTCTTCGTCATCGCTTGTGGTCTGCGCAATCACGACATCACTGGCCATGCAGCTACCTCTCCCACTCGGTGTAACTCGACCCTACCCAGCCGGTTGGTGTTGCGTACCCGGGAGGAGCTGGTCAGCACGGAGTAGTTCGCCTTAACAGGAGCACACCCGGCTGATGCGCGGCTACGGTTTGAGTGGGGCCCGGTGCCGCCTCCCCCGTCGGTACCGGGCCCTTCGTACGCCTTGGGTGATCATCACCGTGCCGATGGGCCGGGTGTGGCGTGCAGCTGGGCGAGGATCGTGATCGAGGTGCGGAGCATCCCAACGGCCAGCGGCGGGGTCAGCGCGGCGTGGGTGAGGTCGCCGTGGGCGTACTTGTTCCGGATCGGCCGGCCGCAGCTGTCGAGGAGGTCGTACTGCTCCTCGGTGATCAGGCCGTCGGCGTGGGCCTTCTTCAGGTAGTCGGCGAGGGTCCCCTGGCCGTAGCGGTCGGAGAGCGCGGTCTCGATGGCGATGATGGAGGTCGCGGCGCCGATCATCATGAACTCGTAGCGGTAATAGCTCATGCGGATCAGCTCGCGGGCCGTGGTCAGCACGCTCTCCGCGGCCTGTGGCAGGCCGGGCGGGATGACGAGGTCGCGGACCAGATTATGCATGTCTGCGAACTGGCCGGCCCAATGGCGGAAGCGTGTGTCGGGTACGGGCCAGGGCAGTTCAGGGGTCTCGCTCATGCCCCGGATTCTGGCAGCGCGGCCCCGTGAGGACAGCTTCTTTACCAGCGCCCCTGTATGGCCCGGCGGGGGCCAGCCTGCGTAGTCGTGTTGTATCCGGTCGTCCTGGGCGCGGGCGGCGATGGTGGTGGCGGCCTGCTCAAGGGCTGTGAGGAACGGGTCGTTCGCGGCGGCGAGGACCGCGGCCCTCATGAACTCGTCGACGGTCTGACCGGCGGCCGCCGCGGCGAGCTGCACCTGGTCGTGCTCGGCGGCCGTCAGAGGCACGGTGAAGGCTCGAGCCTGTGCGACGTCCATGCAGGACCGTACCAGCGTCCCTAGGGGGCGTCAGGAGTCGTCTCGGGGGATCTTGGCTGAGGCCAAGGGGGCTCGGACTATTTAGGGGGTGCCCCTGTCTCTGCCACCGCTGCTGTACCTGACCGCCGACGCCTGGGACAACCCGCATACCCCGCTGCTCCAGGACGATCCGGCGCACCATGGACGGTGGCGTCGCTGGCCGCCCGTTCGCCGCCACCGCCGACGCGCTGGGCGGGCGCGCGGTGGCGGCACCGGCGATCCCTGGCCGCCATCGGCTACGGCTCCAATACGCTGGCACGCCTACTGCGCCTCCCGCGCGCCCGGGCCATGGCCCGCACCGGATCCCTCCTCTCCGAGACCGCCACCCGCACCGGCTACGCCGACCAGGCACACCTGACCCGAAACGTCCGGAAGTTCACGGGCCTACCTCCCCCCGCCTTGCTGAACCACCCACCGGGCGCGCTCTGAGGAGGTTACGCAGCCGAGTATGAGCACACACGTTGGCCACTGCTCGGTTCCGGCCAGCCTCTGGCCAGAAGCCCTTCGAGATCGGTCCAGAGGAAGCATGCGATGTCCGGACCGTGGCCGATAAGGAGTCCTGCGGGGATCGCCGCTACGCAGAGACCCGTGTCAGGGAGTTGAGTGCTCCACATCTTCCGCCCGGTTGCCGGGTCCCACACGATCACGGTCTTGTCGTGGCCGGTTGTCACGGCTACGGGCGTCCCGTCGGGTAGCGCAGCGTTGCCGACGGCAGAGAGCCACTCCATGTGGCCGGTGAGGGTGTGGCGGGGGGTGCCGGTTTCCAGGTCCCACACGATTGCCGTCTTGTCGTAGCTGGCCGTGACGGCGACGGGCGTCCCGTCTGGCAGGACGGCACCGGTCACTCCGTTGACCTCACCGCGGTGGCCGGTGAGGGTGTG
>NZ_JBFAWH010000070.1:13577-14067 GCF_040680235.1 Streptomyces sp. NPDC052101
TGTGGCGGGGGGTGCCGGTTTCCAGGTCCCACACGATCGCGGTCTTGTCGTAGCTGGCCGTGACGGCGACGGGCGTCCCGTCCGCGAGTCGGGCGCCGGCGACCGCCCGCACTACGTCTTTGTGGCCGGTGAGGGTGTGGCGGGGGGTGCCGGTTTCCAGGTCCCACACGATCGCGGTCTTGTCGTAGCTGGCCGTGACGGCGACGGGCGTCCCGTCCGCGAGTCGGGCGCCGCTGACCGCCCGCACTACGTCTTTGTGGCCGGTGAGGGTGTGGCGGGGGGTGCCGGTTTCCAGGTCCCACACGATCGCCGTCTTGTCGTAGCTGGCCGTGACAGCGACGGGCGTCCCGTCCGGCAGGACGGCACCGGTCACTCCGTTCACCTCACCGCGGTGGCCGGTGATGACAGGACGGTGGGCGCCGGTACTCAGATTCCAGAGGATCATGCTCCTGTCGCTGCTAGTGGTGATGGCAAGCGGCGTCCCGTCGGA
>NZ_JBFAWH010000071.1:0-13509 GCF_040680235.1 Streptomyces sp. NPDC052101
CCACGCGACGTCACGGTGTGACCAGACCATGCCGAGCGTCTCCAACTGCTGGACGCGTTCGGCGTTCAGGCGGCCGCGGGCGTTGCGATGGCGGGGCGGCGGGTCCTCCTCGCGCACGAGCGCGCCCATCTCGCCCACCGGCACGGGCCGTTGGTCACGGCGGCGACGCTCGCGGCGGCGGCCGACCCGCTGCTCGGACCGGTGCGCAAGGCCGTCGGCTTCCTCGTGGAGCGGTGGGCCGACGAGCAGGCGGCGGCCGCGGTCGGCGACCGGCGCACCACCGCCCGGGCGCTGGCCCGGGCCGCCCTCACCGCGGGCCGGGCCCGTACCGCCTGCACCCTGCACTTCACCGACCGGGCCGTCACCCGCCGGATAGCGGCCCTGCAGACGAGCCCGCCCCCGCAGCTGTGGCCGGCCGCGGCGGCGGTCCTCCTCCTCGGCACCCTGCCCACGCTGCTCGCCGCCGACGCGACGGGCGACCTGCTGCGACAACTGTCCGTCGCACTGAACTGAGAAGCCGACGGCGGATGGCCCGTCGATGACCGTCTGGCCCGACTCCGGGCAGCCGTAGCCCGACTCCGCGTACGGCAGCGGGTGCGCCTCGTGCACGCCGTTGAGGTAGCTGCCGGGCAGGCCGTGCGGTTCGCCCTCGTCGAGGTTGCCGCGCCGGCAGACGTGCCCGTTGGACAGCGCGAACACCGACTCGCTCTGCGCGAGGACGTAGAGATCGAGGGCGGTCTCCCGTACGGCCCAGGGCTCCACGGCGTACGACCGGTCGGTGATCACTCCTTGCCTCCCAGCTCGGCGAGATCCCTCACGACCGTGCTCGCGCCGTGCGCGTACAGCGCGTCGGTCTGGCCCACTCGGTCCACGCCGACCACGAACCCGAAGCCGCCCGCGCGGCCCGCGTCCATGCCGGCCAGCGCGTCCTCGAAGACGGCGGCCCGGGACGGCTCGACCCCCAGGTCATGGGCGGCGGCGAGGAAGGTGTCGGGGTGCGGCTTGCCCGGCAGGTGCCGTTCGGCGGCCACCACACCGTCGATCCGTACGTCGAAGAAGTGCTCGGCACCGACGGAGCGCAGAACCTCCCGGCAGTTGGCGCTGGAGGAGACGATCGCCGTGCGCAGCCCCGCGGCGCGGACCGCCTCCAGATAGCGCAGGGTGCCCTCGTAGGCCTCCACACCGCCGGTGCGGACCCTCTCCAGCAGCAGGACGTTCTTGCGGTTGCCGAGGCCGTGCACCGTGGGGGCGTCCGGTGGGTCCTCGGGGGCGCCCTCGGGCAGGTGGATGCCGCGCGAGGCGAGGAAGGCGCGGACGCCGTCGGCGCGGGGGCGGCCGTCCACGTACTCGTCGTATTCGGCGACCGCGTCGAACGGCCGCCCCTGTTCCCCCTCGTAGTCCCGCAGGAACGCGTCGAACGTCTCCTTCCAGGCGGCGGCGTGCACGACGGCCGTCTTGGTGACGACGCCGTCGAGGTCGAACAGACAGGCCTGGATTCCGTCGGGAAGACCGAGCTGAGTCATACCCGGCACTGTTCCCCGTGGGACGCCGTCCAGTGAGTGGTACACGCCGCACAGCGCGCGAACTCCAGGTGACACACTCTTCTGTGTGCCGCTGACCTTCGACGACCTCCTCGATCGTGCCCGTGGCCTCGTCCGGGACGGCCGGCGTGCCGTGCTCGGGATCGCGGGCAGCCCCGGTGCGGGCAAGACCACGCTCGCCGAACATCTGGTGGGCGCCCTGAACGCCGACGGGCCGCCCCGGGCCGCGCACGTTCCCATGGACGGTTTCCACCTGGCCGACGTGGAACTGGACCGGCTCGGCCGCCGGGACCGCAAGGGCGCGCCGGACACCTTCGACGCGGCCGGGTACGCGGCGCTGCTGCGGCGGCTGCGCGAGGACACCGACGAGGTGGTGTACGCCCCCGGTTTCGAGCGGGTGCTGGAGCAGCCGCTCGCGGGCGCGATCCCGGTGCCGCCGGCCGCCCGGTTCGTCGTCACCGAGGGCAACTACCTTCTGCTGACGGAGGGTTCGTGGGCGCGGGTGCGGCCGTGCCTGGACGAGGTGTGGTTCTGCGAGACGGACGAGGACGAGCGGATCCGCCGACTGGTCGCCCGGCACGAGGAGTTCGGCAAGGACCACGAGTCGGCCGTGGCCTGGGTGCTGGGCACGGACCAGCGCAACGCCGACCTGGTCGCGACGACCCGGGGGCGGGCGGACCTGGTGGTGCCGCCCGCCGCACTGCCGGCACCGGTGCTCCCCGAGCGCTGACGACGCTCAGCGGCGGAGGGTGAGGGACGGCTCCCCACGGCTGTCGCCCCGCACCGCGCCGACGACCGCCGTGAACGCCTCCGTGCGTACGGTGAGCCCATCCGCACCCTCCTCGAACACCGGCGCGAACGCCCCTCCCGGCCCGTACCGTACGGCGAACACATGCAGCCCCGCCGGTGCGCCCGGTGCCGGGTCGGCCTCCAGGGCGCTGGAGGAGACCAGGTGGCGCCAGCCCTCGTCGGGGTCGCCGTAGCCGCGCGGGTCGGTGGCGAGCGCGAACGCGGCCTTTTCCTGGGTGAGTTCGGCGCGCGCGTCGAAGTGGTCGGGGCCGGCGCTGGCGGGGTGCGTGAGGCGCAGGCCGCCCGCCGAGGTGACCTCGCCCTCGGCGGTACGGCGCACCCGGTCGCCGTCGTCGGCGGCGTACGGCAGCCCGGAGAGCAGGTACGGCGCCCCGTCGAGCGGCTCCACGGCGACCGTCACCCACAGGCGCGTGCCGTCGGTGACGTACAGGGAGCGCACATGGCGCAGGACGTGGTCGCGGCCGACGACCGGCTTGGTCACCAGCTTCGCCGCGAGCCCGTCGGCGCGGACGTCCGCGACCCGGACCTGTCCCATCGGGTGGCACAGCAGGAAACCGTCGGCGACCGGGCCGAACCCGTGCCGGCGGCGCACGGCGGCGGGCAGGTAGTAGGTGCCGTCCGCCTCGACGAGCGAGGGGGTCATACGACTGTCGAAGGCCACGGAGACGGTGCCGGAGCGCAGTTGATGGCGGACGGGCGCGGCCGACGGGGTGCGGTGCCAGCGGGTGGTGTCCTTGATCTGCCAGACCAGCATGAAGGCGAAGTGCCCGTCGATCCGGCCGTCCCGCTGGACGGCGTGCCGGCCCCAGCTGGTGTCGCCCCGGTAGCGGCCGAGGTCGGCGCCGACACGGGCGCTGAAGTAGCGCAGGCCCAGGACCGATTCGAAGCCGGAGTGCTGTTCGCTGTAGCGGGGGCCGCCGTTGTCGTAGCCGCCGCAGGTGAGGCGGGCGTCGATGTAGCGGGCGAGGGTGTGGCCGTCCTCGGCGAAGATCTCCTCGCCGCTGACCCGGTGGGCCTGGGCCAGGAAGGACAGGGAGATCGGGCCGTAGTTGTTGTCGTAGGCGCCGCCGTGCTCGGGCGGCAGCAGGGCACCGCGGTCACGGACCCGGTGGGCCCGGATCTCGTCGGCGTACAGCGCGAGGGCACGGGAGCGGACCGACTCGCCCGCTCGGGTGGGGAGATGGCGGGCCAGCATGAGGCCGCCGACCACACAGCCGATGGCCTGGTTGCCGGCCTCCTGCGGGTTGAAGAAGGTGGCCTCGGTGAGCCAGCGCCAGTAGCCGTGGGCCAACTGCCGTAGCTCTGCCCGTTGTTCGTCGTCCAGGAGGCCGTCGGCGGCGTCGAGGACGTTGACCGCCTGGAGCAGCGCCCACACCGTGCTGGGCCAGTCGCCGATCGGATGGGCGCCCGCCGCCAGGACATAGCGGGCGTACGGCAGGCCCGAGCCGGTGAGGCGCAGGTTCGGGTAGCCGGGGTTGTCCTCGCTGTACACGCGCTCGCGCAGATGGAAGGCGAGGCTGCGGCGGACCGCCTCCGGCAGCCTGGGGTCCTTGCCGCGCTGCCAGGCGAGGGCGAGCAGGGAGGTGATGCCGAGGGAGGTGTCGCCGATGTCGTCGTGGGCGCCGGGGTGTTCGAGGCTGCCCTCGGGGGTGATGCGGGCGAGGGCCTGCTCGGTGACGTCGGCGAGGACGGCGTCGTACGCCTTCCGGGTGTCCGGCAGGTCGTGCAGCGGGCCGCGCTGGTATGGCAGATGCACGCTGGTCAGCCCTTCATTCCGGTGGTCGCCAGGCCTTCTACCAGTCTCTTCTGGAAGACGAGGAAGCAGATGAGCGTCGGGGCGAGGGCGAGTGTCGACATGGCGAACATCGCGCCGTAGGAGGAGCCGCTGGTCTTGTCCAGGAAGAGGGTGAGGCCGAGGGGGACGGTGAAGCGGGCGTTGCGCTGGAGGTAGACGAGCTGGCTGAGGAAGTCGTCATAGGTCCAGATGAAGGTGAAGATGGTGGTGGTGACCAGGGCCGGCCGCATCAGCGGCAGGATGATCTTCCAGTAGATCTGCAGCGGATTGGCGCCGTCCATCATCGCGGCCTGGTCCAGCTCGCGCGGGATGGAGCGGATGAACTGCACCATCAGGAAGATGAAGAAGGCGTCCGTGGCGAGGAACTTCGGCACGATCAGCGGCAGGAAGGTGTTGATCCAGGTCAGGTTGTAGAAGATCGTGTACTGCGGGATCAGGGTGGCCTGCAGCGGCAGCATGAGCGTGCCGAGCATCAGGCCGAACCAGATCTTCTTGCCGCGGAACTCGAAGCGCGCGAAGGCGTAGGCGGCCAGCGAGCAGGAGACGACGTTTCCGGTCACCGCGCCGATCGTGACGATCAGCGAGTTGGTGATGTAGAGCGAGAAGGAGTTGCCGGAGCCGCTCCAGCCCTCGGAGTAGTTGTGCGGGTGCAGCTCGTCGGGGATCAGCCCGGGGTGGGTGAAGATCTCGGTGTCGGGCTTGAGCGAGCTGCTGAGCATCCACAGCAGCGGGTAGAGCATGACGAGCGCGACGCCGATGAGCAGGGTGTGCAGGAGGATCCGGCGGGGGCCGGTGAGCGCACGGAGCCTGCGGAGCGGTGAGACGCTCGGAGTGATCGCGGACATGGTCTGAGGGACTCCTCGCTCAGTCGTCGTAGTGGACCCAGTAACGGCTGGCGATGAAATTGACCGCCGTGAAGCCCGCGATGACCAGGAACAGCACCCAGGCCAGCGCCGAGGCATAACCCATCTGCAGGTCGGTGAAGCCCTTCTTGTACAGGTAGAGGGAGTACAGCATGGTCGAATTGAGCGGTCCGCCGGTGCCGTTGCTCACGACGTAGGCGGGGGTGAACGTCTTGAACGCGTCGATGATCTGCAGGACCAGGTTGAAGAAGACGATCGGGGTGAGCAGCGGGAGGGTGATCCGGAAGAACCGGGTGAGCGTTCCGGCGCCGTCGATCGCGGCGGCCTCGTAGACGTCCTTGGGCAGCTGTTTCAGTCCGGCGAGGAAGATGACCATCGGGGTGCCGAACTGCCAGACGGCGAGCAGGATGAGCGTGTAGATCGAGGTGTCCGGACTCGATATCCAGTCCTGGCCCTTGATGCCGAACCAGCCCAGGAAGTCGTTGAACAGTCCGTCTCCGCCGAACACTTGGCGCCATACGATCGCGACGGCGACCGCGCCGCCGAGCAGCGAGGGCAGGTAGAAGGCGGCCCGGTAGACGCCGATGCCCTTCAGCGGCCGGTTGAGCAGGAGGGCCACGCCGAGCGCGAGCGCCAGCTTCAGCGGGACGGAGACGACGACGTACAGCAGGGTGGCGTGCACCGAGTCCCAGAAGACCGGGTCGTCCGTGAACATGTGCGTGTAGTTCCGCGCGCCGATCCACTTCGCGGGCGAGAGCAGGTCGAAGTCCGTGAAGGACAGGTACAGCGAGTCCAGCATCGGGTAGACCGTCAGCCCGAAAAGGCCGGCGAACCACGGGGCCAGGAAGACGTACGGCCACCATCCCCCGCCGCGCCGTCTGGCGGCACGGCGGCGCAGCCGTTCGCGCTCGCGCGGGCCCGCGGGGTTCGCCGGGGCCGCCGGCTCCTCCCCCGCGGCCTCGTCGGTCTTGGCGGTGGTCATGCTCATCGTCTCCCTGGCCCTCTCCCGGTGCCGGACTGTGCTGGGGCGGGGGGTCAGCCCGCGAGGATGGACTGCGCCTGGTCGAAGAACGCGCCGAGCTGTGCCTTGACGGTCTTCTTGCCGAAGGCGACCGCCAGGTTGGACTGGAACAGCAGGTCCCAGATCTGGTCGGCGCCCTTGGGCGGGGGCACGGGCGCGGGCAGGGCGTCGGCCGCCCTGGAGACCCGCTGGGAGATGTAGTCGGCCATCGCCATGTTCCGCTTGTCGGTCTCGTTCAGCCCGGCCGAGATCAGCGAACGGGCCTTCTCGGTCGGCGGGATGCCGCGCAGCAGCCGCATGTCCTTGATGGCGGTGGGGTCCTGGGCGAAGAAGTCCATGATCTTCACCGAGTCGGCGGTCCTCTTGCTGGCCTTGGTGGCGCTGAGCAGCACACCGCCGTTGACGAAGTTGCCCTCGCGGGCGCCGGAGAAGTCGCCCTGCGGGGTGGGCAGGAAGTCCAGCTGGGCGTCGGTGATCGAGCCGCCGGCGCCGTAGACGCCGGAGTCGAAGGTGAACAGGGCCTTGCCGACGACGACCGCGTTCTTGGTGAGGTCGTTGTGGGCGGCGGAGGTGATCGCGGGCGGCGGGGAGGCGTTGTCCCCCCGCATTCCGGCCCAGAACTCCCACCACTCCTGGAGGGTGTCGGCGGTGAAGCCGAGCTTCTTGCCGTCGTCGGAGAAGAACGGCTGGCCCTTCTCACGGGCGAAGATCTCGAAGCACTGCAGGGTGGAGCCGCCGCCGTCGTCGACGCCGTAGACCCTGCCGCCGCTCTTCCTGTGGACGTCGGTGGCGATCCTCTTCAGGTCGTTCCAGGTCCACTCGCGGTCGGGCAGCTTCAGGCCGAGCCTCTCCAGGCCGGAGCGGTTGACGGTGAGCTGGTTGACGCCGATGCCGGACGGGATGCCGTACAGCTTGCCGTCGACCGTGCCCGCGGCGAGGAGTGTCTTCGAGAAGCCGGTCAGGTCGAGGGAGTTGCCGACGTAGGAGTCGAGCGGGGCGAGGATGCCCTTGCGGGCGTACTGGGCGACCAGCGCGGTGTCCATCTGCAGCAGGTCGGGGGCGCTGCCGCCGGCGACCTGGGTGTTGAACTTGTCGAAGTAGCCGTCGTAGCCCGAGTAACGGGTTTCTATCCTGATCCCGGGGTTGTTCTTGCGGAAGGTCGCGAGGGCCTTCTTGTAGGCGGCGTGCCGCTCGTCGCTGCCCCACCAGGTCATCGTCAGGTCGCCGTTGTCGCTGCCGGCTCCGGTGCCGCCGGCGCAGGCGGTGAGCGCGGGGCCGAGGGCGCCTGCGAGGGCGAGCCCGCTCGTCGTGCGGAAGAGGGTTCTGCGCGAGATCTGGTGACCCACCGGGTCCTCCCTGAGGGGTGCGTGACGGGGCCCGGGCCGGTCGCCGCGGTACGGGTGCGGGGGCGCGGTCGCTGCGGCACGGGTGCATTGCTCGGGAACGTGCGCCTTCCGGGGGCGGCCTCGCCCGGCCGCGCCGCCTGGGTACGGGCGGGATCCCCGGCCGGTTCCGGCCGGGCCGCACGAGCACGCCCTCGTGCGCCGCGCCGTATGTCGCATACGGCTCGGATGCCGCCCCGAGCCGGTGTCCCGACCGACTTAGAAAGCGCTTGTCCGGACATTGGCAGAACGAGCCGGAGGCCGTCAATCCTTCCTTCACGCGGCCTCGGTCACGGTTCGGACACCGCGCAGGACCGCGAGCCGGGCCGCGCCGACGACGGTGCCCAGCTCGCCGACCGTGCTGCTGACCACCTCGGTGGGCCAGCTCAGCCGCGCCAGCTCGGCCCGCACACCGGGCAGGAGCCGCGGGTCCGCGCCGGTGCTGCCGCCGAGCACGATGAGTCCCGGGTCCAGTACGGCGGCCACGGCGGCGGCGAGCCGGCCCACGTCGGCGGCGTGGCGGGCGACGACGGCACGCGCCGGGGCCCTCCCCCGGCCGGCGAGGGCGAACAGCCGCTCGGTGGTCGCCGGGCAGGGGCCGTCCGCATCCCGCCAGGCCTCGGCGGCCCGCCGCAGCAGCGACGCGGCGCCGATGTACTCCTCCAGGGCCTCCAGGCGCGGCTCCCGTCCGTCGTCCCAGGGGTAGGGCAGCCGGGCCAGCTCACCGGCGGCGCCGTTCGCCCCGCGCAGCACCCGGCCGTCGATGACGATGCCGAGCCCGACGCCCACGCCGACGCGCAGATAGCCGAAGGTGTCCCGGCCCCGTGCGGCGCCCTCGTGGAGTTCGGCGAGGGCGGCGCAGTTGACGTTGTTCTCCAGGTGGACGGGGACTCCCGGCGGCAGCGCGACGGCCATGGCGTCGTAGACCGGGCCCGCCTTGGCGGTCGCCGGACGCATCCCGCCGCCTTGCGCGGCCCGCGCGGTGACGTCGCCGACGGCGACGACGATGGTGCGCGGCGGAGCGCCGGCGGGCAGCGCGTGGAGGGCCTCGCGTACGGCCTCGGCGGCGCCGGCCCGGGAGCCGGTGACCTCGGCGAGCAGGGTCCCGTCGAGGGCGCAGCCCCGGACCCGGGTGAGGTCCGGGCCGAGGTCGACGGCGAGTACGGCGCCGGCGTCGGGTCCGAGCCGGTAGACGGCGGCGGTGCGGCCGGTGCCGCTGGAGGCGGTGCCGGCCGGGGTGGCGAGGCGGGCGCCCTGCAGTTCCGCGACGGCGGCGGACACCGTCGGTTTGGACAGTCCGGCCAGGCTCGCCAGTTGCGGCCGGGTCGCGCTGCCCGCCCGGGCGAGCACGGCGAAGACCGCGCTCGCGCTCTCGGACAGCCGGGGTGCCGCCACCACGTCGTGTTCCACGGTTCTCCCACCGGTCGCAGGTCACGAGGACTCTTGACGCACTCTACTTCGTTAGTTAATTTCCTAACGAACTTACGGTACTCGCCTGCCGTATCCGCCCGAGGCCCGTCCCGGGGCTTCCCGACCGCTCCGCCCCTTTCGCCAGGAACGGTTCGCCCGCCGTCGCGGCACAGCGCACCGACGAGAGAGGTCCCGTGCAGGACTACCCGCCCGTCCTGGTCGGTATCGACGTGGGCGGCACCAAGACGCATCTGAACGCCCTGGCCGGCGACGCCCCTGTCGCCGACCGCGTCCGCGCAAGCGGCGGCTGGCGGCCGCACGACCCCGTGGCCGCCGCCGGCTGGCTCGCCGAACTGGTCGCCGCCGCGCTGCCGGCCGGCGTACGCCCGTCGGCCCTGGCCGTGGGCGGTCACGCCTGTGAGACCCCGCGCCAGTGCGCGCGGATCCGCACCGCCCTGCGCGTTCACTTCGACGTGCCCGCGCTGGTCGTGGGCGATGCCGAACTCCTCGTACCCGCCGCCGGGTTGGACCGGGGTGTCGGTCTGGTCGCCGGCACCGGCTCGGTGGCGGTGGGCCGGCGCGCCGACGGCACGCCCGTGCAGGTCGGCGGCTGGGGCGCGGTGCTCGGGGACGAGGGCGGCGCGGCCGGGCTGGTCCGCGAGGCGGTACGCGCCTGCTGGGCCGCCCATGACCGCGGCGAGGCTCCGGACGCGCTGGCGGCCGCCCTGCTCGAAGCGTTCGGCGTGC
The DNA here is from genome assembly GCF_040680235.1 of Streptomyces sp. NPDC052101. Classification (NCBI taxonomy): domain Bacteria; kingdom Bacillati; phylum Actinomycetota; class Actinomycetes; order Kitasatosporales; family Streptomycetaceae; genus Streptomyces; species Streptomyces sp. NPDC052101. Next base: position 9,570 of record NZ_JBFAWH010000071.1, read on the forward strand.
CCGAAGTTCCGGCGCTGGGCGCGGCGTTGGAGAGCGCCGCGGACCCCTCCGCCGAGTGGGGCCGGCGGGCACCGGCCGTCTTCGCCGCCGCGGCGGCGGGCTCGGCGCTCGCCCGCACGGTGATCGCCGCGCAGGGCCGCGCCCTGGCCGCGCTCGTGGCGCTGCTGGCCCGGCGCGGTGCGGCGGCCGACGACGTGGTGGTCGCAGGCGGTACGGTCCTCGCCCAGCCGCTGCTCTACGACGCCTTCACCGCCGCCCTCGCCGAGACGCTCCCGGCGGCCCGGCCGCGGCCGCTGCGGGTGCCGCCCGTCAACGGGGCGGTGGCACTGGCGCGTTCGCTGCTGTGAGTCCGCCGCTGTTCCGCTCCGCTCCCTGCCGGTTCCGCGCGCCGAACACCCCGCGTTCACCTGCCGAACAGACGAAGATCACCGGGGTCTCCCCGACGGGTCACACCCGCGCCCTAGATATTCCTTCATTCAACTTCTTTTCGAGAGGCACAGGCATGCCGTCACCTGCCGGACACCCCTCCTCCGTGCTGAACCGGCGCGGGTTCCTCACGACCTCGCTGGCCGCGTCGGCGGGCGTGCTCGCCGTCCCGGCCGTCGCCGGCTGGCTGCCCGCGGCCGACGCCAGGGCCGCGACGGCACCGGCCGCGTTCGTGGACGACTACAGGACCAACGTCGCCACCAACCTCACGCCTGAGACCAACGCGGTGATCCGCGTCCTCGGCGGCTTCGCCCAGGTGTGGAAGACCGGATCCGCCTGGAACACCGGCACCCCGCAGCGCCCCGAGGTGCTCCGCGCCGACCTGCGCTACTGCGCCCGGACCACGGCCCGGCGCACCGACGCGCAGGCCAAGGAAGCCTTCATCTACGACCGCCGGCACCAGAGTTACGCGATGATCGCGGGCCTCGGCCCGCTCGCGGACCTCTACACGGCGGGTGCGAAAGCGGTCACGTCGATCACCAGCGCCCCCGACGGCACGCCCGCGACCACGGTCAGCGACTCCGTGCCCGCGGACGCCCCGGCCGGCTCGGCACTCGGCGCCGGCGCGCACGACTCCGCGCTCGGCAAGGTCGCCGAACTCGTCGACACCCTGCGCGGCCCGTACGCCTCCGGGAATCCCGCCAAGTACGCCTACGAGTACCCGCGTCCATGGCGCCTGACCGAGGACAGCCGGGTCGTCGACACCGGGACGACGGACGCGTTCGGCTTCCCGGTGTACGACTCCGACGTGGTCGTCGCGCCGCAGCTGCTGCGCCAGCGCGGCACCTCCCCGGCCGACGACGGCGGCTTCCCGAGCGGGCACACCAACGCCTTCCATCTGGCCGCGCTGGCCTACGCCTACGCCGTACCCGAGCGCTTCCAGGAGCTGGTGACCCGCGCGTTCGAGCTGAGCCACACCAGGATCGTGGCGGGCATGCACCACACCGTCGACGTCATCGGCGGCCGGACCATGGCCACCGCGCTCGCCGCGGCCACCCTCGCCGACCCGGCCAACGCCGAACTGAAGGCCGCCGCCCGCGCCCAGGCCCTCGCCTACTTCACCGAGCGGACCGGCAGCACCGCCGACACGCTGTACGCCGCCGCGCACACCGGCACCGATCCGTATGCCGACCGGGACGCCAACGCGCGCGCCGTCCGGCCCCGGCTGACCTATGTACTCCCCCGGCAGGGCCGCGATATGCCGTTGACCGTGCCGAAGGGCGCGGAGGTGCTGCTGGAGACCCGGCTGCCGTATCTGAGCGCGGACCAGCGCCGCGAGGTGCTGCGCAGCACTGCCCTGCCCGCCGGGTACGCGCTGCTCGACGGTTTCGAGCAGTGGGGCCGGCTGAACCTGTTCGCCGCGGCGGACGGTTACGGCGCCTTCGACTCCGACGTCCGTGTCACGCTGGACGCGGCGGCCGGCGGATTCTCGGCCGCCGACACCTGGCGCAACGACATAGAAGGGCGCGGCGGGCTGACCAAGCGCGGCACCGGCGCGCTGACGCTGAGCGGCCGCAACCGCTACACGGGCGGGACGGTGCTGGCCGAGGGCACGCTGGTCGCCGGCTGCGTGGACGCCCTCGGCCACGGGGACGTGCGGGTCGCGGACGGCACGCTGCGGGTGTCCGGACGGCTGCGGGTGCGGGGCGCGTACACGCAGGACGCGGGCACGCTGCAGGTCACGCTGCGCGCCGGCGGCAGGGCGCCGCTGACGGTCCGGCATCTGGCCGTGCTGGGCAGTTCGGCGGTGCTGTCGCTGGCGCTGGACACCGGGCGGCCGCCGGCCGAGGGCAGCGTCCTGCCGGTCGTCGACGTGCCGCGGCTGCGGGGCCGGGTAGCGCGGATCGAGGTGAACTCCGACCGGCTGCGGGCCGTACCCGTGTACACGGCAGAAGGTCTGTCGGTACGACTCGTGCAGCGGTGACGCCGCCGGCGGCGGGAGCGGTGCGACAGTAGGGCCATGATCGGGCCCTCGACCGTTCCCGCCGTCCCTCGGCCGGTGCCACCGCGGGGCGGATGATGGCGCGCGAACAGCACCTGGTCCTCAGCCGAACGGCTCCCGCCGAGGCACCGGCCCGCCGGTACGCCGGACTGCGCCGGCACCGGCGCTGGTGGGTGCCCCTGCTGGCGGCGCTGCTGCTGGCCCAGATGGCCGCGACGATGGTGACGACGGCCGTGCGGCAGACCCCGACCATCGACGAGCCGGTGTACGTGGCGACGGCCGCCGACTATCTGCACCAGCACCGGATCCGCTACAACCCAGAGCATCCGCCGCTCGGCAAGCTGCTGATCGCGGCCGGGGTGGCGGTGGCCGACCCGCACTACGAGCCGTCGTACACCGGCACGCAAGGGGACGTGGGCCGGCATCTGCTGTACGAGTCGGGCAACGACCCCTGGCGGGTGATGCTGTGGGCGCGACTGCCGGTGATCGTGCTGACGCTGCTGTTCGGGCTGGTCGCCCTCGCGTTCGCCCGTGAGCTGACGGGCACGGCGGGCGGTCTGGTGGCGCTCGCACTGTACGCCTTCTCGCCCGATCTGATCGCACACGGCTCGCTGGCCACGCTGGACGTGCCGGCGGCCGGGTTCGTGCTGACGTCTGCCTGGCTGGTGTGGCGGGCACGGCGGCGGCCCGTCCGGTATCTGCCGCTCGCCGGGGCGGCTCTCGGGGCGGCGGTGGCCACCAAGATGAGCGCGCTGCCTGCGGTGCCGGTGCTGATGGCGCTGGCGGCGGTGTCCGTCCTGGTCGCAGGCCGGGGACGGGAGATGCCCGGGCCCGCGTCGGTGGCCGCTCCGGTGCCGCCGGGCGAGCCGGAAGCGGGCACGGGGCGGGTGCGGCGTGTGCTGTCCGCGCTCGCGGGCCCGGCCGGAACCCGCGGCCGCGCGGCCCGGTCCGCCGTCGCGAACACGCCCGACGCCCGCCCACGCGAGACCTCGCCGCTCCTCGCCCACCTGACCGGCAGCCGGTGGCGCGAGGGTCTGTCCCCGCTGGTGGGTGCGGTCGGCAGTCGGCGGCGGGAGGGATGGAGGGCGATCGGCGGTGCGGTCGTCGTGGCGGTGGTGGCGGTCGCCGTCGTGTGGGCCGCCTATCTGGCCGTCGATCCCCGTCTGCGGTTCTCCCCCGCCGAACCGGTCCCGGCCGTCCACGGGCTGCGCGGCCGGCTGGTGGACCTGTTGCCGGTGCCCGAGGCCTACCGGGCGGGAATGCGGGTGCAGTTCGGGCTGGAGGACCAACCGTGGCAGGGCTATCTGTTCGGGCATCTGTACACCGGTTCGCTCTGGTACTACCTGCCGGCCGCCCTGCTGGTGAAGACACCGCTGGGGCTGCTCGCGCTGGGCGCCGCCGGTGCCGTGGCCGTCGTGGCACTGCGGCGCCAGCACCTGGGGGTGCGGGGTGAGGACCGAGCCGATCGCGACCCGCTGCCGCTGTCCGCCGGACAGGGCGGCGATCGGACGG
>NZ_JBFAWH010000072.1:0-12895 GCF_040680235.1 Streptomyces sp. NPDC052101
AGGGGAAAGCGGTGGTACAGCCAGACCGCGTGCGCGATCACCTCCACCGGGTAGCGGAAGCCCCGGTACGACGGCGGCATGTCCACGAGCAGGCCCCCTAAACGATCATTCCAGTGATCGTCCCACAGGACCCTGCACGCAAGTTGACGGTGCCGTCTCCTCGACTGATCCGCTGGCCGGTAGCCGGTCCAGTGCTTGTACATGGAGACGCGGATGTCCTCTGAGCTGGGACGATGGGACTTCCTACGGTTCCACGTCCGCAGAGCAAGACAACACCCGCGAGATGCAATCCTCCCATGCCGCTTCGGCGGTGTCCGCGGCGTTCGATGACGCGAACCTGATCGCGCATGCCGGGCTGGTCCCAGTGATGCGCCTGGCCGAACGGTGCGGGCTTGCCCGTCTGACGGCGTAGAAGTGAAGCTGAGCGGGGCCAAGAACTGTGCGGGTGTCGCAGCGGACGCCAAGGTCACCAGCATCGTGGCCGGTATGGTCGCGGGTGCGGACAGCATTGACGACCTGGACGTCCTGCGGCACGGTGCCATACCGGGCCTGTTCGACGGGATCCATGCCCCCTCCACACTCGGCACGTTCCTGCGCGCGTTCACTCACGGTCACGCACTCCAACTCCACGCCGTGCACCGCAGGTTCCTCGCCGTGCTGGCCGCGCACACCCCGCTGCTGCCGGGCGCCGGCGAGACGGCGTTCATCGATGTCGACGCCACCCACAAACGGGTCTACAGCCGCACCAAGCAGGGGGCGGAGTACGGCTGGTTCAAAGGGATACGCACCCTGCACCCCCTGCTCGCCACCATCTGCACCCCCACCCCCACCCTCATCCCCACCCCCGGCCGTTGATCGCCACCGTGCGGATGCGCCGCGGCAAAGCGGCTGACTCCCGCGGCGTCCCGAAACACGTCAGCGAAGCTCTGGCCACCGCGGTCGAGGCCGGCTGCACCGGCCTGCGCATCCTGCGCGCGGATTCGCAGTTCTACCGTGCAGGTGTGATCGCCGCCTGCCGCCGGGCCCAAACCCGCTTCTCGATCACCTGCGGCATGAAACCTTCCGTCGAACGGGCCGTCCTGGTTGTCCCCGAGGACGCATGGCAGCAGATCACCTACCCCACCGCCCGTGTCCGCCCCCGACAACGGCGAACTCAGCTTCGACGCGGAGGTCGCCGAGATCCCCGCCCACACCGCTTTCACCGGCAGAAAGAAGGCGAAGCTGGTCACCGCCCGTCTGATCGTGCGCCGGGTCCGCGACCCGGCCAAACCCGCCACCGTCGGCGAGCAGGGCGAACTCTTCCCCGTCTGGCGCTACCACCCGTTCTTCACCGATGACCCCGCGTCGATGCTCCAGGCCGAGCGGGAACACCGTCACCACGCCGACGTCGAGCAGGCCATCGCTGACAGCGAAGCCTCCGCCCTGGCCCACCTGCCCTCGGGGCACTTCCACGCCAACGCCGCCTGGCTGACCCTGTGGGCCACGGCCTACCACCTGCTGCGGGCCGCAGGCACCCTGGCCTCGGCATTCCACGCCCAAGGCCACCACCGCCACCTTGCGCGCTCACCTCGTCCGTGTCCCCGCCAGGATCGCCCGCTCCGCCCGGCGCCTGACACTGCACCTGCCGCAGCGATGGCCCTGGCAGGACTCATGGGCGCAGTTGTTCGCCGCCGTCCACGCACCGCCCGAAGCAGCCCTGCATCCCTGACCGCTTCGCCTACCAGGGCCCACCAGGGCCCAACCGGAGCCGAGGGAAGATCACTTCAAGATCCGGCCGGTGGATCGAGGCTTCGAGGCTTAGGGAAGGACGCAACGTAGACACCACCTTCCCATCGATTGGCCTGGCCGGGGCATCCGGGCAGCGAGGGGGATGAGGATCTTTCATAGCGGTTTCTTCGTGTCGGGCGCCGGTGTCGCGGCGGTGGGTCTGTTCACCGTGGTGGCCCTTCGGTTGAGCTCCGGGAAGGGCTCGTCGGGGACGGGCACGCCGAGGAAACGTGCCAGGAGTTCGTACCCCTGGCCACCGCAGATGTCCAGGACCAGCAGGTCGCCTTCCCGCCCGGCGAAGTAGCGCTTCACTTGCTCGATGTGGCGGCGGTAGACCCGGGCGAAGCGCTGGGGCTGGAACGCGTGGCAACCGTACACGGCGGCGCGCAGAAAGCGCTGGAGGTCGAGGTAGACCTCGCCCTGGTCGGCCTTGGTCTCGATGGGCCGCTGCCAGTGTCTTTCGCAGGAGCGCAGCCAGTCGGCCTCCTCACGGACGGTCAAGATGAACTTGGCGCCCGGCCAGGCGAGGTCGAGCTCCTCGTAGTAGGGCACGACCGTGATGTCGGTGATCCCATCACGCTCGGCGAGCAGCGGGAACCGCGCGGTGCCCTTCAGCAGTGCGTGGTAGGTGCCCTGGTCGGCGGGGTAGTGGGCGATATCGAAGCCCAGGGTTCGCAGCGCGGCTGTGAGGGAGAGGGTGCCGGTGCGCGACAGACCTAGGCCGAAGACCTTCGGCCGCCCGGAAACGGGGAGGTGCTCATGTGCTGTGGTGCGGGATCGGCTCTCACTCAAAGGCGGACCTCCTCAGTGGGGCTGCGTGAGCGGCCATCGCGGCCAGTCCGTCGAACAGTTCTGTGCGCGGACGGTAGCCGAAGGCTCGGGCGGCCAGGGTGATGTCGGCGCCGGTGTGTCGGGCGTCGCCGGGTGCGGCGGGCCGCGGGTCGAGGTTGATCGGGCCGATCACGCGCTCCACCGCGGCAATCGCCTGCTTCATCGACGCCGGGCGGTTCCCGCCGAGGTTGGCCACCCCGGTGAAGCGGGAGCAGGCCGCGTCCCGCATGGCGGTGACGACGTCCCGCACATAGGTGAAGTCGCGGGTCTGCTCGCCGTCGCCGTACAGAGGGAACGGTTCGCCGCTCCGGGCGGCCGCGACCAGACGGGCGAAGGCCATGTCGGGCCGCTGCCGGGGGCCGTACACCGTGAACAGACGCAGCGACACGCTGGGCAGGCCGTGGGCGGTGCGGTACAGCTCGCACAGGTGCTCGGCTGCCAGCTTGGTGACGCCGTACGGGGAGACGGGCCGTGGGCACACCGTCTCGGCAGTGGGGAAGACCGGCGCGTCGCCGTACACGGAGGAACTGGAGGCGTAGACGAACTTGCGCAGTGGGTGGTCCCGCACGGCTTCGAGCAGAACCTGCGAGACGAGCAGGTTGCGCCGGGTGTAGAGGGCGAAATCGCACCCCCAGGAGCGCCGTACGCCGGGCTGCCCGGCGAGGTGGTAGACGACCTCCGCGCCGTCGAGGAGGGCGGTGAGGTCCGCGTCGAGCAGGTTGGCCCGGTGGAATGTGAAGGAGGGGTGGGGGGTCAGCTCGTCAAGGTTGCGTAACTTCAGGGCCGGGTCGTAGGCGTTGGTGAGTGAATCGATGCCGACGACGGTGTCGCCGGATGCCAGGAGGTGTGCGGACAGGTGGGAGCCGATGAAACCTGCCGCCCCGGTCACCACCGCCCTCATGGGCGCTTCCCGGTGGGCTCGACCGGCGTAGGCAGCACCTGGTCGGCTCGGGCCCGCCAGGTGTGCCGGTCGTGCAGCCGCCGGCGGGCCTCGGCGCCCAGTGCTTCACGAAGGGTCCGGTCCTCGGCGAGCCGTTTCACCGCGTCCGCCCAGGCGTCGACGGAATCGGGCGGGCACAGCAGGCAGTTGGCGCCGTCGTCGAGGACCTCCCGCAGTACCGGCAGGTCCGAGGCGATGATGGCCTTCCCGTACGACATGTACTCGAACAGCTTCATCGGTGACACCCAGCGGCTGATTTCGCCGGACCCGCCGACCCCCTCGGCACAGAAGACCTTCCGCTGGTACGGCGCCAGCACGATGTCGAAGGCCCGGTAATAAGGGGGGAGTTCGGCGGGTGGCAGATGTCCGTGGAAGCGGACATTGGACTGGCTGCATCGGCTCTGCCAGTGCTCGCGGTCGGTCGCGGTGCCGCCGACGATGTGGAACTCGGCCTCGGGGAGACGGCCCGCGAGAGCGAGGATGATGTCCATGCCCCGGCCCGGGTACAGATGGCCGACGTAGCCGATCCGCAGTGCCCCGGGCCGGCCCGGAAGCCCGGCCGGCGGGCCGCCGTCAGGCACCGGATCGGCGCAGTCGTGAGCGGTGAGCAGGTCGGCCCGCGGCAGGGAGTCGAGCTGGGGGAAAGCCCGGCGGTAGTCGTCGGCGAGCGCCTGGGAGACGAACACGACGCGGCGCAGGTTCCGCCTGCCGAACAGCAGGCGTTCGATGCCGCGGACGACGCGGTCGCGCCACAGCAGATGGGTCTCGTAGACCAGGGGAGCCAGGTCCGAGGCGGCGAGCAAGGCGCGCAGATCCCGCCCGTAGAGGAGGTCGGGCACGCCCCGGCGGCGTAGGTCGGCACGCACCCGCCAGGCACGGATCCACACGCCCAGGCCCGGTATGCGAGGCTGCGCCACGGTGCGCACCTCGAAACGGTTGCGGGTGCCGTAGTAGGCGTGGACGTCCTCGGCGGGAGCGGTGCCTGGCGGGGCGTAGAGCACGACCTCGTGTCCGGCGTCTGTGAAGGCGTCGCACATCCGCATGACGTGCACACCGTTGGCATAGACGGAGGGGATGCTGCCGGAGTGCAGATAGGCGATCCGCATGGCTGAATGGGCCTCCGGGGGCGAGGTGATGACGGTCTGCCATGATCCTCACGGCCTTCTGGGGCCACAACCGTGCTCGTCGACAGGCCGGAAGCACGACAGGGGCGCACACTGGCGCAACGTCGGCCCGCGGCATGCCGGTCTGAGCCAACTTCCCGAGCCACTGGCATCTCGGAATTCCCGACACGCCACAGGCACACCACGCCGGGTTGCGCACGGGCGTGCGGCACGCCTGTCCCGTCCTGCCATCCGGGCCTCGGGGCGCACGGGAGACGGTTGCTGTCTGGTTCCCGCAGCGACCGATTGAGGGCCCTTGGTGCGTCGGCCGGGCCTGGGGTAGTTCTCGAAAGGGCGTCGCCCGGCGCTCGCTCGTATCCGACGCCAATGAGGGGAGGACCACATGGAGGACCGCGTGGAGAACCAGGACATCGAGCAGGTTACCGAGGAGCTGCCCGAATACGCGCTCATGATCGACGTTCCGGACCAGGACTGATCCGGGCCGTTTCGCATCCGCTACCCGCCGCATCCGTTCCCGACCCGGAGGTGGACCCTGAACTCGGTGGAGGAGAAACGATGCTGCGGGTAGCGCCCGATGCGCGCGAGACCGCCCGCGACGAAGAAGCGGTACGTCGCGTGGTCCACGCCGTTCTGGCCACGGCCGGGCTCCCCGCGCCGGTGCTGGCTCATCCGGCAGCGGTGGCAGCCGCCTTCGCAGTGCAAGCGGGCGAAGACGGAGAGCGCATTCTCCGCCAGGCGGCGATTCCGACGGCACCGCACCGGACCGGACCGGTCGGGCAAGGGCAGAGCCCGGCACCGGCCGCACCGGCACCCCATCTCGCCCGGTCGGTGGCCCGCGCCCTCGCTCTGGTGTCAGCCGGTGCGGACCCCTGCGGTGGATCGCGGTTGACCGCCTGGCGGCGCGCCGACCGTGCCGTGCTGGACGAGAGCCTCGCGCGGCTGGCCGCCGTCTGGCCGGAGATGCTGGCCGAACTGCGGATCTGCGTGGCCCAAGTGGCGCTCCTGGAGGGCCGGGCCATCGACGGATTCACCGACTTCGCCACCCATGGTGCGATCCATGTCCATCGCGCCCGGCTGAGCGCGAGCCCGCTGGGCCTGCCCGGCCCGGTCCGGTTCGCCGAGGCCCTGGTGCACGAGGGCACCCACACCCGCTGCAACGCTGCACAGCTGGGCACCCCGCCACTCACCTCCTCGGCCGATACCGCGGATCCGGTGCGGACCCCGCTGCGGTCCGATCCACGCCCGTTGACGGGTCTGTTCCAGCAGACAGTGGTGCTGGCCCGGTGCACGGCGTTGTATGTGCGGCTCCTCGCCGAGGAGACCGAGGCCGCCACCGCTCTGGCGGCCCGCCGGGACCGGCTGGCGGACCAGGCCCGGCAGGCGATCACCGCTCTCAGGGCACACTCCTCGATGCTCACCGAGCACGGGCTGGGCACCATGGAGGAGTGCGACTCGCTGCTTCGGGCGACCACGGTATGACCCACAGTCGGGGCGGGCCCGTCACATCGCCACGCGCCGCCCGCACCGCACCGACCACCCGGTCCGCCCGGCCGGACTGGCGCCCGCAGATCTTCGGACCGTTCTCCGTCGAGCCCGAGGTGCGCTTCGGCCGGATCGCGGCCCGCAGCCCGCTGTTCAACACCACGAACAGCGCCGGCGGAGACCGCGTCCTGATCGGTAGTGCGGCCGGCGCGGACGCCGCCGAGGTCGCCGTGCGGGGCCGCGGCGAGCTGCTGGAGCGGATGGGTAACGTCCTGGCAGGTCGCGCCACCGAAGCCGCCTCCGCACTCGTCGCCACGTACGCCGGACTACGGCGGCGGGGGGCACCCGTGCTGGACCCCGCTGCGTGGTCGGGTCCGGAGAGCCGGGAGGCACACCAGCTGTGGGTCACCGCACGCTCGTTGCTCTCCGACGCGGAGGTACTGGTCCCCGCCGGGCTCGCCTTCCTCCAACACCGCCCGCCAGCGGGCTGCACGGCACCGGTACGGGCCGGCTCCACCGGTCTTGCCGCCCACCCCGACCGCTCCGCGGCCGTCGGCCATGCGGCCTGGGAGATCCTGGAACGCGATCTGCTGCGCCGCAGCTGGCAGGCCCCCACCGTTCACCCACCCGCAGTTCACCCCGTTCTCGGCGAACTCACGCCCCCGGTGCGACATGTCTGTGAAAACCTCGGCCTGCGGGCCACCGCGCTGATCCTGCCCGCCTCCGGGGCCTGTACCGTCGCCGTCTGCCTGCACACGCCCGACCACCGCGAGCAGACGTTCGGCGCCCGCTGCGGCCCGCACAGCGACCGCGCGCGCCTCCTGGACCGAGCGGCTCACGAGGCGCTGATGGTCCGCTGGAGCATGGGCACCCCAGCGGCCCGTCGCGCCCGGGAGCGACTGGTACTCACGGGCACGCCGGTCTCCGCCGTCGATCACGCACTGTGGACGTACCACGGCGGCCAGGACGCGCTCGCGCACTGGCTACCGGACGAACCACGGACCCCATGGCCACCGCAGGCCGAACGGCTCACGCCGGTGGACCCGGTCCGTCTGCTGACCGAGCTCACGGCCCAGGACGTACTCGCCATCGAGACCACTCCTGCCGCGCTCCGCGACGAGGGATCGGCCATCGTTCGCCTCATCGCCCCCGGCACCCACCCCCTGCCCTCCACGACCCACCCGAGCTCGGGCGTCCCGCCGCACCCCTTCGGCTGATCCTTATCCCCAAGGAGGAACACGTGCCCCCAGCTCTCGGCTACGCCACCGAGCTCGCGGACCGCTACGACGACTGGTTCACCCCGCCCGCCTCGTCCACGGAGGCGACGGTGGCGCTGCTGGCACGGCTGGCCGGGAGCGCGCCGGACGGACCGCTGCTGGAACTCGGCGTCGGCACCGGCAGGGTGGCCCTCCCGCTGGCCGCCCGCGGACACGAAGTGCACGGCATCGACGCCGCCAAGAGCATGCTTGAGCAACTGCGCGGCAAACCGGGAGGGGAGGAACTGACCCTCAGTATCGGTGACTTCGCCGAGGTGGACCACGAGGGTGAGTTCGCCGTCGTCTATGTCGCGGGCTGGACCTTCTTCGAACTGCCCTCCCAGCAGGCCCAGCTGCGCTGCTTCCAGCGGGCCGCGCGGCGGCTGCTCCCGGGTGGGCTGTTCGTTCTCGACGCCCATCTGCCTGAGGCCCTGGCGGCCAGTGCCGGCGCCGGTACCCGGCCCGTGCCGACCGCCAACGGCGACTTCGCCCTGCGGACCCGCCGACTGCAGCCGGCGCAGCAGCGCTACACCTCCGACTACCTGGTCCTCGCCGACGGCCTCCTCCGGCACGTCCGGGTGGACTTCCGCTATGCCTCCCCCGGCGAGCTCGACCTGATGGCCTCGACGGCCGGCCTGCACCTGCGCGAGCGGTTCGGCGACTGGTCCGGCACGCCCTTCACCGACACCAGCAGCTACCACGTCAGCGTCTACGAGCTGCCCGCATGACCGCGCCGACTGCCGCCGGCGGACCGCGCGACCCGCAGACGTATCTGAGGAACAATCGCGAAATGTGGGAGCAATGGACGCCGTTGAAGGCCGCCTCGGCCCAATACGACCTGGACGGATTCCGGTCCGGCGGATCCCGGATGCGCGCGCTGGAAAGCACCGAGGTCGGTGACGTACGCGGCCGGTCGCTGCTACACCTGCAGTGCCATGTCGGAGTGGACACCCTCTCCTGGGCGCGGCTCGGCGCCCGTGTCACCGGTGTCGACTTCTCCGCAGAAGGCGTGGCCACCGCCCGCTCCCTGGCTGCCGACATCGATCCCTCAGCCGTCTTCGTGGAGGCCGACGTCCTCACCCTCCCCGACCACCTCGACGGGGTCTTCGACATCGTCTACACCTCTCACGGAGTACTCGGCTGGCTGCCGGACCTGCGCCGCTGGGCCGAGGTCGTCGCGCACTTCACCGCGCCGGGCGGCTTCGTCTACGTCTTCGAGGGCCACCCGGCCGGCTGGACGCTCGACAACCAGGTGCAGGCACCCGAACTCAGGCCGCGCTACTCCTACTTCGGTGAACCTGAGCCGCTGGCATTCGAGTACCGCAGCCCGATCGCCGCCCCCGACCAGCAGGTGCCGGGCGTCGAGTACGCCTGGGGGCACTCCCTCGGTGACGTTGTGAGCGCCCTGGCGGCCGCCGGGATGCGGATGGACTTCCTGCACGAGTGGCCCTTCACGGCCTGGCGTCTGCTGCCCTTCATGACCCAGGACGCGGACGGCTGGTGGCGGCTGCCGGACGGCCTGCCGGCCATGCCGTTGTCCTTCTCACTGCGCGCGAGCAAGCCGTGCGCACATCCGTCCATCTGACGGAGGGAGGGACACGTGCTATCGGCGAGCTTGCAGGAGTCGTGCCTTGCGGAGTTGGACCTGAGCCACATTCTGCGAGGCCGGTTGGCAGTGGTCCGGGGCGGGGCCGACCTGCTCGCCATACCCGAACCGCTGCACTGCACGGCACTGGCCTCTGTCGCTTCGGTCATCGCCCCAGGGGCCGCCGAACAGTTGGCAGAGCGCGGCCTGGAGCGGCTGCACACCATCACCGACGTCGAGGAGATCCGCGCCGTCCGCGACGAGCTGGACCGGCGCCTGAGGCAGGCCACTCGGCAGCTGCTGCTGCGCTTCGCCCGGGCGCTGCCCCCGCAGGGGCGCCGACTCTATGTGAGTGACCATCTCGGCGTGCGGATCATGCCGCCCCAGGCAGTCGTCGACGGTCGGGAGGGGGAGCTGGCGGACTACACCGGTTTCCTGATCCCGACCCATGCCCATGTGGACTCCTGGTTCAACACGCCCATCAACTCGGTCAACCTCTGGATGGCCGTCAGCCGCGTACGGCGGGACAACGGCTTGACCATCTGGCCGGATACGTTCCGCAGGCCCCTGCGGCACGACGGGGTGCAGCTGCTGCACGGCCAACCGGTCGGCGACCCGGTGGAGGTGGAACTCAGCCCCGGCGACCTGCTGCTGTTCGCAGGCGACCATCTCCATGCCACCCGTCCGAACACCAGCCCGGAGACTCGCTGGGTGGTCACCAAGCGGATCTGCCTCGGCCCGCCGCGCTACCACCCCCGAGCCACAGGCTGGATCCCGTACCTCGATATCCGCCTGCTCAACACACCGCTGCGAGCCTTGGCCCCGCTCCGTTCCGCCCTCACCGTCGGCCACGCCCGCCAACTCGTCCGCGACGCCCGTCGACTCGCCGTCCGGCGGTGATTCATTCGAGCCGAGGGCGGCTGGTGGATCCACCCGCGCAGTGGCCGGGGTGCCTGCCGCTTCTCCCCGCACCCGTCACTCCTGGCGCCTCCCCACGCCCCCTGGCGGCAACTCGCACCGTCCCAGCGGCACGGCCTGCCACCGTTCAGCCTGTGGTCAGGGCGTAGATCACGCCCTTGCGCGTCTGACACACAGCTGCGTCGCGATCCTTGAGCCCGTTAAAAAGGGCCGTTGACCTGCGGTTTCGCCGAGTGTGCATGATATGTGTTGTGGGCGTTGCAGGCGATATCTTGGCGCATGAGCGACGTATGTGAGGGAGTGTTGCAGCTGGAGGTGCAGCTGGAGGTGGAGGTGCGCTTCAGGCTCCTCGATGACGACCGTTGCGTGGAAGGGGGCCGTGGAGAAGTCGGCCGCGGCAGCACAGGGCACCGCGCAGGCCGCTCACCGCAACTCGGCTCAGATGCATGGCAGATCCCCCGATCAGCCTGGTCACTCTGTGAACATCATCGCTCAGCGATACGCACGTGCAGGCCCTTTCCGATCGTTGGGGACATCGCATTTCGCTGGGGCGTGCGGGGTGACCGTTTCGGAGGCCGGCGGCTGCGAGGTGACGTTGGGGCGCCAGGCCTTCCGGCGCTCGCTCAAAACAGTTCTAGGCCCTCGCCGCTGGTGTCCGCGATGACTGGCCGGAACTGGGCAGGGAGGCCGTCCAAGCGGTCAGGACCGGCCGCGGCGGCCACGGCAGGGGCCGTCTCGGCCAACCAGACACGAAACCGCTCGGCGGCTTCGCGGTAGGGGACTCGCACCAAGACACGGTGCTCGCCGGAGGGGCAGAAGTCGACGGCGACAGTGAGCAGGCAGGAACGGGGCGCCTGCTGACTGCCCGTCCAGGACACGCGCAGGACACCGCAGGGCTTGCGGCCGCGGGGAGCGCGGTGGGTCGGGCGCAGCGATCGGCAGGCTATGTGGGCGGTCCATGCGGCGAGGTGCGGCAGGGGCAGGGTGGTGCGTGCGCGGCAGCCGGGGCAGCGGTGCCAGTGGCGAAGCCAGTCGTCGGTGTCGGTGTGGAAGAGGCGTGTGTAGCGGTTCGCCACGCGGATGTCGTTGCTGTACAGGTGGTCGGGGCGTTCCTGTGTGTTGCAGGACTGGCAGACGGGAGCGCGGACGTAGCCGTGTTCGTGGCAGTGGTCGAGGACGGTGGCGGGCGCGGTGCGGCAGACGGCACACACCCACCCAGCCACCCTGCGGGAAGTACCGGGCTTCCTGCTGAGCACCGAGTACAGCTGGCCTTCCAGCTCTTGGTTGTACGGGCGCAGTGAACCGGTGGGGCTCTCGGAGCTCGTCGTCGGCCGACCGTCGGCGTCCGGGGCCTGGTGGGGGTGGGAGGGCGGCTCGGTGACGGCTGCGCTTGCCTGGCGGGTCCGCGCGGCTTTCACCCACTGCGTTTCGGTGTGCTCGGCCGCGTCGAGCAGCCTGACCACAGCGCGCGGCAGCCACCACGTCCGCTGCGTCGCGTCGCGGGTCTGCTCCACGAGTATCTGTCGCCAGTCGATCCCCGCCAGATGGTACGACGGGTCGACTTCACGTCGTGCTGCCTGTTCGGGGCCGTCCAGTTCCTGGAGTTCCCCCGTGATGCGCTGGCGCCAACGCAGCGGCGTTTCCTCGTTGCACTCCTGCCTCGGCGCCCCACGAAACGGACCGATGCGCACCAGATCCTGCCGATCCATCCCTACCGCGTTCAGTTCCGCGGCCGCCCGGCGCACCTCAGCCTCTGGAACATTCCACTGACCGCCGCTCGCCCTCACCGTCGCCACCGCGTAGCCGCCGAGCAGGACGTACCCCACCCAGGCACGGGCAGGAGAGCAGGTGAATGCCCCAGAAGCCGTCGGCACAGCACTGTCGGCCGTCAAATCGACCCACAGAACGTCCGCGGCACCCAGGCTGATCAGGCCGTCCGTGCGATCGGGCATGACACGTTCTGACATACCGACAGGCTAGCGGCCTGCAACGTGGCAACGGGTCTCCGAGCGCCTCGGTCGGCCGTGTCGTACTGCGTGATTCAGTGGGTGAACTTCGCGTGGGAGTAGCCGGTCATCGGATGCGGGGCGGCGACGGTGAGGTCGTCGAGTTCCTTGCGGACGACGTCGGCGGGCGGCGGTTCGGGAAGGTTGCGACGCACGGTCGTGGCAGTGGTTGCGTGGTCGGCGGGTGCTGCCACGGCGGGGGGGCAATGGTGACGGGGACCAGCAGCATGGTGGCCGCCGCCGTTGTAGGGGCGAGCTTCGCGTGGATCGGGCGCATGCGCTCATCTCTCTGGATCGGCAGAGTGTGCTGGTCAAGAGTGGTAGTGGCTCCCGGCGTTGTGGTGTCGGTGTCCGGGAACGGCATCACCCGAATGGTGGGCGAGGGGTCACCGCAGAAACGAACCACCTACGCCGGGGCAGGTGCCGACAGAGGGGGTGCTGGGGCTCCGTCCCGGGAAATCGATGTCGGCGCCGGGTGAGCGCGGGCCGGGCCGGGAGATGGATCGGCCAGGCCCGCGGTGCACGTGGCAGCGTCAGGTCCAACGAGTTGCTGGCACTCCGGTCACCTCGTACCGATTGCGTCTGGCTGAGCGGGCCTGCCGTCCGGGCCCTCTGGTGGATCGTCTCCGACTGGACCACCGCCTTGAGCAGGTTCCGTCTGCCCTGACGGGTGTGCCGGGCCGGTGCGGCTAGTTACGGAGGTTGGCTGCGTAGTGTTGCGGGTTGGCGGCGCGTGCTGAGCTGTTGGGGCGGGCGCCGCTGCTCGGCATCGCATGAAGATTGTCAGTGGTTGGTGGCCTCCGTGGGCAGACCCTGATGGGCTGCCAGCCGGTCGAGGAGGCTGGCTAGCGCGGCTGTTTCCGTCGCGGTCAGGTCTGCGGCGAATTCGGTGTCGATGGACCGCGCCAGCTCTCCGCAGGCTGCGAGCAGTTCCCGGCCGTGTTCGGTGAGTTTCAGTATCTGGCGTCGGCGGTCGGCCAGGTCTC
>NZ_JBFAWH010000073.1:0-12629 GCF_040680235.1 Streptomyces sp. NPDC052101
GAGCCGCAGCCCGTCCGGGCAGGCGGCCTTGTACGCCCCGGGATCCCAGTCACCGGCGGCCCGCACCCGCACCGACTCCACCGCGTCGCCGTGGTCGACGGCGAGCATCCGCCAGACCGGGACCGGTGCCACCGGACCGGTGTCGCTCGGCGCGGTCATCAGGTGCTGCCAGGCCGCAGCCCGCCAGTCGCCCGCGTCGAGGATGCCGGAGCGATGCCCCTTCTCGTCGTACTGCAGCAGCGCCCAGTCGTCGTGGCCCGCGAAGCCGACCAGCGGCCAGAAGGCGAAGTCGGTGTCGTGGCCGGCGAAGTAGTCGGTGAGGGTGCCGAACCAGGTGCGGGCGGCCTGACTCGTCTCGTTCGCACCGATGCCGAACTCGCTGACCCAGACGGGCGCGGTGTAGTGCCGGCCCGGTTCCTGGACGAAGAACGCCTCGTCCTGGAGCGCCGCGTACAGGTCGTCGCGGCTCAGGTCCTGGTAGCGGGGGTCGTGGGTCTCGCCGATGCCGGTCGCGCCGCTGTGGTGGGGGCCGGTGTAGCCGTAGAAGTGCGCGGAGTAGACCAGCTTGTGGGCGTCGACCAGAGTGTGGGACAGGGTGCGGGCGGGGGTCAGCACGGGGCGGCCGTGGGGGAGTCCGTCCACGGGTACGCCGGTCCAGTTGATGCCTTCGACGACGATGAGGAGACGCGGGTTCGCCTCCGTGAGGATGCGGTCGGCGGCGAGCTGGGCCGCGGCGTACCAGTCGTGGGTGTCGCCCAGGCCCCAGTTGGGGTCGTCCAGGACGTCGCGCCGTACCTCGTTGTACAGGTCCGCGCCCACGACCCGGGGGACGGAGGCGTAGCGGCGGGCCATGAAGACCCAGTCGTCGGCCCACGCCTGTGTCGACTGCGAGCTGTTCCAGCGTTCGTTGCCGTCGATGCCGCAGCACCAGCGCGAGGTGTTGGTGTGGTTGTTGAGGATCACGGCGAACCCGCTCGCGCTGAGCGCGTCGACCACGGCGTCGTAGATCTCCAGCGGTGTCCTGCCGCGCAGCCGGGGATTGGCGGCGACGGCGCTGTCGGGCACCGGAGCGATGCTGTGGATCATCTCGCTGGAGAACGGCAGCCGGATGGTGTTGATGCCCAACTGGTGAAAATCGCCGAGCAGTTGGTCCAGCGGAACCCGGTCCAGGCCGAGAGGTATGCCGTGCGAGTCCTGGCCGGCGTGATGGTCGGCGGGATCGTCGACGCTGCCGCTGCCCGTCCATGAGCCCTGCGCGCCGTCCCAGTTGGCGCCCTTCAGGCGGAACCGGTTGCCCTGGCTGTCGACGACCAGGTGGCCCCGGGTCGACAGCGGCGGAGACCAGGCGGCCGGGGTCGGGGCATCAACCGAGGGCGGAACACGCGCAGTTGACTCCGTTGGTAAGGCGGAGGCCGCGGTCGAGGTGGTGGTGACGAGCAGGAAGCCCGCGGCGGCGAGGGCCAGGCGCAGGGCGGCAGGTGCGATCGGCATCCGGGGAGCCCTTGACGGTAGGGGGCGGGGGAGCGCGGGGCGACCAGGGCGGCGATGCCGGCCCGGTGGGCGGAGTGTCCACCACGCGACACGGTTCAGGGAAGGGCCGCGTACTGCCCGGCTGCCTACAGGGCGCGGGCGACGAGCAGGGCCACGTCGTCGTGGTCGTCGGGGTTGCGCAGTCCGTACAGCAGGACGTCGCAGGTCTCCTCCAGCGGCCGATGCGGCTCGCCCAGGAGGTCCAGCAAGGCGTTCAGACGGTCGTCGATGGCGTGCTGACGGGTCTCCACGAGGCCGTCGGTGTAGAGGACCAGCAGATCACCGGGGTGCAGCGCGACCATCGTGGTCTCGAACCGTATGCCGCCGACCCCGAGCGGCGCACCCGCCGGCAGGTCCAGGAGTCTCGGCGGGTGGCCAGGGCGCGCGAGCGCCGGCGGCATATGGCCGGCGTTGGCGATGCTGCACTGCCCGGTGCGGGGGTCGTACACCGCGTACAGGCAGGTGACGATGTAGTGCTCCAGATCGCAGGTGATCTTGTCCAGGTGCTGGAGCACCGCGCCGGGGGCGAGGTCGACATCGGCGTAGGCGCAGGTGGCCGTGCGCAGCCGGCCCATGGTGGCGGCCGCGTCGATGCCGTTGCCCATGACATCGCCGACCACCAGGGCGGTCTTGTCGTCGGCCAGCGGGATGACGTCGTACCAGTCGCCGCCGACCTCGCTTGTGGCCTGCGCCGGCTGGTAGCGGGAGGCCAGTTCCAGGCCCGTGTGGTGCGGCGAGTGGTCGGGCAGCAGACTGCGCTGCAGGGTGAGCGCGGTGTTGCGGACACTCTGGAACCAGCGGGCGTTGTCGATGGCCACGGCGGCCCGGCCGGCGAGTTCGACGGCCAGGACGACGTCGTCCTCGTCGAACGGCGCCGGATTGCGGGTCCGCTTGAGGTCGAGGGCGCCGAGCACCTCGCCGTGCGCTATCAGCGGCACGGCGAGATACGAGTGGACGCCGGCCTGCGCCAGCAGGTCGCCGGCGGCGGCGTCCCGGGCGATGCGCGGCAGGTCGTGCGGCCCCACATGGCGTACCAGCACCGGCCGCCCGGTGTGGACGCACAAGGTGACCAGACGGTCGCCCGCATAGGTGGCGACATCGCCGGGAGCGTCGGCGGCGCCCAGCGCGACGGTGGGATGCGCCGCCTTCAGGGCGAGGGCGCGGAACAGCTCCGGGCCGTTGTCCGGTCTGGCCTTGCGACGGCAGGACAGCGCGGAGTCGAGGATGTCCACGGCGACCACGTCGGCCAGCGCCGGAGCCGCGATCTCCGCCAGTTCACGGGCCGTCTGCTCCACGTCCAGCGTGGTGCCGACCCGCGCGGAGGCGTCCGCGATGAGGGCCAGTCGCCGCCGCGCCCGGTCGGCCTCGGCCGCCGCGCGGTGCCGCTCGGTGACGTCGACGACCGAGGCGGCCGCGCCCAGGACCCGTCCGCCGGGATCCTCCAGCCGGTAGAAGGACAGCGACCAGGCGTGCTCGTGGCCGGGATCGGCCGGGGGACGGCCGACGTGGTACTGGTCCAGCAGGGGCGTGCCGGTGGTGAGCACCTGACGCAGGGCGGACTCGACGGTGTCGACGTCCGGGAAGGGCAGCGTCTCCCTCAGATGCCGGCCGATGTGCTCCTCGGCGGGAGTGCCGTCGATCCGCTCCAGAGCCGGGTTGACCAGGAGATACCGCAGATCGGGGTCGAGGAGGGCCAGGCCGATCGGGGACTGGTTGATGAGCTGCTCGCACAGCGCAAGATCGGTCTCCACGCGCTGCAGCAGCGTATGGTCGGCCGCGATGCCCAGGGCGTAGACGTCCCCCAGGTCGTCCAGCAGCCGCATGGTCCGGAACTCCGTCAGCCGGCTGCCGCCGTCCTTGTGCCGCACCGGGAACGCCCCGGCCCAGCCCCGGCCCGTCTCCAGCACCTCGGTGAACAGACTCACCACGGCCTGCAGATGTTCCGGGTGGATGAGCAGGCGCGCCGCGTGCTTGCCGAGGGCCTCCTCCGCGGAGTACCCGAAGAGGTCCTCGGCCTGCGGGGTCCAGAAGACGATACGGCCGCGGGTGTCCAGGGCCACCGCGGCCACGCTCAGCACATCCAGCAGCCCGGTGGGCCGGGGCAGCTCGGCGTGCTGCTCCTCGTGGCCTGCTTCGAAGGAGTCCACTGCCATGCCGGGTTCACCTCCACCGGCCGGACGGGCACGCGCGGGCACTGGCGACCGGTCCTTCCATGGTCGCCCCGGCCCCACCACACGGCGACGCGTCGGAGCGCCCGGCCACCTCGCCCCGTAGCCCTGCACGCCGGCGGAGAAACAGGCTCATAGTGGTTATGGGTGTCACTGATGGAATCTGCGCGAGAGGACTTCGCCGCAGCCACACCCGGGGGACCGGGTGATCTCTTCGACGCGTCCACCGACGCGGCTGCGGTGATATCGGAGCACGGCGTCGTGGTCGGCTGGACCCGCGGCGCCGAAGCACTCCTCGGCCACGTGGCGTCGGACGTCGTCGGCGCCTCCGCCGCGCGCCTGCTCGCCATGCCCGAGGACCCGGTGCGGCTCGCCGGTGTCGTGGCGCGGTGCCGCGCCGGAAACGGCTGGAGCGGGCAGACCGCCGTACGCCTCCGGGACGGGCGCAGCCTCGGCATCCAGCTGCGGGTCTCGGCGTCGTTCCGCGTCGGCGACACCGACTGCTTCCTGGTGTCGGCCCGCGCCCAGCGGCAGCGGTGGGCCATGGGCCAGTCGGTGCTGGACGGGTTCCTGACCCGCGCGCCGGTCGGCATGGCCGTCATGGACATCGAGCTGCGCTACATCTGGCTGAACGACACCCTGGAACGCTTCGGCGGGGTCCCCCGCGACGAGCGGCTCGGGAAGCGACTGAGCGAGCTGCTGCCCGGGGTGCAGGCGGAGGTCCTGGAGGGCCTGATGCGCAAGGTGCTGGCGACGGGCATACCGGTGACCGACTACGAGTACGTGGGCTGGAGCTGGGCCGACCCGAACCGCCGGCACGCCTACTCGACCTCGTTCTTCCCCCTGGTCGATGCCGTCGACGCCGTCACCGGCGTCTGCTACATGGTCCAGGACGTCACCGAGCGATGGAATGCCCGGCAGCTGCTGACCATGGTCAACGAAGCCGGCACCCGTATCGGCAGGACACTCGACGTGATGGAGACCGCCCAGGAACTCGCCGACTTCGTCGTGCCCCGCTTCGCGGACTTCGTCATCGTGGACCTGCTGGAACCCGTGCTCAGCACCGAGGGCCATGGAGCGTGGCTGACCGACGCGGGACCCGCGCCCGCCCGGCCGGTGATGCGGCGGGCGGCGCTGCGCTCGGTGCGCGAGGGCTCTCCGGAGGCCGTCGTCCAGATCGGCGAGCGGGTCGACTTCCTTCCGCCGCCCCACGACGCGCACCTGATCATCGACGGTGATCCGCTGCTCATTCCGGTCCTCGACCCCTCCGACGAGCTGTGGGCCACCCGGGAGCCCGAGCGCGCGCGACGCATCCGCGAGTACGGTCTGCACTCGCTCATCGCCGTGCCCATGCGGGCGCGCAACACCGCCCTCGGCCTCACCACCTTCGCCCGGTCGCTCAACCCCGTCTCCTTCGGGCCCGACGACGTCCTGCTGGCCCGGGAACTCGTGGCGCGGGCGGCGGTGTGCGTGGACAACGCCCGCCGCTACACCAGGGAGCACACGGCGGCGATCACCCTGCAGCGCAGCCTGCTGCCGCCCGCCCCGACGGGCGGCACCGCGCTGGAGGTGGCCTCGTGCTACCGGCCGGCGGACCCCTCCGGCGGCGTCGGCGGCGACTGGTTCGACGTGATCCCGCTGTCCGGCGCCCGCATCGCTCTCGTCGTCGGCGACGTGGTGGGCCACGGCATCTCCGCGGCCGCGAGCATGGGCCGGCTGCGCACGGCGGTCCAGACCCTCGCCGCCATGGAGATGCCCCCGGACGAACTGCTCGCCCACCTGGATGACCTCGTGCTCCGGCTGAGCGACGAGGAGGCCGCCGCCGGCACCGCCGCCCGGAGCACCTTCATCGGCGCGACCTGCCTCTACGCCGTCTACGACCCGGTCACCCGGCGCTGCGCGATGGCCCGGGCCGGACACCCGCCGCCCGTCGTCGTGGCACCGCACGGACCGGCCCGCTTCCCGGACATCCCCGCCGGACCCCCGCTCGGACTGGGCGGAATGGCCTTCGAGGCCACCGAGATCGAACTCCCCGAGAACAGCCTCCTCGGCCTCTACACCGACGGCCTCATCGAAGGCTGCGACCACGACGTGGAGCGCGGCATGTCCCGGCTCGCGCAGGCCCTCGCGCACACCGAGGACGACCTGGACGCGCTGTGCGCCTCCGCCGTGCGCACGCTCGTGCCCGTGCCGCAGTCCGACGACATCGCCCTGCTGCTGACCCGCACCCGTACACTCGGCGCCGACCAGGCCGCTTCCTGGGAGGTACCCCCCGACCCGGCCGCCGTCGGCGCCCTGCGTGCCCGGGCCACCGGCAAGGTCGCGGAGTGGGGCCTCGGCGCGGAGCTGGCCATGACGACGGAACTCATCGTCAGCGAACTCGTCACCAACGCCCTCCGCTACGCCACCCCGCCCATCCGGCTGCGACTCCTCCGCGACGCCCGTCTCACCTGCGAGGTCTCCGACGCCAGCAGTACGGCCCCCCGGCTCAGGCACGCCAGGAGCACGGACGAGGGCGGCCGCGGGCTCTTCCTGGTGGCCCAGCTCGCCCACCGCTGGGGCGCCCGGTACACCGCCGAAGGAAAGATCATCTGGGCCGAACAGGAGATCCGCTGAGCCAGGATTTGGCTTCGAGCGGACTCCAGCATCCAGACTGGCGACGACGGAAACCATGCCGAGCACAGAACAGGACGGCCGCCGATGGCAGCGACACACGGGGCGGGGCATCCCCTGCCGTACGACACCTACCGCGAGGCCATCGCCCGCGAGACCCTGCGCTTCGCCGAGGTGGTCAAGGACGCGGACCCGTCGAGCGCCGTACCCTCCTGCCCCGACTGGACCCTGGCCGACCTCACCCGGCACGTGGGATCGCTGCAGCGCTGGTTCAGCGCCCTGCTGACCCAGCTGGTGCAGGAGCCTCCGCGCAGCCGCGACGTCGAGCTGGGGCTGCCGGAGGACGTCCGGGACCATCCCGACTGGGTGGCGGCGGGCGTGCCCGGCGTGGCGGCCGTCCTGCGGGACACGGATCCCGACGCACCGATGTGGGTCTGGGGCGAGGACCGGCACGCGCGGTTCTGGGCCCGCCGCATGCTCTTCGAGACGCTGGTGCACCGGGTGGACGCGGAGCGCGCCCTCGGCCTGACCTCGGACATCGACCCCGCGCTCGCCGCCGCCTGGCGCCTGAGCCACCTCACCGAGATGCTGTCCCTGCGCGCCGACCACACCGCCGGCAGCCGCTCGGCGACCCGGGAGGGGCACTCCGTCAGCGGGGACGCCGCCGGCGCGCTCGCGGCCTTCGGGACCGGCGCCGCCGCCTGGCGGCAGGCGCTGCTGAGCGCCGACGACGCGGCGCTGGACACCGTGGGGTACTGCGCCTACCCCTACGGCAGTGACGCGGAGGAGCCCTTCCTCGACATCGTGTGGTGGGTCAACCAGGAAGTGCTGCACCACGGAGCCGAGATCGCCCTGCTCCGCGACCTCTACCGGGCGAGCCGGCCGACCTGACGGCCCCGGCCGGCTCCCTCACTCCCCGGCCAGTGCCGCGCGTACGATCGCCGCGGCCGCCGTACCCGCGGCCCGCACCGGCTCGGCGCTGCGCGCGGCCCGGCCGAGCATGAAGGCGCCCTCCAGCAGGGCGATGACCGAGCCTGCCGTCGCCCGGGCGGCGGGCTCGGGGATGCCGCCCTCGGCGTAGTAGGCGGCGAGATGGTCGATCCAGCTGTCGAACACCTCCGAAGTGGCCTGCCGCAGCGTCTCGTTGGTGCTCGCCACTTCCATCGCGACCGTGGCGATGGGGCACGGGTCGGCGAAGTCCAGGTCGGCCAGGGTGCCGGCCGCGGCGGCGAAAGCGTCGGCGGTGGCCGCCACCCGGTCCTCGTACGGCGTCATGAGCGTGGTGATGAGCCCCAGGTAGACGGCGCCCGAGGTGCGGATCACCTCCTCACCCAACTGGGCCTTCCCGCCAGGAAAGAAGTGGTAGATCGAGCCGAAGGGGGCACCGGCCGCTTCGGCGATCTGCTTCATCCCGGTGCCGGTGTAGCCCGAACGCCGGAACAGCTCGGTGCCGGCGTGCACGATGCGCCGCCGGGTCTCATGGGTGCTGATGGCCTTGCCGTCGCTCACGGGTGGCACCTCCGGGCAGCCTCTGTCGCCAAAGGACGGTCGGCGCCTATTCTGTCACTAGAACGATCTATCAAGACGCAGTCATGGCGGGCGACCGGGGCGGAGGCGCGGGCATGCCGGAGATCGAACTGAGCGCGGGAAGCATCGACTACCAGGACACCGGAGGTGACGGTCCCGCCGTGGTCCTCGCCCACGGCCTCGGCTTCGACGAGTCGGTCTGGACCGATGTCGTCTCCGCCCTGCGCCCCGACTTCCGTGTCCTGGTCCCGGTACTGCCCCTCGGCAGCCACCGGCGTCCGATGCGGCCGGACGCGGACCTCTCCGCGCACGGCGTCGCCCGCCTGCTGGCCGAGTTCATGGACCGCCTGGACCTGCGCGACGTCACCCTCGTCCAGAACGACACCGGTACGGCCCAACTCCTCGTCGGCGTACGGGACGAGCGCATCGCGCGGCTCGTCCTGACCTCCTGCGAGGCCCTGGACAACTATCCGCCCGGCATTCAGGGCAGGATCCTGTCCGTGGTCTGCAAGGTCCCCGGTGGGATCTTCCTCCTCGTGCAGTCCTTCCGGCTCCCCGCCCTCGACCGTATGCAGACCTCCCTCGGCGGAATGGCGAAGGCGCGGCTGCCGAAGGAACTCATCGCACGCTGGTACGGCCCGCTGCTGACGGACCGCCGTATCCGCCGGGACTTCGCCAAGTTCCTCCGTGCGACCCGGAAGGACTGCTATCTGCGAGCGGCCCGGCACCTCCCGGAGTTCACCCGCCCGGCGCTGGTCGCCTGGGGCGCCGAGGACCGCATGATGCCGCCCGCGACGGGACGCCGGCTCGCCGAACTGCTGCCGAACTCCCGCTATGTGGAGATCCCCGATGCCCGCACCCTGGTCCAGCTGGACAATCCGGCCGCCCTCACGGACGAGATCCGCCGCTTCGTCGAGGACCACCCCGTGCCCGGGGAGAGCTGACTTCGTGCGCCGGCGAGGACGCGGTCCCCGTCCTCGCCGGCCGCGCGGGTCACCCTTCCAGGGAGACGTACAGACGCGTGCCGCCGGGCCGGAAGCCGACCCTCTCGTACACGCGACGGGAGCCCTCGCCCGAGTACTCCAGCCACACGGATTGTGCTCCGCGCCCGAACATGGTCGCGGCCAGCGTCGAGGTGACCGCGGCCGCGATACCGCGCCCTCGGTATGCGGGAAGGGTGCCCACGCCCGCCAGTTCGGCGGTGCCCTCGGCGGGTGCCGAGCAGAGGGCGCCGCCGGCGCAGCCGCCGCCGGGGGCGCGGACGAACCGGACGGCCCCGCCGCTGTCCTCGGTCCGCCGCAGCCGTGCCGCGCTGCCCGGGGAAGGCTCCCATTCGCCGCCGAAGGCCTCGGCCAGCGCGATGTCGATCGCGGTGTAGTCGGCGTCCGTGGCCGGGGCCGCCACCTCGACCGGACCGGCCGAGCCGGGGCCGGGCACGGTCAGCGTGTCGGGGGTGCAGACCAGGTACTCGTGCACCGCCTCGGCGCCGAAACCCGCCCGGCGCAGCGCGGGTTCCACGGCGGGCGCGGCGTCCGGGGCGAACTCCAGCCGGGGCTTGAGCCCGCGCTCACGGAACGCGGCGATCAGGTCGGCGACGTCCCGGTCGGTGGGCTCGGCGCCGGGGACGGGGGTGGCGTAGTTGATGTGCGGGCTGGTCGTCGAAGGGTCGAACCCCACGACGAAGCCGCCAACCTCCTGTGCCGCCGGGCGGCGCAGGAGGTTGGCGACGGCAAAGCTCTGGACATCGGTGCGCACTGTGAAGACCTCACGGTGAAGGCGGCCACGGGCGGCTGGGGCCGGGGCGTGGCCGGGGATACGGGAACGGCCTCTGCGAGGAGGCGGGCGGTGTGTGGGACACCGCGTCGTCGGACCGCCGTGAGAAAACGCGAGGGGTACCGGAGAGCGCTGCTTCGGGGCAGACGGCTCAGTACCGACGGCGGCCGCTGGGCAACGCCGCAATCATGGACTTCAGTCCTTCAAGAGAAGTAATGGGATGTGCTGTCGAGCACAGTGGATCTTTCCACAGCGCGGGAGGGACTGACAAGCGGGCTCCGAGACATCCCGGGCGATGTGTCGAGGCGCGCGTGTCCCGTTCGACGCTCGGACGGAGGCGCGAACCGCCTCGGACGGACGGACCGAACAGGGAGACGACATGAAGATCCGTGCCCGCGTGAGCATGAGCGCCGACGGCTATGTGACCACACCGGCCGGCTGGCCGGCGCTGACGGCCGACCCGGCTTTCGTCTCCGGTGAGAGCCACGGCATCCGGGAGTTCCTCGAAGGGTGCGAGGCGGCGCTGATGGGCCGTACCACCTTCGAGCCCGCGCTGACCAACAGCCGCTGGCCCTGGCCGGACCTCGATGTGTTCGTGCTCGGGTCCCACCGGCCGGCCGGCAGCCCGGACCACGTCGTCACCGACCA
The DNA here is from genome assembly GCF_040680235.1 of Streptomyces sp. NPDC052101. NCBI lineage: Bacteria > Bacillati > Actinomycetota > Actinomycetes > Kitasatosporales > Streptomycetaceae > Streptomyces > Streptomyces sp. NPDC052101. The sequence goes on from NZ_JBFAWH010000073.1 coordinate 10,260, forward strand.
TGACCCGGAGCGGCTGCTGGAGAAGATCCGCGCGGCCAACCGGGGCGGTGACGTCCACCTCGTCGGCGGCCCGCGCACGATCCAGACCTTCTACGCCCTCGGCGCCCTCGACACACTGGAGCTGGTCGTCGTGCCGCTGCTGTTCGGCGGCGGGACGCGGCTGACGCCCGCGCTCGACCCGTCCGTCGGGCTCGCCTTCCGGCGTGAGCGCGCCCTGCCGGGCGGGTCCGTGGAGATCGTCTACGCCTGCGAGGGCAGCCGGTCACCGCTGCCGGACGCTCCCGCGAGCCAGCGCTGAGCCACGGCGACCGGAGCGGGCCCGACAGGTGCCTCAGCGGCTCGAACGCTGCGCGGCCACGATCGCGTTCACGACCGGCTCCGCGCCCGCCCGCCGCTGCACCCGCTCCGCGAAGCCCGGGAACTGCGACGCGACCTTGGTGAGGAACCGCAGCTCGGGCGGTGCCACATTGACCTCGGCGACATCGCGTTCGATCGCCCGTACCACGCCCTTGCAGACCTGCTCCGGCGAGACGGTGCGGACACCGCCGGGTGTCGACGAGCCCGTCTTCGCGAACATCCCCAGCTCGCGTACGAAACCGGGCTGGACGATCGAGACGCCGACGCCCGTGCCGTGCAGATCCTGGCGGAAGGCCAGCGAGAAGCCGCGCAGCCCGAACTTCGTCGCGGTGTAGAGGGACGACGACTTGGTGGCCGCCATCCCGGACAGGGAGCCGACGAAGCAGATGTGGCCGTGTCCTGCGGCCACCATGCCGGGGGCCAGCAGCCGGGCCAGTACGGCGGGGGCGCGCAGATTGACCGCGAGGGCCCGGTCGATCTGTTCCGGCGTGTAGTCGAGGACGTCACCGCTGGAGGGCAGGGCTGCGTTGGCGATCAGGATGTCCGTGCCGACGGCCTCCTCGGCCAGCCTCCGCACGTCGTCGGCGTCGGCCAGATCGGCCTCGATCGTCCGGGCGCCGTAGCGCTCGGCGAGGGGTTCGAGCGCCTCGGCCCGTCGGCCGGTGAGGACGAGGCGGGCGCCCCGAGCGGACAGCTCTGCGGCGAGCGCGCCGCCGATGCCACCGGTGACGCCGGTGAGCAGAACGGTTGACCCGGCAATGTGCACGACCATCCTCCAGTCCTGTTCGTTCGAACGAACACTAGGGAGCCCGGGCCGCCTTGTCCACCGCTCCGGACGATCCGCCACCCGGCTCCGGCCGCCGTGCCTGCCGGTGATGGAAGAATGCACACCATGCCGCAAGCCGCTCACCCCGCCCCGATGCGCCAGCGCATCATCACCGCCGTCCTGCGGATCATCGGCGAGGACGGAGTCGCGGCGGTCACCAACCGGCGGATCGCCAAGGAAGCGGGCGTGTCCCTCGGTTCGGTCACCTATCACTTCGAGACCCAGCACGAGCTGCTGCGGGAGAGCCTGCTGTCCTTCGTCCGCGAGGAGGCGCGGCACTTCACCGAACTGGCCGAGCAGTGCCAGACGGAGGGCCTCGCCGTCGAGGACGCGGCGTCCCTGGCCGGCCAGGTCGGCTGCGGTTCCGCGCTGGACAGCGCCCATCTCGCGCCGTTCGAGCTGTACCTCCAGGCCGGGCGTGACGAACGGCTGCGGGCAGCGGCGGCCGAGGCGTTCCGGGCCTACGACCTGCTCGCCGCCCGGATCCTCACCGCGCTGGGCGTCCCGGACGCCGAACGCCTGGCCGCCACCACCGTCGCCCTCGTGATGGGCCTGCAACTGCGGCGGCTGGCCACCGGCAGTCCCCTGGACGACCTGGTCGACGCCCTCCTGCTGCTTGTCGCAGGGGCCGCCGACCGCCCGTCCACGGCTGCCTCAGGGGAGTCGGCGGCACAGTAGGGCGGCGGGCCCCGGGCGACTGCCCACCCGGGTGGTGTAGGCGATTCCGGCGGCGTATTCGCCGTCCCCGCACTGACCCTTGTAGTCGCCGTAGGCGAAGTCACCGCCCGCGGCGTCGGCGGGCCGGTTGTCGGACCGGTCGAACCACACCGTGCGGCTCGCTCCCGCCAGCGGGCTCCGGGCGGGCACGCACAGAGCCGCCGACACCCGCTCGCCGCGGGCGCTGTGCCCGATGAGGAAACTGCCCTCGGGACACTGCAGCTTGGTGTACCCCGACGCCCAGTCACCGCCGGCCGGGACATAGCGCTCGTCGGTGACGACCGTCTGGCCGCCCGAGGCGGCCCGCAGATCGGCCGGGCCGCCGCCGGTGCTGTCGGTGCACAGGCCTCGGCCACTGGTGTGGCCGAGGCCGATGAGCCGCAGCCCGTCCGGGCAGGCGGCCTTGTACGCCCCGGGATCCCAGTCACCGGCGGCCCGCACCCGCACCGACACCACCGCGTCGCCGTGGT
>NZ_JBFAWH010000074.1:0-12190 GCF_040680235.1 Streptomyces sp. NPDC052101
TACAGCCGCCGTCTTCGCAGGGTGTTCTACATGTCGGCGCAGACGAGCATGATGCGCGAAGGGCCGAGCCGGGACTTCTACCTCAAGAAGCGCGGTGAAGGACTCAGGCACGTTCAGGCTGTCATCGCCCTTGCTCGCCGACGGGCAAGCGTGCTGTGGGCCCTGCTGCGCGACAACCGCGTTTTCACCTCCGCCCCGCCGACCGCGCAGGCGGCTTGACCCGGTCATTGAAACTCCTTTCCATCGCGGTGATCAACGAGCTACGCCGCCGCAAGTTCGCACCACACGTACTTGCCTCGATCCCCGAACCGGGCCGTGGGCTGCCACCCCCAGTACTCCGCACAGGCCTTCACCAACCCCAGACCTCTTCCGTCCTCCAGCTCAGCCACCTGCTCCAGGGGCCGTGGTGGGTCCGGCGGGGCGGGGTCGGTGTCCCAGGCCCCGATCCACACCGTGCCCTCCGGGGTGCGGCGGACCCTGAGCGCGGCGGGCCCCTTTGTGTGCCGTACGGCATTGGAGACCAGCTCCGCCGCGAGCAGTTCCGCGGTGTCCACGATGCCGATGAGCCCGTGCAGGGTCAGGATCAGGCGCAGGGTGCGGCGGCACACCGTCACGGCTCTGAGGTCGTTGGGGACGTAGAGCGTGTAGTCCCAGGACTCGATTTCGGGCATGCGTCATCAACTCCGGTTGGTGAGTGGGGTTTTCGCGCAGGGTGGCATCGTCGTAATCGCGGTGCGCTTCCACTGCGTATGCGGTACGTCACCGACGGTAGGGGTAACCTGTAACCCGTGGCAAGCTGATCGTGTGATCCACCCCCGAAAGAGGAGAAGCAACTCATGGTCCAAAGGCGCGAACCAACAGCACGTCAGGTGCGCCTGGGGGTCGAACTGCGCAGGCTTCGGGAGGCGGCTGGACTCACCGCCATTCAGTCGGCGGCGCTGCTCGGGGCGAACAGGGTCCAGATCAGCCACATCGAGTCGGGGCTTAAGGGAGTGAGCGAAGAGCGACTCCGCCGCCTCGCATCCCACTACGCCTGCACGGACGAGGATTTCATCACCGCGCTCGTCTCCATGGCTACCGATCGGGTGCGCGGCTGGTGGGAGGAGTACCGGGGTCTGCTGCCCACGTCGTTCCTGGACCTGTCCGAGCTGGAGCATCACGCCCGGTTCCTGCGTCACGTGGCGATCCTGTACGTTCCAGGCCTGCTGCAGACGGAGGACTACGCCCGCGCCGTATTCTCGTCCCGGCTGCCTGAACTCACCCATGAAGAGCTTGAATTGCGCATCCAGCACCGAAGGGCGCGCCAGCAGATCACCATTCCGTACGAGGCGCTGATCCATGAGGCGGCGCTTCGCATCAGAGTCAGCGACCGTGTCACCTCGAAGGCCCAGCTCGCCCGTCTCCTTGAACTCTCCGAGGCGGGCCATGTCACCTTGCGCGTCATCCCCTTCGACCTCGACGGCTTCGCCGCCTCAAGCGCGATGACGTACGTCGGTGGCCCCATGTCCAAGCTGGATACGGTCGTACGGGACGCGCCTCATGGCACAGTCCTTATCGATTCTGAGGCCCAGCTCAACATTTATCGAACGCGCTTCCGTATGGTGGAGGGTGCGTCACTCGGACCGACCGAGTCCCGTGACTTCATCCACCGGCTGGCAAAAGAGCTGTGAGGCCCCCCATGGACAACTGGCGGAAGTCTTCCTACTCGGGCGAGGGCGACGGCAACGAGTGCGTGGAGATAGCCACCGCCCCCACGTACGTCGCCATCCGCGACTCCAAGAATCCCGCCCGAGCCACCCTCACCTTCCCCACCCCCACCTTCACCACCTTCCTCGAAGCCCTGAAGAACCTGCAGGAGCGGTAACCCGCTGTCACACCCCACCGGTACCGTCGGATCATGGCTCAACAGGCGGGGACACAGACCGGCGAGCGTCGGCTCGCCGTGCTCGAAGGCGTGCTGGAGAGGATCACGTACGCCAATGAGGAGAACGGCTATACGGTCGCCCGGGTCGACACGGGAAGAGGCGGCGGAGACCTCCTCACGGTCGTCGGCGCGCTGCTCGGCGCCCAGGTAGGGGAGTCGCTGCGCATGGAGGGCCGCTGGGGGTCGCACCCCCAGTACGGCAAGCAGTTCCACGCCGAGAACTACACGACCGTCCTGCCCGCCACCGTCCAGGGCATCCGGCGCTATCTGGGGTCCGGGCTGGTCAAGGGGATCGGGCCCGTCTTCGCCGACCGGATCACCCAGCACTTCGGCCTGGACACGCTGCGGATCATCGAGGAGGAGCCCAAGCGGCTCGTCGAGGTGCCGGGGCTGGGCCCGAAGCGGACGAAGAAGATCGCCGATGCCTGGGAGGAGCAGAAGGCGATCAAGGAGGTCATGCTCTTTCTGCAGACCGTCGAGGTGTCGACGTCCATCGCGGTGCGGATCTACAAGAAGTACGGGGACGCGTCGATCTCGGTCGTCAAGGACCATCCGTACCGGCTCGCCGCCGACGTCTGGGGCATCGGGTTCCTCACCGCCGACAAGATCGCCCAGTCCGTCGGGATTCCGCACGACAGCCCGGAGCGGGTCAAGGCCGGTCTGCAGTACGCGCTGTCGCAGTCCGCGGACCAGGGGCACTGCTTCCTGCCGGAAGAGCGGCTGATCTCCGACGCCGTGAAGCTGCTCGCCGTCGACACCGGGCTGGTCATCGAGTGCCTCGCCGAGCTGGCCGAGCCGGGAGAGGACGGCGAGGAACCGGGCGTCGTACGGGAGAGGGTGCCCGGGCCGGGCGGTGACGACTCCGAACCCGTCACCGCCATCTACCTCGTCCCCTTCCACCGCGCGGAGCTGTCCCTCTCCGCCCAGCTGCTGCGCCTCCTGCGTACGGACGACGACCGGATGCCGGGCTTCCAGGACGTCGACTGGGACAAGGCCCTCGGCTGGCTGAAGGCGCGCACCGGGGTCGATCTCGCGCCCGAGCAGGAGGCCGCCGTGCGCCTCGCGCTCACCCAGAAGGTCGCCGTGCTGACCGGCGGACCCGGCTGCGGCAAGTCCTTCACCGTGCGCTCGATCGTGGAGCTGGCCCGCGCCAGGCGCGCCAAGGTGCTGCTGGCCGCGCCCACCGGGCGGGCCGCCAAGCGGCTCGCCGAGCTGACCGGCGCCGAGGCCTCCACCGTCCACCGGCTGCTGGAGCTGAGGCCCGGCGGAGATGCCGCCTATGACCGGGACCGGCCGCTCGATGCCGATCTGGTGGTGGTGGACGAGGCCTCCATGCTAGACCTCCTCCTCGCCAACAAGCTGGTCAAGGCGGTGCCGCCCGGTGCGCACCTCCTCTTCGTGGGGGACGTGGACCAGTTGCCCAGCGTGGGTGCGGGCGAGGTGCTGCGCGATCTGCTCGCCGACGGCGGTCCCATCCCCGCCGTCCGGCTCACCCGGGTCTTCCGGCAGGCCCAGCAGTCCGGTGTCGTCACCAACGCGCACCGGATCAACGCGGGGCAGCATCCGCTGACCGACGGGCTGAAGGACTTCTTCCTCTTCGTCGAGGACGACACGGAGGAGGCGGGCCGGCTCACGGTGGATGTGGCGGCGCGCCGGATTCCGGCCAAGTTCGGGCTCGACCCGCGCCGGGACGTCCAGGTGCTCGCGCCGATGCACCGGGGCCCGGCCGGGGCGGGCGCCCTGAACGGGCTGCTCCAGCAGGCCATCACCCCGGGCCGCCCCGACCTGCCCGAGAAGCGGTTCGGTGGCCGGGTCTTCCGTGTCGGCGACAAGGTCACCCAGATTCGCAACAATTACGAGAAAGGGAACAACGGTGTCTTCAACGGCACCGTCGGCGTCGTCACCGCGCTCGATCCGGTCGACCAGCGCCTGACGGTGCTGACGGACGAGGACGAGGAGGTTCCGTACGAATTCGACGAACTGGACGAACTGGCGCATGCGTACGCGGTCACCATCCACCGTTCGCAGGGGAGTGAATATCCCGCTGTGGTGATTCCGGTCACGACCGGAGCATGGATGATGCTGCAGCGGAACCTGCTGTACACGGCGGTGACACGGGCCAAGCGGCTGGTCGTTCTCGTCGGTTCACGCAAGGCGATCGGACAGGCCGTGCGCACGGTGTCGGCGGGACGGCGTTGCACAGCACTGGACTTCCGGCTCCACGGGTCCTGACCTGCGACCGAGCAGGCACAGCGATCTGCATCACAAAAAATGATCGATCAAATGAGTCGTGAAGGTCACAGAGCACTTCCAGATGCCGTTCCGAGGGGGCAGGATGGGCAAGTTGGCGGCACTGAGTGCCGCCAATGGGCCCAATGGTCGACCCCGAGTGCACTCTCCTGAGCCAAATGGGGGATGGTAGAGACAGTCAGGGCACCTCGAAGATGAGGCACTACGTCGGTGAGGGAAGACGTGAGCGACAACTCTGTAGTACTGCGGTACGGCGACGGCGAGTACACCTACCCGGTGGTCGACAGCACCGTCGGCGACAAGGGCTTCGACATCGGGAAGCTCCGCGCCCAGACCGGTCTGGTGACTCTGGACAGCGGGTACGGCAACACGGCCGCCTATAAATCCGCCGTCACCTACCTCGACGGGGAGTCGGGCATCCTCCGCTACCGCGGCTACCCCATCGAGCAGCTGGCCGAGCGCTCCACCTTCCTCGAGGTGGCGTACCTGCTGATCAACGGCGAGCTGCCCACCGTCGACGAGCTCTCGACGTTCAAGAACGACATCACGCGGCACACCCTGCTGCACGAGGACGTCAAGAACTTCTACAAGGGCTTCCCGCGCGATGCCCACCCGATGGCCATGCTGTCCTCGGTCGTCTCGGCGCTGTCCACGTTCTACCAGGACAGCCACAACCCACACGACGAGAAGCAGCGCGACCTCTCCACGATCCGGCTGCTCGCCAAGCTCCCGACGATCGCGGCGTACGCGTACAAGAAGTCGATCGGCCACCCGTTCGTCTACCCGCGCAACGACCTCGGCTACGTCGAGAACTTCCTGCGCATGACCTTCTCGGTCCCGGCTCAGGAGTTCGAGCTGGACCCGGTCGTGGTGGCCGCGCTGGACAAGCTGCTCATCCTGCACGCCGACCACGAGCAGAACTGCTCGACCTCGACGGTCCGCCTGGTGGGTTCGTCCCAGGCCAACATGTTCGCGTCGATCTCGGCCGGCATCAGCGCCCTGTGGGGCCCGCTGCACGGCGGTGCCAACCAGTCCGTGCTGGAGATGCTGGAGGGCATCCGCGACTCCGGCTCCGACGTCGACACCTTCATCCGCAAGGTGAAGAACAAGGAGGACGGCGTCCGCCTGATGGGCTTCGGCCACCGGGTCTACAAGAACTTCGACCCGCGCGCCAAGATCATCAAGGCCGCCGCGCACGACGTGCTCTCCGCGCTGGGCAAGGAGGACGAGCTTCTCGACATCGCCCTGAAGCTGGAGGAGCACGCCCTCTCCGACGACTACTTCGTCGAGCGCAAGCTCTACCCGAACGTCGACTTCTACACCGGTCTGATCTACCGGGCCATGGGCTTCCCGACCGAGATGTTCACGGTCCTGTTCGCCCTCGGCCGGCTCCCGGGCTGGATCGCCCAGTGGACCGAGATGATCAAGGAGCCGGGCTCCCGCATCGGCCGCCCGCGCCAGATCTACACGGGCGTGGAGCTGCGCGACTTCGTCCCGGTCGAGGAGCGCTGACACCTGCCGGTGAGGGGCGCCGGTTCGGCTGGTGCCCGGTGGGTCGTTTCTCCTGGTCGCCGGTGGCGTCGGTCGGTCTGACGGGGTGGGTCGGTGATGGCTCGGAGGTCGGCCGGGGGTCCGGGGGGTGTCCCCCGGGCCGGCACAGCCGCGGGCGGCGTCGAGCGCGACTTCGTCCCGGTTGAGGAGCGCTGACACCTGCCGGTGAGGGGTGCCGGTTCGGCTGGTGCCCGGTGGGTCGTTTCTCCTGGTCGCCAGTGGCGTCGGTGGTGAGGGCGCGAGCGCGCGGAGACCCGAGAGGCTGAGCACGGTCGTGGTCTCGGCGCCGGCTGAAGGCGCTCCGGAGGCGAACCGAGCCACGAAAGAAAGCGAAACATAGCGGAAGGCGCCCTGTCGCCGGTCCCCCCACGGGCCGACGACCAGGGCGCCTTCCCATGTCCCGGTGCGGATTCCCCCCACGGGATCCGGCCGGGCGCTCGGAGAGGACAGCGCCTGAATCGCTGTCGGTGAGCAGAATGAGCAAAACTCGCCCTGCTCCAGTGATGCGGTGCGATCTGCCGGGACAACGCACGCTGGGAGGGCCGCTCAAAGCTCCCCGGTGTGCGTGCCCCGGCAACGCATCTCTGAGGAAGTCCCCCAAGACATCCCCAGATGCCGGCTGACGCCCCCCAAGACGCCGAACCGACATCGCCAACTTAGACCTTCGAACCCCTTCGATGGTTACGTTCGCATCACTGTGATCTGCGTCTCTTGCATATGTCCGTTAGGTGCGCAAGAGCCCCGATCGACGATCGGGGCCCAAGCGTAAGGATGATGCGCGAGCCTTGTGAAGAGCTTATGTGAGGCTCGCGTCGGACTCTAGGGGGTCTCTTACTTCCGCTTGCGGTGAACCGCCGGTAACCCCGCGGGACTTCAGCGGAAGCGACGCAGCCGCAGACTGTTGGTCACCACCAACACCGAGGAGAAGGCCATCGCCGCCCCGGCGATCATCGGATTGAGCAGTCCGGCGGCGGCCAGCGGCAGTGCGGCCACGTTGTAGCCGAAGGCCCACACCAGGTTGCCCTTGATGGTGGTGAGCGTCCGCCGGGACAGCCGGATGGCGTCCGCGGCCACCCGCAGGTCCCCGCGCACCAGCGTCAGGTCCCCGGCCTCGATCGCCGCGTCCGTGCCGGTGCCCATGGCGAGGCCCAGGTCGGCGGTGGCGAGCGCGGCCGCGTCGTTGACGCCGTCGCCGACCATGGCCACGGTCCGCCCCTCGCGCTGCAGCCGCCGTACGACATCCACCTTGTCCTCGGGGAGCACCTCGGCGAACACGTTCTCGGCGTCGATGCCGACGGTCTTCGCGACCGCCTCCGCGACCGTGCGGTTGTCCCCGGTGAGCAGCACCGGCGTGAGTCCGAGCGCCCGCAGCTCGCGTACCGCCTCGGCGCTGGTCTCCTTGACCGCGTCGGCGACCGCGAGCACCCCGCGGGCCCGGCCGTCCCAGCCGGCCACGACGGCCGTACGCCCCTCCTGCTCGGCCTCGCGCGCCGCGCGGGCCAGCTCCTGCGGAAGGACGTCGTAGAGGCGCCCCACGGCCACCTCACGGCCGTTCACGCGCCCGCGTACGCCCCGCCCGGGGACGTTCTCGAATTGCTCGACCACCGGCAGCTCCCCGGCGCGCTCCTCCGCACCGGCGGCGATCGCGCGGGCGACCGGGTGCTCGGAGGCGTGCTCCAGGGCGCCGGCGAGGCGCAGCAGCTCTCCCTCGTCCTCGCCGTCGGCGACGTGGACCGCCTGGAGGGTCATCCGGCCGGTGGTGACCGTGCCGGTCTTGTCGAGGACGACCGTGTCGACGCGGCGCGTGGACTCCAGCACCTCGGGGCCCTTGATGAGGATGCCGAGCTGGGCGCCGCGCCCGGTGCCGACCATCAGCGCGGTCGGCGTGGCGAGGCCCAGGGCGCAGGGGCAGGCGATGATCAGCACGGCGACGGCGGCGGTGAACGCCGAGGCCGCGTCCGAGGTGAGGCCCAGCCAGACGACGGACGTGGCGAGCGCGATCAGCATGACCACGGGCACGAAGACCGCGGAGATCCGGTCGGCGAGGCGCTGCACCTCGGCCTTGCCGTTCTGCGCGTCCTCCACGAGCCGCGCCATCCGCGCGAGCTGGGTGTCGGCGCCGACCCGGGTGGCCTCGACGACCAGCCGGCCGCCCGCGTTGACCGTGGCGCCGGTGACCCGGTCGCCCGGACCGACGTCCACCGGCACCGACTCTCCGGTCAGCATGGACGCGTCCACCGCGGAGACGCCCTCGATCACCGTGCCGTCGGTGGCGATCTTCTCGCCGGGCCGTACGACGAACCGGTCGCCGACGGCCAGGGAGCCGACCGGGATACGGACCTCGCGGCCGTGGCGCAGTACCGCGACGTCCTTGGCGCCCAGCTCCATCAGCGCCTTTAGGGCCGCCCCCGCGCGCCGCTTGGAGCGGGCCTCCAGATAGCGGCCGAGCAGGATCAGGGCGACGACGCCGGCGGCGACCTCCAGATAGATGGTGGAGGCGCCGTCCATGCGCGAGACGGTGAAGCGGAACTCGTCGTGCATGCCGGTCATGCCCGCGTCACCGAAGAACAGGGCCCACAGCGACCAGCCGAACGCGGCCAGCGTGCCCACCGAGACCAGGGTGTCCATGGTGGCGGCGCCGTGCCGGGCGTTGGTCCAGGCGGCCCGGTGGAAGGGCGCGCCGCCCCAGACGACCACGGGTGCGGCGAGGGTCAGCGAGAGCCACTGCCAGTTGTCGAACTGCAGCGCCGGGATCATCGCGAGCAGGACGACGGGCGCGGCGAGCAGCGCGGAGACGAGCAGGCGGTGGCGGAGCGCGCCGAGTTCGGCATCCCGCTCGGGGGTCTCCGGAGCCGCCGCGGGCTGCGGCTGCTGCGGCGCGGGCTCCTCGGCGGTGTACCCCGTCTTCTCCACGGTGGCGATCAGGTCGGCGACATGGACGCCCTCGCCGAAGGCGATCTTGGCCTTCTCGGTGGCGAAGTTGACGGTGGCGCTGACGCCCTCCATCCGGTTGAGCTTCTTCTCCACCCGGGCGGCGCAGGAAGCGCAGGTCATGCCGCCGATGAGCAGCTCGACCTCGGAGGCGGGGGCTATCGCGGTCGCGTTCTCTGCGGTGGTGCTGGTCATGTCCGGACTCCAGACATCGGACCGAGCCGTACGGATCCAGTATCAGCTGGTCGGCACGGCCCGGTCGGGGAAAGGTTTCGGATCCCGCGCGGGCGCCGGGACCTGTCAGGCCCGGCCGGCCAGCTCGAAGCCGGCCTCGTCCACGGCGGCGCGCACGGTCTCGTCGTCCAGCGGGGCCGCGGAGACCACGGTCACCTCGCCGGTCGACGCGACGGCCTTCACCGAGCTGACGCCGGGGATCTGGGAGATCTCGCCGGAGACGGAGCCTTCGCAGTGGCCGCAGCTCATGCCGGTCACCTTGTAGACGGTGGTGACGGAGCCCTGGGTGTCGGTGTGGGCGGTCATGTCGTTACTCCTCGTCGAGGCGTGCGGGGCCAATGGGGCCCGCGGGGGAACCCCATGTTCCTCACACTATACCCCTAGGGGGTATTTCTCCAAGAGGGTTCCCGGCGCGTCAGTGACCGCGCCCAGCCGACCCCGGCCAGGGCCACCAGAGCCAGCCCGCCCACCGAGAACAACGTGAACAGGTGTTCCTGCTCGGGGCTCGGCCGGACGAGGTACCCCTGCGCGAACAGCCGCGGCTGAGGTCCGACGCGGGTCAGCCGGGCGACCGCCCAGATCGCGAGGCCGTGCGTGGAGTCCCACAGGGTGTGCAGCAGGGACACGCCCAGGTAGGTGCCGTACACCGGCGCGGCGATGCGGAAGTCGCCGTTCAGGCGGCGCCGGGACAGCAGGGCGGCTCCGGCGACCGCGGTCCACAGGCCGTGCCCGAAGGGGGCGAGCACCCCGCGCAGGATCTCCGTCTCCAGCAGGGTGCGCAGGCCGACGCCCTCGGCGGAGACGGCCGCGGCGAACACGTACCCGGCGCTCTCCAGCGCCGCGAAGCCGAAGCCGACGGCCGCGCCGAGCACCAGTCCGGCCCGCGGCCCGCGCAGGAACGGCAGCCGGCGCAGCACGAACACCAGCGCCGCGAGCTTGGCCGCCTCCTCGGTCAGGCCGGCGACGGCGAACAGGGCGAGGGAGGGATGGCGCAGATACGACTCCATCAGCGCGGCCCCGAGTACGCCCAGGGCCCCGCCGGCCAGGAAGCAGCCGAGGATCGCGCTCACGCCCAGGTCCCGGCCGTGCCGCTCGTACGCCCACAGCACGAAGACGACCGGCACGAGAAAGCCGCCGAGCAGGATCAGCGTCGGCAGCAGGGTGCTGGTCCGCGTCTCGTAGGTGACCCACGCGGCCAGCGCCCACAGGGCGAGCCCGCCGCCCAGGCAGCGCCGCCACAGGCCGGCGCCGATGCGGGGGTACGGCGGTGGCGGCTGCTGGGGGCCGGGGATGCGGGCCTTGGGCGTGCCCGGAGGCGGGGGGTGGCTCACGTCGGTCCCCTCGGAGCGCTGCTGGGCGATTTATCCGCACTGTAGGCAGATGTACCGGGCGGCGCAGTCCGGGTGGCGCTCCGGGGGTGACGCCGGCCGGGTTCGGGCCCGGCGCGGGCGAGCCGGTGGCACCGGTGGAGGAGAGGGAGGAGACGGGGTGTGAGGGTGGCGGTCACCGTGGCAGGGTGGGCCCATGAGAGCCGTGGTGTTCGAGCAGTTCGAAAAACCGGCCGAGGTGCGGGAGGTGCCCGATCCCGAACCCGCGCAGCACGGCGTGGTCGTCCGGGTGGAGGCCACCGGCCTCTGCCGCAGTGACTGGCACGGCTGGATGGGCCACGACCCCGACATCACGCTGCCGCATGTGCCCGGGCACGAACTCGCCGGTGTCGTCGAGGCGGTGGGCTCCCGGGTGACCGGATGGCGGCCCGGCGACCGGGTCACGGTGCCGTTCGTCTGCGCCTGCGGCAGCTGCCCGGCCTGCGCGGCGGGCGACCAGCAGGTGTGCGAGCGCCAGACCCAGCCGGGCTTCCACCACTGGGGCTCCTTCGCCGAGTACGTGGCGCTCGGCCACGCCGACGTGAACCTGGTGGCGATCCCGGACGACATGGCGTACGCCACCGCCGCCGCCCTCGGCTGCCGTTTCGCCACCGCCTTCCGCGCGGTGGTGCGGCAGGGCCGGGTGGCGGCGGGGGAGTGGGTCGCGGTGCACGGCTGCGGCGGGGTCGGGCTGTCGGCGGTGATGATCGCGGCGGCGGCCGGGGCCCGGGTGGTCGCCGTCGACGTGTCACCCCAAGCCCTGGACCTGGCACGGACGTTCGGCGCCGCGCAATGCGTCGACGCGACCGGTGTGACCGACCCGGCCGCCGTCGTCCGCGAGTTGACCGGTGGCGGCGCCCACCTCTCCCTCGACGCGCTCGGCTCGCCCGCCACCTGCGCGGCCTCCGTGAACGGCCTGCGCCGCCGCGGCCGGCACGTCCAGGTGGGCCTGCTGCCCTCACCGGACGGCACCACACCCGTCCCGCTGGCCCGCGCCATCGCCCTGGAGCTGGAACTCCTCGGCAGCCACGGCATGGCCGCCCACGCCTACCCCGGCATGCTCGGCCAGGTCCGCTCCGGCGTGCTGCGGCCCGAACTCCTGGTGACGTCCACGATCCCGCTCGACGCGACACCGGCGGCCCTCGCGGCGATGGGTACGGCACGAGGGGCCGGCGTCACGGTCATCGAGCCGTGGGCCCGGGGCTGAGCGGCGGGGTCGCGCCCGCCGGGGTCAGGCGTCCGGGTGGCGCCCGCGGTTGCCCGGCCGGGAGGCGACCCAGGCGCGGACGGTGTCGGCGCGCCAGTAGGGCTTGCCGCCCTCCACGTGGTCGGGCGGAGGCAGCAGCCCGTGCTTGCGATAGGACCGTACGGTGTCCGGCTGCACTCTGATGTGCGCCGCGATCTCCTTGTAGGACCACAGCTTTTGGTCGGTCATGAGTCGCACCTCTCCGCGCGTGCCACAGCGGCGACCGGGGGCGGCCGTCGGGGGAGCCGGGCGTTGCGCTGGCGATCACCAGGCCTGTGTCCGGTGAACGACGCAGAGTGACCGGAGGACAGCGCCTGTGGGCGCGGTGTGACGCACAACCCGCGTACGTGAGACACGCGTGACACAAAGAGGGCGTTTGTGACACGGCCGCCACAAAGGCGTGCGCCGGGGCGTCGGCGTGGCGCGTGGCACCCGTTCGCGAGGGCGGGCCGGGCCCGCTGCGTCGGACCCGGCCCGCCGGCTTCCCGCCTCCCCGGGGAACGTCTCCCGGACCGGCTTCCCCTAGGGCCTGTCGTCGGATTCCCGCCTGCCCCGCGGCGTCCGGCACGCACTCCCCCACTGCCTCAAGGGAGTGGGGACCCCCAGCCGCGTTGTCGTCGGTCGCCGACGCTCCCCCGCGCTCGACTGCGCTCGCGCGGGGGGACCCCCACCGTCGACTCCCTCCTC
>NZ_JBFAWH010000075.1:0-12098 GCF_040680235.1 Streptomyces sp. NPDC052101
GCCCAAGACCGTCCCACGCATGCCGCACCCCCGCTACACTCCCCACCGCCAAGCCGTTGACCAGCAGAAATACAGAAGTCCGGCTGGAGTATTAGTACTCCAGCCGTAGATCGTGATCTCGCCAACAGGGGCCGCGGCGTCCCCGAGTTGCTGTCAGTACCAAAGGGTGAGCCCGACCGCGCCAACTCCGGTGCGGGCTGCGTAACGCAGCACCCGAAGCGGGCCGTCGATCAGATCGTCGGTGTCGCAGTTAGGGTCGTCAGCCATCTCGTCCAGCCATAGCCTGATCCGGGCGGCCACGTGTGCCCGACGCGGCGGGTGAAGGACGAGCGCCTGCTCGGCTGCGGGAAGCGCGGCCCGTACCTGGGCGACATCGAACAGGAACTGCCCGCAGCAGCCTGGGAGTCGGAGCATCGTGTCGAGGCCGAGCCCCCACATGAGCGCCGCAGCGCCGTCACCTCTGGGTACGGCGGCGCAGAACAGGCCTTCGCTCTCTTGCTGGGGGACCGCGTTAAGTAGATAGTCCTGGAACTCGTCCGCCTCGGTCTCATCGTTCCGGACTCTCTCGACGGCCTCGGCGAAACGCACGATTTCGTCGGTGCGCGACGGCCGCTCGGGCGTCTCGTCGAACAACCCTGCGGGCTCGAACCGCTCGCGCCACTGGCTCATGTCGGCGGACGACTCCGGCCACGCGCCGTGGGCGCCTGCCGCGTCGGGGAATCGGCGACGCGCCTCCTCAAGGGCATCGTCCGCCACGACGCCGACCACCCAAGTCCCCATCACGCTCATCCGTGCTCCTTCCCGTCCACGTCGCTCAAGACCGACGAGGGAAAAGCTAGTGCCATGACCGGGAAGGTCACTGTTGGAGGGCCCGGCGCCGGTAGTGGCTGCTGCACGCACGGGCCTGATGTCGCCGGCGCCAGCGTGACCAGCGGAGCCTATGCGCGAGGTCGTGGACTGGGCTGCTCAGCACGGTGAAACAGGTGCTGGATCTCGTTGCCGGTCAACGGGATCAGCCCGTCCGGGGCAGAGTGGGCGCGGCGTTCGGTGGCTGCGTCCACGATCGAGCACGTCGGCGCCCGCTGGTACTTGTGCGGCGCGTCGTCCGCGATCGCTGTCACCGGCATCTGTTCGGCCCGGTGAGCCGGCGGATCTCCGCCCAGTCCTCCCTTTTCAGCCATCGCCGACAGCGATCGAGGGCGGTGGCTCCGCTCCGCGTACACGGAAGTCACCTGGTCATCAGGTCTGAGCAGCTAGGTTTCTGTCTCTTTGGTCAGCGTCGGTTCCAGATGAGGATGCTCGAGAGGTGGAGTGCGGCCGGGTAGGCGATCGCGAGCCGTAGGCCGTCGGGACGGTGAAGCACCCAAAACATCGACACTTCCGGGTGTCGAGAATGCGGCACTGGCTTCGTCCCAGGGGTACCAGTAGCAGAACGGACTGCGCGACGAAGAAGGAGCGCCCTGTGACGATTCAGCGGATGGACAACGTAGGCGTCGTCGTCGACGACCTGGAGGCGGCCATCGCCTTCTTCACCGAGCTCGGCATGGAGCTGGAAGGCGAAGCGCAGATCGAGGGAATCTGGGCAGACCAGACGGTCGGCCTCGACGGGGTCCGCAGCGCCATCGCGATGATGCGCACCCCGGACGGCCACGGCAAGCTGGAGCTGACGAAGTTCTACACCCCTGCGGCGATCACTGCCGGACCGGTCAACCCGCCACCCAACACTCTGGGCTTGCACCGTGTCATGTTCGCCGTCGACGACATCGATGACACGATCGCCCGCCTGCGCCGCCATGGCGCCGAACTCCTCGGCGAGGTGGCGCAGTACGAGAACATCTACCGACTCTGCAACCTCCGCGGCCCTTCGGGAATCATCGTCGCCCTGGCCGAACGGATCGGCTAGGTTTTGTTCGGCTCCGATCTTCGCCGCGGCCTCGACCTTGATCAGCTCCTGCGGCATCTGCTCGGCAACACTGCGGACGAGTTCGAGTCCTTCAGCCGAGCGCAGTGACTCCAGCAGGCGAAGTGGTTCGGACTGGGACAGGGCCAATGGGCATCCCCTCCCTCGGTGAACTGGGCGTCTCTCAGGGAGAGTTGGGGAAGTCCGGTCAGCCGGGGGGTGAGCCATCACAGAGTGATAAATGGGGTTCTCTGCCGGCAGTGCACCGGGGGGGCCGTGGCGGGATCTGCCGACGCGTTTCGGCAGGTGGAAGACCGTGTACGAGCGGCGTGCGCCGCGAGGCACTTTGCTGTATCCCCGACACACTCGGGAGGAACTTGGAGGATTGTTCCTGGGGCGCCTGACTTACGTGGAGGTGAAAGCCGAAGGGGACAGCAGCATGTCAGGGAAGCGGTGACCGGCCGAAGGTGCCAAGGCCGGGGTGTCGCATTGCAGTCCCCGCCGCCGCGACGCTGCTGCCGATCGTTGATGTTCGCCAGAGCAAGCCCTGAGGCCTGGCAGGCGTCGAGATCCGCTGAAGATCCCCTGAACGCGGCGCCACAGCAGCACCATGTGACCATGCGGGTATGACACCTGGTCGGATCATCTTCCTCAACGGCACATCCAGCTCAGGGAAGTCGAGCGTCGCGCGGGAGCTTCTGGGCATCCTGGACGACGGCGTCTTCTTCCACCTGGCGGTCGACGCCTTCAACTCGATGCGCAGCAAGCGGGAGCTTGAAGCGGAGGAGCTCGACGCCGCGCTGCGGCGCACCCGGATGGGCTTCCACCGTTCGATCGCGGCCATGGCCGAGGCTGGCAACGACATCGTCGTCGACCATGTGCTGAGCGAGCCTTGGCGACTGCTCGACTGTCTGACAGTGCTGCGACCCGAGGACGTCTTTTTCGTCGGCATCCACTGCGCGCTGGACGAACTAGCACGCCGCGAACAGGCCCGGGGCGACCGCCCGCAGGGCCTTGCTGCGCACCAGTACGACCTGGTCCACCGTCACGGCGATTACGACCTGGAGTGCGACACCAGCACGGCCAGCCCACGCGAATGCGCCCAGCAGATCAAGGAGTTCCTCCCGCACCGCCCCAGCCCCACCGCCTTCACTCGCCTCCAACGGCGCTACCTGACCGGAGGCAAGCAGCCCGCGACGGCGCCCCAGATGCACTCGATGAGCAGACTTTGAATGGATGCCGACTCAGGCCCCGCTCCCAGAGGCCGACCTCTCCTCGCGCGGCAGGAGCTTGACAAACCTGATTCCACATAACGAGGCGCTGGATGGTGGAGTGCAAGCTTGGCTGGCTGCTGCGTTCGCGCCGCCTCGTTCGTGACTACGAGACGCTGCCCGCCGTCCACGAGCAGATGGTGCTGTGGTCGATGACCCGGCTCATGAGCCGCAGGCTGGCCCGTCGGCGAGCGCGACCCGGCACGGGGCCTGCTCCGTTGCCCAGCCGTGTCACGGGCACCCCCACGGGCGCGTCCGCCACCGACTCGGGTTCCGGCTCCGGCGCGCAAGAGTCCCCGGCCGGGACCGGGTCGGACACGTCGACATCCCAGATTCGCGGTACGGACGCGTTGCCGGGAGATCGGCCCATTCCGGCCAGTCTCATTCCGCCTCGGTGAGCTGGGCCAGCACCCGGTCCGCCTCCTCACGCACCCCACGCGCTCCCGAGCGGTTAGCTCCCGCTCCGCCAGCAGACCCACGAGGCCTTCATATTCGCCAGGATCGTGCAAGTCCAAGGGAGCATCGTTCTAACGTTTTCGCAGGTCATCTTGGTCGAATGAATCGACTGTTCTCGGCACGGCGGAGGAGCATCCGTGATCGCCAGCTTCGGCCTCGATACCACCTTGATCGACAGGCCCGGAATGGATGACCAACTGGTTGACCTGCTGAACCGGCCCGGACGGGAGCAGCCATCTCAAGCGATTACAACATGTAACCGCTGGATACACTGAGTGATTGATCGCAGTTCCCCGGACTCTGCTGTTCGGGGGCTTGTACGGCCCGCAGCCGTGTGGGCGTTCATCGAAAGGCTCGAACCCATGACTCGTCGTCTTGAAGGAACCGTCGCCCTGGTTACCGGAGCGTCCAGCGGTATCGGACACGCCACCGCGCTTGAGCTGGCCCGCGAGGGCGCCTCCGTGGCCCTGGTCGGCCGCCGCGAGGACCGGCTCACCGACCTCGCCGCGGAAATCACCGGCGCCGGCGGTCAGGCCCTGGCCGTGCCCGCCGACATCACCGACGCCCAGGCCGCCGCGCAAGCCGTCGAGCAGACCGTGGAGGGCTTGGGCCGCCTGGACATCCTGGTCAACAACGCCGGTCTCATGCTGCTCGGTCCCGCCCCCGCCGCGGACCTGAACGACTGGCGGCGCATGATCGACATCAACCTCATGGGGCTGATGTACACCACCCACGCGGCCGTCCCCCACCTGGTCAAGGCAGCCGTCGAAGCGCCGCGTCAGGTCGCCGACATCGTCAACATTGGTTCACTCGCCGGCCGCGGCGCCTTTGCCATGTCCGCCGTGTACTGCGCCACCAAGTTCGGCGTCGGAGCCTTCAGCGAGGCTCTGCGCCAGGAACTCACGCGCCAGCACGTCCGCGTCTCCGTCATCGAGCCCGGCAGCGTCGACACCGAACTCCGCGGCCACAACCCGGCCGTCATCCAGCAGCAGATCACCGCCGCCCTCGGCGACATCGAACGGCTGCAGAGCCACGACATCGCCGACACCGTCGGCTACATCGTCACCCGCCCCCGGCACGTGGCCGTCGCCGAACTGCTCGTACGCCCCACTCAGCAGGCCTGAACGCCAACACCTGGGGCCAACAAGCAAGACAAGCGATGGATTCATGATGGCTGCCGCCCACACCTCTCTGACTCCCGCCGACGTCACCGTCATGGTCTGCCTGCTACTGACAGCGGCCGTCATCATCGCTGGCTCCGGTCTGCAACTAGTGCAGGGAGCCCGCGGAGGCGATGCGACCGCGGACCACATACACCGCTTCATGGCAGGCGTCTACATCGGCTGGGCTCCCCTCTTCGCCTGGGCTGCGCTGACGATCCGCACGCAGGGGGTACTCGTCTACTTCCTTGCAGTCCCGATCTTCCTCGGGTTCGCCGGGCGGATGCTCTCCATCGCCCTGAAGGGCCTGCCCATCCGGCCGAAAGAATTCCTCTCCTTCGCCGCCCTGGAATTCATCCTCGGATGCGTCATCGTCCTGGCGCACTGGCTAGGGTGATCCTTACTCCCGGCACGATCCCCTGCACTGAGTTTCCAGGGAAGCCGTGAAGCCCATAGTTGTTCGTTGGCGGCATGGCAGAAGACCTGCACGCCCGGCCGCGGGGGGTGTTTCTTAATGACCTGACGTTCGTTTCACTGGGCTTGCGATTCGCATGAGCGGAACGAATTCCTGGACCTCTCCCCGGCATCAATGTTTCAATCGGTCCATGCTGCTGGACGAACTGCGCGCACTGCTCGCCCGTCACGCCCGAGACGACACAACGACTGCTATCGAGAACCTGCTGATCGGCCGGGAGGTGGCCGGTTCGCTGTTGCCGCCGGCGAACGGAACGCGCATGTCGTTGATCGCCCAGGGCGCCAAACGTCTCGCGTACGGCGAGCATGTGCACAACTTTCAGGCAGGGCAATACCTGGTCACATCCATCGCCATGCCGCTCAAGTGCCACTCCATCGAGGCCACCCCGGAGCGGCCGGCGCTGGGTCTGTGCCTGCTTCTGCAGTCCTCAGAGGTTGCCGAGGTGATGCTGCAGGCCACCCCGGGCACCCTTCCGCACGGCGATGACACCACGCCACCCCCCGTTGCCTTTAGCAACGCCTCCGACGAACTCCTCGACGCCACCGTGCGCCTGGTGCGCCTGCTCGACCAACCACGCGACACGGACGTGCTCGCCCCCTTGTTCAAGCGCGAGATCCTCTGGCGTCTGATCACCAGCGAGCACGGTGCGACGGTTCGCCAGATCGGTCTCACCGACAGCAAGCTCTCCCCTATCGCCAGAGCCGTGCAGTGGATTCGAGACAACTACAGAGAGCCGTTCCGTGTGGAAGACCTGGCGGCGTTGACCGGGATGAGTGCGTCTGCCTTCTACCGGAACTTTCAGGCCGTTACCCGAACAACGCCTATCCAGTACCAGAAGAAGATCAGACTCCACGAGGCTCGGCTTCTTCTTGCGGCGAATCCGAAAGATATCACGCACATCGGATACGCCGTGGGATATGACAGCCCATCCCAGTTCAGCCGAGACTATCGCCGCCACTTCGGAGCGCCACCCAGCCAGGATGCCATTCAATTCACGGCAGGCACCGCCAACGAAAAGGGCTGACCAGCTCGCGCACTCGTCGGTCGGATCATCGGCGGGCGCGTCGGTCCCGACCCCATCCGCTGGCGGACGTCCGGCTGGACCTACCGGGTTCTCGGCCTCCCCTGTCGGACAGACCCTGCCCCCGTGTCGCCGCGGACGGACGCCCCACGCCGCCACTACCGCCGAGATACCGCGGCGCCCGACCCGGATCTCCTTCCGGCGCGCTCAGCGCCTGGTCCGCCGCAGCGGTGGTGTGTGGAGCGCACACCGAGCTGGTCGTTCCGTCCTGTGCCGTCCCGTTCTCCTTCGCCGCGCCGGCCGGTGCGCGACTGCGAGACCCTGCCCGCCGTCCACGACGAGATGGTGCTGTCGTCGATGACCCGGCTCATGCGCCGCAGGCTGGCCCGTCGGAGAGCGTGGAACGGCACGGGGACGGCTCGAGAGCCCAGCCCAGGCCGGTCAACCGCTTCATCGTCGACCGCACACCCTCCACCGGCTGGGCACAGCTCCAAGCCCAGCACGGCGGCGATCTCCTGGCACGTCGTCACCCCGTCCCGGTCCGAACGGCGTTCCGCCAGCACGGCCAAGATCCACTGGTAGTCCAGCGCGAGGACGGCCGACGACAGCCCGGGCCGCCACACTGCACTATCGAGCCCGCACGCGCGGCACGCGGCGCGGTCACCTGCGCAGGCACCTCGTGGCCGGGCTCCGGCTCCGGCCCGCTGGGCTGCCCGACCGGGACCGGATCAACCCCGCTCGCCTCCAGGGATCGGGGCGCGGACAGGACCTCGCCTACACGCTGCCGGGCGATCAGCCACCCCTGCCAGTCCGTTTCAGCCTTGGCGAGCTCGGCCAGCACCCGATCCGCCTTGTCCCGCAGTACCTGCACGCGCTCCCGCGCGGCCAACTCCCGCTCCTCCAGAAGTCACCGCTCCCGACGGCACCTGGCACCTCCACCGACGAGACAACCTGACGGTCCGAGCCTGCCTCGTCGCAACCGACATCATGCCTGAACTGGGGAAACATACCTATCAAGTTCGGTACGGCAACAGCTTCTCAGCCCAGAGAACGGGGCTGTCCAAGACGGCTCCGACGCGTGATCACACCAGACACACCGCGATCATCCAACCCGTGCCGACAGCCCTTAGCGCCGACTACGCAAAAGCGATCCGAGCGCCAAGCCGGTCCCCAGGCCGATCAGGGCGCCGACCGATGTCCGCCATGCGGACGCCCCTCCTGTGGCAGGCACGTCAGGCGGGCCGGGGGCGACGGCCGTGCGAGTCGGCGGTCCGGCGGCGATAGCGCGAGCGTGCTCCTCGCCCACGATGGCCAGGAAGCGACGACCGATGCGGCTACCGGACGAACTGGCGGTCCATGAAGTCTGGGCCCTGCTCCAGTAGTACCGCCCAGCCTCTCCGGTGAACATCCCCGCCAGCATGTCCCGCAGGAGAGACTCGCGGATCGTCCCGATCTCGTAGCCCATCCACGCGTAGTTCATCATGAGGTCGGCATAGACATGCCGCTTCCGATCATGGGGATCGGCGATGTCCGTGGCGCCCCAGACAGGCTGGTAAAGCGCCATGTCGTCAAGTTCCAGGCGGACCAGCTCAAGGTAGTAGCTGCGAATCCCCTGGACCTGCTCCGCCCTGGCCTGCCGGTTCTGAACAATCAGCGAACCAGCAACACCTGCCAACGCGAGCGCCGAGACGATCGCCGACGTGAAGCCGTACGCCGCGCCGATCTGACTCAGCCTGTTCCAGTCCACCCCCTTGGAGCCGGAGATGTCCTGCAGCACGAACGGCGACAACAACAGCGCCGCCAGCACAGCCGCCGCAGCGGCGACCAGCCCCAGAACTCTGCCCACCCGGCGAGCCACTGATACTGCAGCCGCGGACCGATGACGAGCTATCAGGTAAATCACCCCCAGGCGAGCCTGCCCCAGTGACTAGGCCGAACCACGGGGCAGCCTACGTGCTCGGGGCATCGCCCGCCTGCGCAAGCTCACGTCGTCGACCAAGTGAGTGGCTGACAACAGGGGACAGTCGCCACACCGGCTCGGAGATCGTTTACGGGGCGGCCTTTAACTCGGTGGTGTCTGTGATCGTTTCTGGTTGGTGTGAGGCAGCCCCTGGCCGGGTGTTGTTGGCCGGCGGGGGGCTGATTCGTGTGGTTTGGGTGGGTGGGTTAGTGGCTGCGGGCGGTGATGTCGCCGTAGTTGGTGTTGGCGTGGATGTTGAGGGGGGCTGTGGGGCCGTCGGTGTTGGTGAGGGTGTTGTGGATGCGGCCGTAGCTGGTGTGGGCGTCGAGGGTGGCGGAGGTGGTGCGTGCGGCGCCGATGGTGATGTGGCCGTGTTCGGTGCGCAGGGTGACGGTGCCGGTTTGGGCTTCGGTGATGTTCAGGTCGCCTTTTTGGGTGGTGATGTGTGCGGGGCCGCCGAGGCGGCCGACGGTGATGTCGCCGGCCTGGAGGGTGAGGTGGGCGTTGTGGGTTTCGTCGAGCTTGACGGTGCCGTGGGCGCTTTCGTAGGTGACGTCGCCGAGGCGTCCGACGCCGCGCAGTTCGGCGCTGGCTGTCTTGGCTTCGAGGCGGGAGCCGGTGGGGAGTTGGACGGTGACTTCGAGGAATCCGGAGGCGCCGAGGAGGCGGTTCTTGGCGGTGGGGGTCTCGATGCGCAGGATGCCGTCGGTGTAGGAGACCTGGGTCTGTTCGGCGGTCTTGGCGTCGCGGTTCCTGGAGGGGTCGGCGGGCAGGACCTCGACGGTGGTGTCGGGGCGGTCGGCGGCGATGAAGCGGATGTTCCCGGCGGGGACGTCGAGGATGACCAGGATCGGGGCGGGGGTGTCGAACGTGTGGGTGGCGTTCTGCTTCTTCTGCATGGTGTGCTCCTCCGGCTCACTGTTTCCGATGATGGAAACGCTACGTTGCATTCACTGATCAAGCAACAGACCTGTTGCGCCAAACCGCCATCACTGCAGGTGAAAAGCGAGAAATCGTTGCAACGGCTTGAGGGTTAACGCAACACCCTGTCGTTTCGGTCGTTGCAATGGCTTGGAGGTGAACGCTATGCTGGTCACGGCAGGGGTCGTTTGAGCATGGATGGAGAGTGTTGTGATGCCGGGAGGCAGACTCACCCAGCAGGAACGTCAGCAGATCGCGCTCGGGCTGGCCGACGGCCTCGCCTATGCCCAGATCGCCAGGGGTCTTGAGCGTCCGACCTCCACGGTCACGCGTGAGGTGATGCGCAACGGCGGCCCCACCGCCTACCGCGCCGAGATCGCTCACCGCGCCACCGCGCACCGTGCGCACCGGCGCCGGCAGGCCACGCCCAGGGGCCTGCCGGGGCCCGGGCAGGCGTTCGGGCGGGACGCCGAGGCGGTACGCGCCTATGAGGAGTCGTTCACCACGCTGCTCATGCAGTCGGGTCTGCCCAAGATGATGTCCCGGGTACTGACCTGCCTCTACACCACCGATGAGGGCAGCCTGACCGCGTCCGAACTCGTCCAGCGCCTCCAGGTCAGCCCGGCGTCCGTCTCCAAGGCGGTCGCGTTCCTCGAGAGTCAGGACCTCATCCGCCGCGAGCGGGACGAACGCCGCCGCGAGCGCTACGTCGTCGACGACGACGTCTGGTACCAGTCGATGACCGCGAGCGCCCGTTCCGCCGCCCAGCTCGCCGAAACCGCACGCCAGGGCGTCGGTGTCCTCGGCTCCGGCACCCCGGCCGCGGTCCGTCTGGAGAACATCGCCCGCTTCGTCGACTTCGTCTCCGAGAGCATCGCCCGCGCCGCGGAGCAGGCCCGCGAAGTCCTCCACACGAAACCCGCCACGGCCTCAGACAGCAACGCTTGAGCCGGCGTTCCAACCACGCCGGAGACAGCCCGCCTTGATGGCCGCAGCCAGTGGTGCCAGCGCCGCGCCCCGTTCTGCCTGTGCCGGTCCCGTCGTGCGCCCGCCGGGCAGCCTCGTCGCAGCTTTGTGGTTGACCGGGGGCGGCAAGGGTTCAGGTTCGGCTGGAAGAGAGCGGTCAGCTCACGCCGCGGGGAGGGTGGGGGTTGGCGGGATCGGTTCTGTGGGCGGTTATGTGAACGCTCGGGCCGAAACGGGGAGGAAAGGGCGCCTGGGGCGTGCGTCACCCCGCCGGTGTGCCGGCATCAGGACACGCGGGGCTGCGCAGGGCGCAGTCAGAAGCCGGCCTGTGTCTGTCCTGGTCCGTGCCTGGTCAGGTGCCGTTTTCGCCGGTTTCATGGTCGGGGCGGTGTCTGCGGCCGCGGGCCGGGATGTCCAGGCGTGTGGTGGGGGCCGGCGGGCGTCCGCAGTCGCGCGCTCGTGCCGTCTGTCATCGGGGGAGTCTGCCCCTGCGGCGTCGTGCGTCCGTTTACGTCCCCCGGCCCGCCGGGAGCGAGTGTGGCCGGGTGGGGTGACGGTGCTCACGGGGGGAGTGCGGTGTCCTGTCCGCTGATGACCTGACCGGGGGTGGGGCGGATGGGGTGTGCCCGAAAAGGGGCCGGCCGTTGCGGGCCGGCCCCGGTGGGGCGGGTTGGGCGGTGGTCTCGCGATCGCCGTGCAGGGTCGGCGTCATCGGGTGCTGGCGCTGCCGCCCGGGCGTGTCACAGGGTCGCGGTGGTTCCTTGTCCGGAGGCGCTGCCTGTGAGCCATTGGTCCCAGGTGAGGTTGTAGTCGGCGTAGCCGTTGTCGGGTTCGGCCTTGGCGCGGGTGGAGCCGGTGATGGTGACGGGGTCGCCTTGTTTGACCTGGCTGTAGAACCATTTGGCGTCGGGCATGGACAGGTGGACACAGCCGTGGGAGCCGCGGGCGCTGCCGCTGCCCGGGGTGGGGTCGCCGGTCGAGTAGTGCACGTAGGTGCCGGACTCGGTCAGGTGGATGTCCCAGGGCAGGGTGAGGTCGTAGTAGTTGGGGCTGGACTTGTCACAGCTGATGCCGACACTGCAGGAGGTCATGTGGACCTTCTCCTCCTTGTCGATGACGGCCATCGTGCCGTTCCACGTCGGGTACTGGGGGCTGCCCGCGTTGATCGACAGGGTCCGCACCGGCTGGCCGTCGCGGCTCACCTTCATGGTGTGACCGGTCACCGACACATCCGCACGCACATCGTCACCGATGGTGAAGGCATGCGTGTAACTGCGCACACCGTAGCGTCCGTTGCCGTTGCCGACACCCTTGATGTCGACGTCGACCTTCACCTTCGTATGGGAGGGCCAGTACGCCTGCGGCCGCCAGTCGGCACGCTTGCCGTCGCCGAACCAGTGCCAGGCACCCACGACCGGCTGCGAGGCACTCACCTTCATGTGCTTCTCCACCGCGGCCCGTGCCTTCACCGCCACCGGATTCGTGAAGAGGACCGAGACCGGCATGGCCACCCCGACCGTGGCTCCCGGCTGCGGGGCGATCGTGTCCAGCAGCATCGGCGGCCCCGCGGGCTTCGACGGCGCCGCAGAGGCGCTCGCACCCGGCTTGCCCGGCGCCTTCGCATCGTCCGCGCTCGCCTTGGTGCCGCCGCCCCCGCCGCAGGCACTCGCGCCCACCAGCATCGCGCCCGTGACGAGTGCGATCCCTATGCCGCCCTTACGCCGTCCCACGACCTGCCCCGCTCTCTAGATCCTTTCGGCCCTGACGGGCCCGTGCCCTGTCGGACAGCCAGGACACGGCCCGCAGTTGCACCCGGTCACGTAAAACATGTCCCAAAACTCGGTACGCACCACCGGGCCGGGCCGGGCGCCGTGGGTCTGTACGCTCACCGGTGTAATTGATGATCATGGAAGAGACATCAAGTGACTGACACCGTGACCGAGTCCGTGACCGTCGATGACCAGGCGG